>DFHS01000032.1:0-60481 GCA_002372695.1 Bacteroidales bacterium UBA3717
CAAAATTACAAATAATTTTTGAAATACGCAAATATATAGGAAAGTATTTTTGATTTTTGCATATTTTGATGCATCTACGGGCAGAAAAGCAGGCACAAAAAAACAGAGCCTCGTCTCCGAAACTCTGCCTAAATATATCGTGCATTTTTGCCTATTTTTCAATTTTCCAAACACTGTCTGGATTATTTGAATATGTGAAATCGTCTCCCATTTTAGGTCTTCTCCCGCTCATCGGTCGGTGGAAGTGATGAACAATTCTTTCGGCACTCTCCGTTGTGATCATTTATCTATTAATGACATCCATTTGCCAAAAGTAACCTTTATTCTTCATCTATTGATGTTTCGCCTGAGAGTTGCTCAGTAGAGCCACTGAAGATAGATAACTGTCGTATGGCGCGATCATAGTCGGACTCTAATTGGTTCATCTCTCGCTGACGATAGATGGTGTATTCGTGAATGCGCTGAGTAGCCCATTGACGGAAACGTGTACCTTGCACGGAATGAACACGATACCCAACAGAAATGACAACATCAAGGTTGTAATATGCGATATTGTATGATTTGCCATCAGCGGCAGTAGTTCGGAAAAACCGAACAACTGAATTTTGGCTCAATTCTCCTTCTTCGAAAATATGCTTGAGATGTTCACTAATAGTAGATTTTGCTTTACCAAAAAGGGCAACCATCTGCTCCTGAGTTACCCAGACAGTCTCGTTAATTATGGATATTTGAATGTACTTTATTTGTATAAATCGTGAATGTCACCGCTTTTTTACGCTGTCGGTGCCAGCAGACATGGGTTGCCCTAATTTAACGTCAGTGAGTGACGAGAGGTCATTATATGGTTTGATACAAAGACACAGGGCCTTCGTGCCAGCGTTTGGTACTCTCCTGTTCCAATTGCTTATACATGGCGGAAGAATATACACGGCGGATGGCTTCTATCGTACTGATATGCTCATCCTCTGCTAACATGTCTGCCACCCAACTTACTTTGAAAGGCAGAAGTAAATACAGATTTTCTTGTGTTATCTCGCTCATGGTAGTATCTCCTTTGCTTTTATAAATGTCAACGCAGTGAGAGCTTGTTCTGTATGGAATAGATATTGATCCACTAACTCGTAAGTGCGCAGTTCCACAAGTAAGTTCTCCTTGCTCATTACTCCGCCTTCGTACAATGTGAAACAAGCATAAACGCGATCGTTAGCAACCGGACCATATACCACATCGTAATTGTGTGTAAAATTGCGGTCCAAACGGTTATTCATGACAAACTCCAGCCACTCGTCTGTCGGAGAATCGAAAAAAGCACAATGGAACTGTTTCAGGGCTTCCAAGTCCAATTCGTACTCATTGACGTAGCCTTTTCTAACTCCGCTATCTCCCATGCGTTTGCGCACCCAGTCTTCTGCTTGTTTAGCGGAAGTGGTGGTATAGAAGCCCGTCCCGTAGTCAAGCGTACGGGTTGCCCGACGTATTTCAGGTGTCGGAACACGTTCCAAACTGCCGTGATAGACTCTCATTGCTTTCTTTTATTGATAAATTCGTCAATATCTTCCATAATCCACTGCGCGCTTTGGGTGTGTAACGGTTCATAGTCTGCTTCCAGATATTCCAGAACGCCATATTGGTCAAGGATGCGCATGGATTGCTCACCTGTTAAATTGTGCCGTTGCTTGTATTGTTCAATACAAAATGCAAGGAATAGTGATATTTCGTTACTCCGTGTGGACATCATTCAAACCTTTGCGGGTGCAAAGGTACACAAAAAAAATGACATACGCAAATTTGTATGCCATTTTTTGAAAATTAGTGATTGATTATGGTAAAAAAGTTACCATAAAAATCCGTTAGTTGCGGAACTTGAGTTCGCCGTCGCGGAGCTCGACGATGACGGGTTTGGATTGATCAACTCTGCCGCCGATGATAGCCTTGGACAGCTCGTTGAGGACGAGGCGCTGGAGGGCTCTCTTGACAGGCCGTGCACCGAACTGCGGGTCGTAGCCTTCCTTGGCGATATAGTTGATCGCATCGTCCGTGACGCGGAGGTCGATACCTTGGTCTTCGAGCATCTTGTGGATGCGGCTCACTTGCAGACCGACGACTGCTTTGATATCCGACTCGGTGAGTTCAGAGAAGTGGATGATCTCATCGATACGGTTGATGAACTCCGGTCGAACCTGTGCGCGGAGTTGCTCCTCCGTGAGGTTGGAAGTCATGATAATCAAGGTGTTCTTGAAATTGACCAAACGACCTTTGTTATCCGTCAGACGACCGTCATCGAGCACTTGCAGCAGGACGTTGAAGACATCGGGGTGCGCTTTCTCAATCTCATCGAAGAGGACGACGGAGTAGGGTTTACGCCGGATGGCTTCGGTCAGCTGTCCGCCTTCATCGTAGCCCACGTATCCCGGAGGCGCACCGATGAGTCGCGTCGCGGAGAACTTCTCCTGGTACTCGGACATATCGATACGCGTCATCATATTCTCGTCGTCGAAGAGGTAATCCGCAAGGGCTTTTGCCAACTCGGTCTTACCGACACCGGTGGTACCAAGGAAGATGAACGAACCGATAGGACGTTTGGGATCCTGGAGTCCTGCACGGCTACGACGGATAGCGTCGGAGACCGCTTCAATGGCTTGGTCTTGGCCGATGACACGTTTATGGAGCTCTTCCTCCAGATGGAGCAGTTTGTCGCGCTCGGACTGCATCATCTTTGCTACCGGAATACCCGTCCAACGGGCTACTACTTCGGCTATATCGTCTTCATCGACTTCCTCTTTGATGAGGGAATCGGTACCGAGCTGATGCAGAGTGTCCTGAGCGGCTTTGATGTTCGCTTCGGCGGCAGGGATCTGGCTGTACCGGATTTCCGCTACCTTGCCGTAATCGCCTTCGCGCTCGGCTACTTCCGCCTGGTGTTTGAGGGTCTCGATACGTGCTTTCTCATTCTGGATGGTAGCCACGTATCCTTTCTCTTTGTTCCACCGTGCGTTGAGTTCGTCGGATTGCTTTTTCAGCTCCGTCAACTGTGCTTCAATGGCTTTGAGTTTGACTTCGTCCTTATCGCGCTTAATCGCTTCGCGCTCGATCTCCAATTGTTTGATCTGACGGTCGAGCGAGTCGATCTCTTCAGGCTTGGAGTCCACTTCCAGACGCAGTTTGGCTGCGGCTTCATCGACGAGGTCAATCGCCTTATCCGGCAGGAAACGATCGGTTATATACCGCGCGGAGAGAGTTACAGCTGCGATGATGGCATCGTCTTTGATACGCACCTTGTGGTGGGTCTCGTAGCGCTCTTTCAGACCACGGAGAATAGAGATCGTCGCTGCCTCGTCCGGCTCATCGACCATCACTTTCTGGAACCGCCGCTCAAGGGCTTTATCGGTCTCAAAATACTTCTGATACTCATCGAGGGTAGTAGCACCGATGGCTCTCAGATCGCCACGTGCCAAAGCCGGTTTCAGGATATTCGCTGCGTCCATGGCGCCGCTTGACTTTCCTGCTCCGACGAGGGTGTGTATCTCATCGATGAAAAGGATGATCTCTCCGGCCGCTGCCACTACTTCGTTGACGACGCCTTTGAGTCGCTCCTCAAACTCACCCTGGTACTTCGCACCCGCAATAAGGGCACCCATATCGAGGGAGTAGATCTGTTTCTTTTTCAGGTTCTCGGGCACATCGCCGCGTACGATACGATGGGCGAGGCCTTCCGCGATGGCAGTCTTACCGACACCCGGTTCGCCGATGAGGATCGGGTTGTTCTTCGTACGGCGGCTCAGGATCTGGAGCACACGCCGGATCTCGTCATCACGTCCGATGACGGGGTCTAACTTCCCCTCTCGAGCCCGCTCACAGAGGTTGATAGCGAACTTCTTGAGGTTCTCGTTCTGGTTGTTGGAATTGTAATTGTTCGTGTTCATAGTTGTATATCGTTTAGTTATAATTTACTAGGGTACTAGAGTTCTAGGGTACTAGAGTACTAGTTCACTAAACAATACACAAACTATGTTCCAAATGCGTTCAGACTGACAAAATGGCAGAATCTTGCAGCCATTTGAGAAGCGCCGCCATGTTCGGGAAGACTTTGTCGGCGTGCTCCGCTTCCAAGTCAGCGTCGGGCAGAATACCCGTATTCACGGCGCAAGTGAAGAGTCCTGCGGCTTTCGCGGCACGCGTTCCCAAAGGAGCATTCTCCACCACCATACATTCCTCTTTTTTGAAACCGGAACGCTCCCAGGCTTTGAGGTACGGTTCGGGATTCGGCTTGCCGTACTTCACATCAAAGGCAGAGATGATGCCCGTGAAGACCCCATCGAAAGTGTCGTTGAGCGAATTGATGAGGTTGCGTTGGCCCGAACCGGTAACGACCCAACATTGGATGCCGTTCTTGTGCAGGTATTGCAGCACATCGCGCACCCCGGGAATGAGGGCAGGTAGTTCGCCTTTATTGAGTTGGAGGAAATAATTGGACTTGGTGTTGTAAATATGGTCAATCAGTTCCTGCGGCGCGTCGGTACCGTGGAGGCGCTGGTAGATCTCGTTGATGACGCCGGAACCGGTTCTGCCCTCGTTGCGGTAACAGTCCATGGCGGTATAAGGCACTCCGTTCTCGTTCATCGCCATCTCCCAAGCCTTGGCATGGCAAGGCATGGAGTCAAAAAGCACACCATCTTGGTCAAAAAATACTGCACGTATTTTTTGACTATTTACCATTTTATCATGTACCATTTTGTCATTTATCATTTATATGTCCTTTCGCCGAAGATGGTGGAGCCGATGCGAACCATGTTGGAGCCGCACTCGATAGCTATCCTGTAGTCGTCGGACATGCCCATGGATAAGACCGGTTGCGCCTGACAGAACACAGACCGCTTCGCTGACAGATCGCTCGCAAGGCTCGCTGTCAGATTAAAGCAGCGGCGGATTTCGGTCTCGTCGTCGGTGTTTGTCGCCATCGCCATGAGTCCAACGATGCGTAATCCATGCCAAACAGTAGCGCTATGGTCTAGGATTAGTCTTACTTGAGTCTTACTTAACCCCGTTTTTGTCTCTTCTTTGGCTACGTGGATTTCGAGCAGGATATTTTGGACGATCCCTTGCTTGATCGCCTCTTCGTTGAGTGCGTTCAAGAGTCGTTCGGAGTCCACGGAATGGATGAGGTACGGGCGGAGTTTGAGCAGGTCGCGCACTTTGTTGGTCTGGAGATGTCCGATGAAATGCCAGTGGATGTCGTTGGGCAGGAGCGGGACCTTTTGTTTGAGTTCCTGGACTCTGCTCTCGCCGAAATGTCGCTCTCCGGCATCGTACGCTTCGCGAATCGCCTCTACGGGATGGAACTTACTCACGCACACGAGCGTGACGTGCGCGGGTATATGCGCACGCACGTTCCGTATATTATTAGTAATAGAGAAGTCCGTCGGCATTATTGTTGGTTCAGCCATTGGATATACGGTGTGATATAGCGTTCTTTTTTCTCCTGATAGACGGTGTTGAGGTCCACCATGATTCCTGTCTCATAGACATTTGCCAGCTCGTCGTTAATGGCATTGCCGAAGAACTGCAGGTCGTTGGTGATGTTGAGATAGGCGGAGAACATTGGCGGAATGACGGTCCCTTGTTCGCGCACGGCATGCTGGAGAATATGGTAGTTCTCCTGCGGATCGGTGCCCTCAAAGGGCTTGTCGATCGTCGGCAGCGGCAGCGGGTGATAGGGTGCGATGAGTCCTTCTTCGCCTCGGTGGAAACGGTCGAGATAAGCGTAAATCAACTCGCGCGCCGTGGCGTTGTAGTCCGGGTAGATGGTCACTTTGCCGATCATATACTGGAGCTGCGGGTGGTTGTGCATGATTGCGCCAATACCGTCCCAGATGTTATCCAAGGCAAAGAGCGCCTTGACACCCATCTCGCGTTTCTGGTACATCGGTTGGACGAACGCCCTGCCGAACTCAATGGTCTTGGGCAGGTAGTCGCGGATAAAGCGCTCCGAGTAATGGAAGAGGTGAGCGGAGGTGATGAACGGTTGTCCGTCTCGAATCTCCGCTTCGCTGCCAAAGAGGTATCGGTAGCCGCCGATGATCTGTCTGTTGGTCGGATCCCAGACGAGGAGTTGGTGATAGGGTTTGGGCATCGTGTCCATCTCATCTATGTCCATCTCCCGCCCGGTAGCTCCTCCACCGTCGCGGTAGCTGATTTCGCGCAGCCGCGCAATCTCACGCATGACGTTGGGGCATTCGTGCGAAGTGATGTCATAGATGAGGTCGTCCGCCTTGTTAGACGGACGGAGCAAATGCCCCTCCAACTCCTTCTCCAGGAGGTCTCTGTCAACTTCAGGAATTATTGCTTGCATATACAATAGATTTTACATATTGAGCCCATTGTTTGGGTGTTTTCGAATTATCAAAAGTGGTATAGGGTATAGGCGGCAGGACATGCACGCGGAAGTGTTTACCATGCGCGCCGTACATCTCGTCCACGAGGTAGAGCATCTCGATATTGACGGGGATATGCAGCAGTTTGCGGATGTACGCGAGGGCGTAGAAGAAGCGGCTGTTTTTCCCCTCAAAATAGATGGGCACTATGTCCCGCTGGTACTCCCGGGCCCGCTGGATGAAGTTCTTTTGCCATTCCAGGTCCTGGATCGACCATGTATGGTTGATGCGTTGGAGGCGGCTGCATGCGCCCGCGGGAAAGGTCAAGACGTCTTTCTCGGATTCCCACATGGCTTGCTGCTGAAGGACTTGTTCCTTGCTCAGCGAGCCGGTTTTGCTGACCGGTGCCCAAAGGCCTGCAATGGGTTTCATGAACATCAGCAGCTCGTTGACGATGACTTTGAGTTCGCGCTTCTCTTTTCGGGACTCGTGAATCATCTGCGCGATAATCATGCCATCCAAGCCGCCTAAGGGGTGGTTGGAAACGAAGATAACCGGTTTGCCGTCGGTGGGGATGTTTTCCATACCTTCGATAGAGGCGGTACAACATAACTCCTCATCGAGCACACGGCGGATGAAGTCGTATCCCTCCAGATCAGGGTACTTGCGCAGGAAGGCATTCATCTGCTTCACATGTACGATGCGCTCCAAATACCGGATGAGGAAATCCGGTACATGCGCCTTGGGGGCTTTCTCCCGAAGAATGGCTCGTATGTCGAACTGTAGTGGCATTATTGTACGGCGTGGAGGATATCGACGATCGGTGTTTTCGCGATGGATATCAACTCACAATCATACGAATTGAGGGCTTGTTTGAGCGCTTCTGCGGCGTCTGTGAGGGTGTTCGCCTCAATCAGAACCGCTACATTCTTACGGGTCTCTTTCTCGCCGTCGATGGTAATCATCTCCACGCGGGCTTTGTACCAGAAAGCGCCATCGGGGTTGGCAAAGGTCTCAAAGAACTGCGAGCGTTTGCAGTTCTGCACTTCGCAATCGCCGAAAATAAAGGGCTTGATTTCCTCCATGAGGCAGTTCTCTGCGTCCGCAAAACTGACAGCGCCGTCTATGAGATAGGTCTCTTTTACTTTGCCGGGGTTGTCCTCTCCGGTCTGGCGATCATACTTAACTTTAATCTCGTGATAAATCATATTATTTACTATTTAGTCATTTACTATTGGTCATTTTCAAAAGATGAGATCAGCAACATTGGTGGCATCGAGGTTTCCTTGCGGCATAGGCCGGATAGCTCCGCTCCAGAGCAAAAGGGGCGAGGCGGGGTTGTCGTCGATGACGTGATCCACGGTCTTTTTCTCATCCTGCATCATCCGCCATCCGGGTTGGAGTAGATAAACCACATCGCCGGTGTGGCGCTTGCAGAGGGATGAACCCAGGTAAGGATAGTTCATAGCTTCGTGGCCCGGCATGGCAATCTGCACTCCCTCAAAATCCATGAGGAAATTCGCCACTTGGCGTTGCAGGGTCTCTAAGTGCAGGCGTTTCTGCTCGATGAGGGTTCGGTTGAGGTAGATGGACTGTCCATAGACGCCATCGACCCATCGCTCGTGTCCGTAAAGCGCCATGAGATACGTGCCGGTGAGGGCTGCCGCGCGGTCGGCGTTGAAAGTATGCACAGGCATGTGAATGTCGCTCAGGGTCTGCGCGTCCGTGCCTTTGATAGGTCTGCCGACCACGAGGATCTGGTAGTTGCTGCGGCCGATACGTTTGTCCAACTGCTCCATGAGGAAGCCTAAGTCCTGATTGAGGCGGAGGTACATATCTTCGTGTTCGGCAGAGGCGATGCGGTCGGATTGTGCGGTGGGACTCAGAGTGTTGAGCTGCAGCATGAGCATGTCCGGCGTGGCATCCATACCGAGTTTCTCGTCCCGCTGGATCGCCAGCGCCAGTTCGATGACTAAGGTGTTCGCTTCGGGCGAATGCAGGAGTACGTCCTTCACGTCGTACAAGAAACTTTTCTTCCGCTCTTGCTCCGTGGGGGAAGTATAGGTGAGGATATCCATGCGCGGAGTCCATTGCCGGGCCGCCATGGAAGAGACGCGCATCATCTTGTTCTGCTCATAGGCGGAAGAAGGCAGGCCCTCTGTGTAAGCCGCAGTAGCTACCCATTGCAGTTCTTTCTCGCTGAGCCAACAACACGCGTTGGCACAGTGACCCGCCAGAAGGATGGTCGTGGGACCCTGAATGCCGATAGCGTAGATCTTCGCGGAAGGATAGCTGAGACGCATGCGATCCGTCATGGTCTGCGAGAGCAGGGCTTTGGCAGAGAGATGCTCCTGCGTGCCGATACCTCTGACAGAAGGATCTTCGAGCATGGAGTGGGTCTTTCTGTCGGAACGGGAGAAATACAGGTCGGTGGTATAACCATGCCGGTCCGGGGTGACACCTGTCATGAGCGTCGCGGTCGTCTCATTGCCTCCGAAGACGAGATGCGGATACGTGACGCGGGTCTGGAAAGCCTCCTCACTGAGTGTGCGGAGACCGCCTTGTTGCCAGTACGGCCGCAAGGTTGCGAGGTTTTCTGAAGTCAGTCCGTCCACCACAGCGACTACCGTCAGCCGCGGGGCTGCGAACAGCGGAAGAGCCGTCAGGAGGGCTATTAACGTAATATATATATGAATCTTGCGCATAGATGTGTCAAAGGAAGGATTAACAATCTCCATCCGAATCCGACGAGCGGATGGCAGGAGAAAAATGTCAAAAACGTCACTAAAATCAGCAGTAGTATATACGGGATGCCGACAACTATCTCCAGCCACCTTGAGCGTTTCATGCGGCGGCGGTCCCAATAACTGATGCCAGCCACGAAAAGGAAATAGAGAGCTAAACCGAAAGGCCATGAGGCGTACCACGGCGTGTGCGGCCGTTCGAAGGTGCCGATCTGTCCTTCGCGAACCAACGGCGTACCGTCGCTTAAGCGCGCTTGCGCCATGTATAGCATAAGTTCTTCGGGCAGGAAGAGCCGCTGGTCGCTACTCATCGGTTTGTCGGCTTTGGGACCGAAGAGCAGGTTGATACCCGCGTTCGCCCAAGTTAATGAACCCGTATATCGGCGGATGAAACGGCGGTAAGTAGTACCGGTAAAGCCGGTGTAGTCCGAATGGATAGTGTCGCCTAAAGCCTTCTGTATCAACAAGTAAGGCCGTGTGGCGCAGTTGTCAAAGACGAAATTATAGAGGTATTGCCGGTTCTCGGGTTCGTAGTTGCGAACCAGAGCCTGCCAGATCTCATTTCGCTGCGAAGGAGTGAGGTTCAACACCTGCTCGTAGACAGGCCGGTGCTCCTCTTCGTACTCGAGCATGAACCAGGGCATCGTCGTTGCGCCTAACTCATACCAAGTCTCGCCTTTCACAAATTTCCAGTAGAAATGGTCGGTGTTGAAATCGAAGATCCCGTAGTTGAAGACCAGATCCATCCGGTTCTGCGGGTCCTGCACGCGTATCGCCGTATGTCCATAGCGCGCGTAGAGTTCTTTGCCAGGCGTGCAGGTCAACAGGGATATCTGCGCCTCTTCGCTCAGGCCCTGTGCTTGTACCCCGATCCAGGCGGATAAGCAGAGGAGGAATATATAAAATTTCTTATAGCGCATAATAGAGAATACAATAAGGAACAAACGTGCACGTCAAGCCGAGTAGCCATCCGGCGGAGACCTGTGCGGGTGTGTGAGCGTTGAGGTACAGCCGCGCCCACATCAGCGTCCATGACAGACCTAAGAAAAGGCATAGCGTGCCCCACGTGGGATAGGCTCCAAGTCCCAGACAATAACTGAGAAGCCCTCCGACGAGCCCTCCTAATCCGGTGAGGTGCGCGCTGATCTTCCACCATCGGTTGATGATGGCGACCAAGCCGATTGCCAGCGTGCCGCCTATCGCTACACAACTGATGAAAATGGGTGCATGGAGAACCTGTACCAACAGATAACTCCAGAAACCAAATCCCAAAGCGGAATATAAATACGGAATCGTACGCTCGCGCGGGTTGTCGATGTTCAGGTCCTTCACCTCGCCTTTCTTCATCATGATCCAGATGGCCGTGATAGGAAGCAGGCAGGTGAGGATAAACGTCCCGATAACAGCCACCGCCACCCAGACCCCGGCAAGCGGGGCTACGTGCAGCGAATAGGCATAGCAGAAGAGCGCTATGCCGTATGTCGGCACGAAAAGCGGGTAGAGTACCACGCTCAGGGTTTTGGCTATCATGTCCAGGATTTTTGTCATAGACTTTTACGCATGCGAGCCGGTTGGATTCCTAATAAATCACGGTATTTGGCGATGGTACGACGGGCAATAGGGTAGCCGTTTTGCGCCATGATTTCCACTAACTGCTCGTCCGTCAAAGGGTTACGTTTGTCTTCCGCATCGACTATCTCTTGCAGTTTCTTCTTGATCTCACGGGTGGAGACCTCGTCTCCGTCGGTGTTGGTCATCGACTCCGAGAAGAAATACTTCAGCGGGTAGATGCCGAACCGTGTCTGGACGTACTTGCTGTTGCTCACGCGGGAGATGGTGGAGACGTCGTAGCCGGTACGGTCCGCTATGTCCTGCAGGATCATGGGCTTGAGGCTGGTCTCTTCGCCGTCGAGGAAGAAGTCATACTGCGCCTTGAGGATCGCGGTCATGGTCTTCATGAGCGTCTCGTTGCGTTGCTTGATAGCGTCAATGAACCACTGAGCGGAGTCCAGTTTCTGCTTGATGAACTGCGCCGCTTCGCGGGTCTCCTTGGTCTTCGGCATCGCGCTGTACTCCGCCAGCATGTTGGAGTATTCGCGGCTGACGTGCAGCTCCGGGATGTCGCCGGTATTGAGAACGACGAATAACTCATCATCGCGTTCCTCTATCGTAAAATCCGGGATGATCGTCTCTCGCTGGGTCTCGTACATGTTGCCGGTGAAGGCATTAGCGGGTTTCTGATTCAGGTGCACAATCTCCTGCACAGCCTCCTGGAACGCCTCGTCCGAGCAGCCGATACGCTGTGTAATCTTGTCATAATGGTGCTTGGAAAAGTCATCAAAATGGTCTGCCAGAATCTGACGGGCCAATTCCACTGTGGGTGTCTGAGGTTTGCTTTCCAGTTGCTTGAGAAGGCACTCCTGCAGATTCGCGCTGGCGATGCCGGGAGGATCAAACTCCTTGATCTGGCGGACGATAGACTCCATCTCTTCGTCTGTGATGGTGATCTGCTCCTGAAACATAAGGTCGTCCACCAGCTGTTCTGTCGTGCGGCGCAGATAGCCATCGTCGTCAATGTTTCCCAACACCCATTTCGCCACGTGGCGCTGCGGCTTGGTCATCTTCGTCAGATAGACCTGCGCTTTCAGCTCCTCAATAAGGCTGCTTCCTCCGATGATAGGCACCTCTCGGCGGTCCTCATCTATCGGACTTTGTTGCTGACGAAGCATATAACTCGGCGTCTCGTCGTCGGAGACATACTGCTCGTAGTTGAAGTCCTCGTTTTGCAGCGGGTCGCGGTCGCGTCCGTTCTCAAAACCATCGTCGGGCTGATAGTTCTCGTCGAACTCATCGTAGCCCTCGTTCAATGCTTCCGGGCTCTCATCGCGGCCCTCTTCCAAGGCAGGGTTCTCCTGCAACTCCTCATTGATACGTTGGTTCAACTCGATAGAAGGCAACTCGAGCATACGAATTACCTGAATCTGTGCGGGCGACAACTTGGTTGTCTGCGTTAGGGTTTGAGAGAGACCGAATTTTTGCATAATTTATCCGATTAGTTCCAGAACGGAAGTGGTGATATAAGCTAACTGTTCGTCGTCCAGCTCCGTGTGCATCGGCAGCGACAGGACGCAAGCTGCTAATTTCTCAGCGACAGGGAAATCGCCGTCTTTGTATCTCGGATCGAGGTACGCTTTCTGTTGGTGCAGCGGAACCGGGTAGTAGATCATCGCCGGAATCCCGCGTTCGGCTAATCCTTCACGCAGTTTGTCGCGGTCGGCTCCTACTACGCGCAGGGTGTATTGGTGATAGACGTGGGTCGAATGCGCTTCATGACCCGGGATGAGTATTTTGTCGTTGCCACCAAAGGCTTCGTCGTAATAGGCCGCCGCACGTTGACGGGCAGCGATATACTCATCCAGGTGGGGCAGTTTGGCATCCAGCACGGCTGCCTGAATACTATCCAGACGACTGTTCACTCCGATCATGTCATGGTGGTAACGAACGACCATACCATGGTTGGCAATCGCTCGCATGCGCGTGGCCAGATCGTCATCGTTGGTGAAGATAGCGCCTCCGTCTCCGTAGCAGCCGAGGTTCTTGGATGGGAAGAAGCTGGTGCAGCCGATGTGTCCCATCGTGCCGGCCTGCTTCGTCTCGCCGTTAGCAAACGTATATCTCGCGCCGATAGCCTGACATGCATCTTCCACGACGAACAGGTGATGCTCTTTGGCGATAGCCATGATCGCTTCCATGTTCGCACACTGGCCGAACAGGTGTACTGGCACAATCGCTTTGGTACGCGGGGTGAGGGCTTTGCGGACGGATTCGATATCCATATTCATCGTCTCCCATTCTACATCTACTACCACCGGCGTCAAGCCTAAGAGGGCTACTACTTCTGCAGTGGCGATAAAAGTGAAGGTCGGTGTGATCACCTCATCCCCCGGCTTCAGGCCAAGACCCATCAGCGCTATCTGCAACGCGTCGGTTCCGTTACCGACGTTGATCACGTGTTTGGCATCGGTATAGGCCTCCAGATGTGCCTGAAAATCCGACACTTTCTGACCTTTAACGAACGCTGCGGAATCAATCACTTCCTGGATTCCGGCGTCTATATCCTGCTTGATTCGCTGATACTGCGATTGCAGGTCAACCATCTGAATTTTTCTCATTGCTCTAAAATAAATTCCACTACGCCGGGATAGGCCCAGGCGGCAGTGATATAAGGGTTAGTGTAGCTGATTTCCACATCTAACTTGTCGGTTCGTTCCGGCGAATAGGCGCACGTGGCATGGATGTCATTGGCTTTGACTTGGCTGAAATGATTCATTCCAACTCGCACGCTCACTTCTACTTCTTTGGGGAAAAGGCGAATGTGATAGCCCTCCGGTACGCCTTTTATATGTACCGGAATGGTGAATTTCTTCTCCGTAAAGCGCTCGGCGATGATGCACAACTCTACGCTGTCTTCCTCTGCGCGGACGCCTTGTGGCACCTCGAGGGCGCAGCGCACACGTATGGTGTCGCTGACTTCGCTGAGGTCTTGTGGCTCCGTGTAGAGCGTGTCGATGGCGGAGAGGGTTTTCTCGTCGCCGAAGATCTTCATTCGTTTGCGAGCCAGCGTCGGTTGACCGATGATCTGGTACTCATTGGCGGTTTTCAGGTCGCCTCTGAACACCAGAAGCACGCTCTTCTCCTGTTCGGTGAAGAAATCACAGGTGATGTCCTCCGGCTGCGTCTCAATCAGGCGGCTCGTACCTTGCAAAATATCGCTGATACTGCGCCTTAAGGCATCCGAAGGAATATATATCCGTCCTTTCTCTCCGTGGATATACGAATGCAGATCGATGGTCAGGTGCAAGGGGTCGCGATGGTACGTGTTGAGCCGTGCGCCGGCGTCGCGTACCTCAATCATCACCGTGTCCGGCAGCCCCGGAGCTTTTAATCCGATGGCGTCCGGCTTACCGGTATACTGAATCAGTACCGGCACGCGGGTGTTGCGCACCGATTGCATCGCGTGACCATACCATACCAACGTCGCTATGACCACAAAAAGCAGAAATGTCAGAACGTCCCTTCTCACGATTTATTTCTTTTCCTCTTTAGCTGCTTGTTGCGCGTCAGCAACATCTGCGAAGACGCTGTCTTTGCTCACTTTGATCGTTACGTCCTTGGCGATGGTGATGATGAAAGTGGTCTCCTGAACCTCCTTGATCTCGCCGTAGATACCACCGGCGGTTACTACTTTATCGCCCTTCTTCATCGCCTCACGTTGTGCCTGAAGCTCTTTCTGCTTCTTCGTCTGTGGACGGATCATAAAGAAATAGAATACTACGAAAATCAGAATCATCATGATCCAGAAGGACCATTGATTGCCTTGAGCGGTTGCGCCTGCTTCGGCTTGTAAAAGAATTAAATTAAGCATAATGTATAGTTTTTTATTTTGTTTCTAAATAGGATTTACTTGAGACTGAGAATCTTGAAACATTCTCCGCTGTTCTTCAGATCCCTCAGGATCTCCGTCAGGATTCCGTTGATGAACATATAACTCTTGTCGCCCGAATAGGTCTTTGCCAACTCGATATACTCGTTGAGCGAAACCGTCAGCGCTATCTCTTCAAACTCCAAGATCTCAGCCAGAGCGGTCTCTAAGATGATTCGGTCCATGTACGCAATTCGGTCTGCGTCCCAGTTTCTCAAGTGCGAGTTGATCATCTCTTCGTATGAGTCGTGGCCGTCGATGGCTTTCTCCAGCAACTTGGTGGCAAACCGCAGCTCGTCCTCGCTGTCGAACATCTCCAATAACGGAGTATCCGGCGTGCTGTCTTCTTTGAAGCGTTTGATCGTCTTGATGACATAACTGATGACTACATCGGCGTCGGTCGTCCAATTGGATTTGTCCAGAGTCAGCTCCATCTCGTCCAGTCCCTCTTCCAAGACCTCGTCGTTGGCAAGTATATTTTGAAATATCTGCCGCCAAATATACTTGTCATCCTCGTACGAGCATTCCTCTGCACTCATGTACTGACGGTAAAAATCACTCTCCGTCAGCCTCCGATAAGTCTCCGCCACGACGTTCATGCCGCTGTCCCAACTCAGCCGCTCCTCCTGAATACGGCTGCGCAAAGCGCGGTTGTCGAAAATCTGCTGCGCAAAACGGTTTTGAATAAATCGGCGATTAGGCTGCCATCCCGAGTGAGTAGCACGAGCGCGATTGATCTGCTCTTCCAACTGCTGTTGCGCATAAGCCGTCAGCTCGTTCACGAAATCCAACAGTACGAAATACAAATCGTACGTGTCGGCGAAACTCTTTGTCAACTCTTTGCGTGCGCTCGTTACCGTTTTATCACCGTCTTCATAGAAGGCAAAAAGCGTTTGGACAACACGCGTCCGGACCATTGTTCTGTTGATCATATATTATATTTATTATTGTTCGTGTATGTGCGCGCACCATGCGCGCAACAAAAAAATCGCGCAAAGATACAAAAAAATTTGCACATATGCAAAAAAAAGTGTAATTTTGCGCAGTTTTTTCTTATTAACTACAAAAAAGATGGAAAATCAAAAGGATGAGAGACGCGAACAGGAGATTGTTTACAGCCGTTCCGTCAAAGCAGGTAAGCGTATTTATTACTTAGATGTACGCAAAGCTCGCAACAACGATTTGTATCTCTCAATCACCGAGAGCAAACGCCGCCAGACCGAGGAAGGAGAAGCTCCTTCGTTTGAGAAACACAAGGTGTTTCTGTACAAAGAAGACTTTGCTCACTTTATAGAAGGACTTCAAGATGTCATTGCATTCGTTCAAAACCAATTAGGTACGATCGAGGAGCGTCCGGAATGGACTCCTGAAAAGGAAGAAACTGCATCGGAGAACGAGGAGCCTAAGAAGAAAGGTCTCTTCGGAATCTTCAAATAATAACTGCTTCGATTATTTTTTCGGCTATGTCCGCCTTGCTCTGCAGCGGTAACTCAATCGGGTTCCCGACTGCGGAGAGGATTGTCACGCGGTTGGTGTCGGTCCCAAAACCGGCTCCTTTGTCGCGGAGAGAATTGAGGACGATAGCGTCCATTCGTTTGCGCTCCAACTTGAGGAGCGCATTCTTTTTTTCATCGTGGGTCTCCAGCGCAAAACCGATCAATCGCTGGCCGTCTTTTTTGCTTTCGCCTAATGACCGCGCTATGTCGGGCGTCAGCACCATACGGAGGCTCATCTCCGTCTGGCCCGGTTGCTTCTTGATCTTCTCATCAGCTTGCTCCGCCGGCGTGAAATCCGCTACGGCTGCGCATAAGATAGCGGTGTCGGCTTTCGGCCATTCAGCCTGGCAGGTTTCAAACATCGATTGCGCACTAATTGCGTCTATACGTCGGATGAATCCTATAGGATTGACGAGGGTTGTACTTACGGCTCCGCACACTAATGTCACTTCGGCGCCTCTCCGTGCACACGCCTGAGCAAGCGCAAATCCCATTTTGCCGGTGGAGTAATTGCTCACAAACCGAACGGGATCAATCGCTTCGCGTGTACCGCCGGCGGTGATGAGAATGTGTCTGCCGGTGAGATCTTTCTTTGCCAGCGCATATTCAAGTGCCTCTTGCAGCACCTCCACCTCCGGCATCCGGCCTTTGCCTTCCGTGCCGCAAGCTAAGGGTCCGCATGCGGGTTCAATGACCGTCACGTTGTTCCAACTTTTGATGGTCTCGATGGCATGTCGGGTAGCCGGACTCTCCCACATCTTATCGTTCATAGCCGGTGCTACCACAATGGGTTTGCGCGCCGTGCAGGAACAGATAGTGGTCGTCAACGCATCATCGGCTATACCGGCAGCCATCTTACCGATGACGTTTGCGGTCGCCGGCGCCACGATCATCGCGTCGCACCAGTCTGGCAGGGAAATATGCTCGGTTGAGTGCTCGTTGATAGCGGCGAACACATCCGAATACACCCTGCTTCCCGATACGGTCTGCAGGGTGAGTTCTGTCACGAACTCCAGAGCGTTTTTCGTCGTTGCTACCCGCACTTCTGCGCCGGCTTTGACGAGCAAACGAATGAGTTCCGGAATCTTATAGGCTGCTATGCCGCCGCTGATCCCCACTAAGATGTGCTTGCCTTTCAGCATTAGCCTCTAACCTTTCGCCTTATTTCAGCGCCTCGTCGCGGTTACCGATGCGGTAAACCAACTCGCCGTCGATAAACTCCTGAGTAGCCATCAACGATGGTTTCGGCAGACGCTCGTACTGGCGGCTGATCTCAATCTGCTCGCGGTTCTCAAACGTCTCCTCCAGGTTGTCCTGGGGAATAGAGAAATCCTGCAGTTTGGCGTCCAACTCACGCTTGATACCGGCACTGATCTGGTTCGCGCGTTTTGCAATGATTGCTACGGTCTCATACACGTTGCCAACCGGCTCCATGAGCTGGTTTACGTCGCGGGTTACCGTGTTCTTTGGGGCTTTAGAATTTTTGTAATCCATATCTTATTCTTTTGTTATTTTTCGTATTTGTACCATCATCTTGTCCGCCTCTTTGCGGTGCTTTGAGGTCGGGTATTCGGTGGTGAAATTATAATATTCGTCTTGCGCATCCCGGGCGCGTTCTAATTTCTTGTCCTCAAAGGAGTTGACCATCTGTTGGTACTTGGCTTGAAGTATCAGCCAACTGAAATCCTCCTGATATTTATTGCTCGGATAGTTACGCAAGGCATTCTTCGCAACGATCTCGCAGCTGAGATAGTTATTCCCTAAGTACGATCCCAAATTGTAGTACAACTGTGCGCTTTTTAACTCCTTCAACGCCAGTTTGTCGTACATCTCGCTCATCTCCTGGTATGCCTGCTCGGCGTAAGGACTCTCCGGATACAACTCTACGAATTGCGTGAACGCATCGATGGCTTTCCGGGTTATGCTCTGGTCCAGACGGGCATCCGGCGAATCGAGGTACTGGCAGTGACCCACCTGAAAGTACGCCTCCGCAGCATATTTGCCTTTCGGATAATTGCGGATATAGGCCTGGTAATAATCCGTGGCGGACTCATAACTCTTCTGACCCATATAACTCCGCGCCAGGTATGCCAAAATATCCTCCGACCGCTCCGTTCCCTTATAGTACGAACTCACATCGTCCAGAAGGGTCTGCGATTTGACGTACTGTTTGTTGTTAAAATAGCGCAAAGCAGCCTGGTATTTCTCCTCCGGATCGCGCGATTTCAGCAGACGCTGATAGTCGCCGCAAGCCGAAAAAACGACCGTCACAAATACTAATATAATTAATCCTTTTATGCGCATTTCTCCAAATTAGCCTGCAAAATTACAACAATTTTTTCATATATGCAAGACCTAAGCCAATTTTTTTAGTGTTTTTGCTGAATTTTCTTGCATATATCAATTTTTTGTTGTATCTTTGCCGAAAATTTGAAATCTCTATATAGAACGAGGGTTATGACGAAGCTGAGTGTGAATATTAATAAGGTCGCTACGCTGCGTAATGCGCGCGGCGGAAATGTGCCGGATGTAGAGCGGTTTGCGGTGGATTGTGAGCTCTTTGGAGCCCAGGGAATCACGGTTCATCCGCGCCCGGATGAGCGGCATATACGCAAGGAGGATGTGTACCAGCTCAAGTCGATGGTTTCCACGGAGTTGAACGTTGAGGGTAATCCCACGGAGGAGTTTCTCGCGTTGGTTACGGATATACGGCCGACCCAGGTGACTTTGGTGCCCGATGATCCTTCGCAGTTGACCTCTAACCACGGCTGGGATACCCGGCGTCATCTGGATTTCCTCAAAGGCGTGGTGAACCAGCTGCACGCCTATCGGATTCGCGTCAGCATTTTCGTAGATCCGGATCCGCTGATGGTCGAGTATGCGCTGCGAACCGGTGCTGACCGCGTGGAGTTATATACCGGCCCGTACGCAGAGATGTTTGCGGAGAACCCCAAAAAGGCAATCGAGAAATATCGTCCGGCGGCGGAGAAGGCGCACGAGTTGGGACTCGGCATGAACGCAGGGCACGACTTGAACCTCAAGAATCTCAAACCCTTCATTCAGGCCTTCCCTTGGACCGCAGAAGTATCCATCGGACATGCCATCATTTGTGACGCACTTTACCTCGGAATCCAGGAGACGATTCAGGAGTACTTGGACCTGCTGAAATGAAATAAGACTTTTGTAAGACTTTTGTAAGGGTTTTGTAAGGGTTTTATAAGACTTTTATAAGACTTAAATAAGGGGTAAATAAGGATCCCGATTTTTGAAATCACATCTAAAAACGAATATAAAAATTAACAAATATGTTGTTGCAAATTGACACAATCGCGCTCGCTGAAGAGGCGATCATCGAAGCGGCAGAGCCCGCTCAGGAGTCCATTAACTTGTTTGAAATGGCGCAGTACGGCGGATGGATCATGGTGATCCTTGCTATCCTGCTGGCGGTCGCTTGTTATATCTTCATCGCCCGTTTGGTGGTTATCAAGCAGGCTACGCGCGAAGACAAGTCCTTCATGGATCGCATTCGTGATTACATTCACGAGGGTAAGATTGACTCCGCGATCAACCTCTGCAAGCAGACCGACACCCCTTCGGCGCACATGATTGAGAAAGGTATCAGTCGTATCGGCCGTCCGATGCAGGACGTGCAGGTAGCTGTGGAGAATGTCGGTAACCTCGAGGTCGGCAATCTCGAGAAAGGCTTGGTGATCATGGCTACTATCGCTGCCGGTGCTCCGATGCTCGGTTTCTTGGGTACGGTGCTTGGTATGGTGCAGACCTTCTATAACATGGCGCAGACGTCGGGGGGCATCATTGAGATGTCGGCGCTCTCAACCGGTATGTACCAAGCGATGGTGACGACCATCGGCGGTCTGATTGTCGGCATTCTGGCGATGTTCGCGTATAACTATCTCGTGGCACGCATCGACCGAGTGGTTCGCTTGCTCGAATCCCGTACGCTCGAGTTTATGGATCTTCTAAATGAACCCGCATAATGGCTCTCAAACGCAGAAATAGGGTAGAGGCTTCCTTCGCCATGAGTTCCATGACGGACTTGGTGTTCTTGTTGCTTCTATTCTTTGTGATGGCATCGACGATGTCGTCGCCTAATGATATTAAGATCAACCTGCCGACCTCCCGTGCACAGAAAGTGACGAGACCGCAGGTGGCTAAGGTGTCGATAGATAACTTAGGTAACTATTTCGTAGCTATAGGAAAAGCCAAGCCTGTTGCTATCGACCCGGATAACTTAGAGAACTATCTGGCTACTATTCAAGCCTCGGATACGACCATGTATATCGCGCTTCATGCCGATGAAGACGTGGCATACAAGGAAGTAGTGCGTGTGCTTGATATAGCCAATGAGCACCACATGAAACTTGTCGTAGCTACGAAGCGTTAGCTCGTAGCGAGAAATTCATTTTCGCAACGAAACGGTAATCCATCCGCCAAGTTTGGCGGATCATCTCATGACAAAAAAACAAGAACGACATACAATTGCTGCTATAGGAACAGTGCTTTTCCTGATTCTGGTTCTGTTGCTGCTTTGGTTCGTACGTTTGTACGCAGTAGCACCGGAACAGGAGGAAGGAATAGAATTAGCTTTCCTGGAAGAAGAGATGCCGGATACGGGAGGTTATCCTTCCGATGCACCGGATCCTTCTCCTGTCCCGGAAGATGCTCCGGCAGCTCCTGCTGCGCCTGCCGTGTCGCAGCCCACACCGGCTACGCCGCCTGAGCACATCGTGTCTGAGGAAGAGACCTTAGCCATCGAACGCGCGCGCAAAGAAAAAGAGGAACGCGAGGCGGCCGAGCGCGCGCGTAAGCAGAAAGAGGCGGAAGCAATCGCCAAAGCCAATGCGATGAGTTCGCTCTTTGGCAATACCGGTAATAATGAGAATGTTGGAAGCGGCTCCCAAGGCGCCGGACAGAAAGGTAATCCTGTAGGTCACGGTTCGTCCGGTGGCAACTCTTGGAGTCTCTCCGGACGTGGCATAAAAGGTACATTGCCGAAACCCACGAATACCTTTAACCAAGAGGGGCGCGTCATCATTGAGATACGTGTGAACGCAGCAGGACAAGTGGTCAGCGCTACTATCAAAGGCGGTGACGTGTCAGACAAACAGACCCAACAACTCGCTCTCGATGCGGCTCGTAAAGCCAAATTCACAGAGGGAGATCATGATCAGATCGGAACAATCACCTATAATTTCAAGTTTAACTAAATGGTTCATTAGATGACCAAATGGTAAATGTCTAAATCGTAAATGAATTTATGAATTATTTGTTTCTTGACAATGGTTTCGAGGAAATCGAAGCAATCACCACTATTGATTTGTTGCGCCGCGCAAATATCGCGGTAACAACGGTTTCTATCACTGGAAATCCGATGGTACTCGGAGCGCACAATATTGCCGTGGAAGCAGACGGACTTATTGAGCGCATTGATTTCTCCGATGCAGAGATGCTCATCCTCCCCGGTGGGCAGACCAAGTTGGGAGAGTGTTCTGCTTTGTGCGAACTTCTTCTCGCACACAACAAAGAGAACAAGCTGATTGCTGCTATCTGCGCTGCACCGGCTGTATTAGGTAAACTTGGTATCCTCGAAGGAAAGCAGGCTACTTGTTACCCGGGCTTCCAGGATGCTCTGGGAGAGAGTTATGTCGGTGGTCTGGTAGTAGAATCGAAGAATGTAATTACTGCGAAGGGACCTGGACTGAGTTCGGATTTCGCCTTCTGCCTCATCGAGCGTCTCGCAGGCTCAGAAGCTGCTGACGCCGTCTATGACGCTGCGCAGTATTAAACCCTCCAACAAGGACAAAGTCCCAAACTCTCAAATAAGGACGAAGTCCCAAACCCTCAAACAAAGAAAAAGTCGATCTCTTTTGGAGACCGACTTTTTCTATCGCAGACCGACTTTTTCTATCGCAGGCCGACTATTTTATGTAACTGGACGCTGAGCCGCCAGAAAGGATGCGCTAAGATATATCGCACAGTCTCATCCAGATTGTCGTTTCTATCGTCTTCCCATTCGTCAATACCGCCTTCTATCAGCATCTCACCGTTATATCGCAGCGGTTGCAGTAGCCAATGTTCCGCTTTGAGTTGTGTCCTCCATATCTCCGGGTCATACGTGCCGGTAAAGACCACCTTCACCTCGTTCACTTGTGTTAACGCCAAATGTGTTGGAATATCTCCCCCGCCTTTAGGGAGGGGGTGGGGGGAGGCCTTCATCTTTGGCGAGCAGGTAATCCAATCGATGCCTTTAGGTAAAGGACGTGTGCCGTTTGTCTCGATACAGATATAGAATCCCGCATGGTGCAAGGCCTCTATCAAAGCTTCGTCCACCTGCATAGATGGTTCACCGCCGGTGAGTACGCACATCTTATGCCGCTCATTGGGGACGTCGTACAGATCTTGGACCTCTTTGACAATCTCCTCTGCCGTCATTTCGGAATATTCTGCAAACTCTGTGTCGCACCAAGGGCAGCGGAGATTACAACCGCTAAAGCGAACAAACACAGCGGGAATACCGCTGTGCGCTCCTTCGCCTTGTAAGGTGTAGAATATTTCGTTAACTTTGTATATCATAGGTAGTCATAGGTCAACCTGGGTTATCATAGGTAGTCTTAGGTCAACCTAGGTAATCTTAGGTAGTCCTAGGTAATCCTAATCTCTCTCATAAATGGCGGTGTTGCCCTCGCTCTCTTGGACAGAGACCTTGTAGCAGTTCTCCACGTGGTCGCAGATCCAGCGAGCTATGTTTTCTGCCGAAGGATTGACGTCCAGCACTTCGTTGATATATTTATGGTCAAAAGTCTCTTTAACGACTTTCTTTATATGCGTGAAGTCGGTTACCATACCATCTTGGTTGAGCTCTTTGGCTTTGCAATATACCACAATAATCCAATTATGACCATGCAGGTCCTCGCATTTGCTTTCGTACGACAACATTAAGTTATGTGCCGCCGAGATCTCTATTCTTTTTTCTACGTAATACATCGCGTTCGGCAATCGGTGTGCATTGGTTTATACCGCTCCGCTAAATAAACGGGCAACCGATGCCTCCGCTCTCCCCACCGGGTGCACTCCGTTAGCGCCCGTCGGGGACCCCTCTTTGCCGAAGAGGTTTTTAATTAATTTTCGTATATTGTTTTATCTTCAATCCCTGCTTGCGCAAGTGCTTCCTTGCGCTCGCGACAAGTACCGCACACGCCACAATGATGTTCGCCGCCTTTGTAGCAACTCCAGGTCTCCGAATAATCGATATTCAGTTCTTTGCCTTTGCTGGCTATCTCTGCTTTAGTCAGTTTGGTATAGGGCGTCAGCAGTTGAACGCCGTTCCAAGTACCAAAATGAATCGCATTATTCATCGCCTCCACAAACTCCGGGCGACAATCCGGATAAATAGCGTGGTCGCCGGCGTGGTTAGCGAGCATGACGTACTGCATCTTGTTGTTCTCCGCAATGCCGGCAGCGATGGAGAGCATGATTCCGTTGCGGAAAGGAACGACGGTGGATTTCATATTCTCCTCGTCGTAGTTTCCTTCCGGAATGGCGTCCGCTCCTTCGAGTAACGAGCTCTTGAAGAACTGTTTGATGAACGGCAAACGGATTACCAGATGAGGGATGCCCAAGCGTTCACAATGCAGCTTGGCAAACTCCAACTCACGGTCATTATGATTGCTGCCGTAATGGAAGGAGACCGCCATCCCGATGCGGTATTGATATTCATAAAGCATCGTGGTGGAGTCTAATCCACCGGACAAAACGATAAGTGTATCTTTCATACGTTTTTCTAGTTGTTCTAGTCTATCTAGTCGCTCTAGTATTATTAGTGAACTGTTCGCGGAGTCGTTGTGCTTTGAGTTCCTGGTGATCTTCGTCGGCGTAGTTAGCAAAGGGGAAGATGCTTATTCCGCCGCGGGGCATGAAATAGCCGATGACCTCCAGGTATTTCGGATCCATCAATTTGACGAGATCTTTCATAATGATGTTGACGCAATCCTCATGAAAATCTCCGTGGTTACGGAAGGAGAAGAGGTAGAGTTTGAGACTCTTGCTCTCGACCATCCGCTCACGCGGGATATAACTGATGAAGATATGTCCGAAATCCGGTTGTCCGGTTTTAGGACACAAGGTCGTAAACTCCGGACAATCGAATGTTACCAGATATTCGTTCTCGGGGTGTTTGTTTGGGAAAGTCTCCAGCACGTCGGGGTTATAGTTATCGCTATATTGGACGTGTTGGTTACCGAGCAGCGTTACCCCCTCTAATTCGTTCTCTGTGCGCATACTTACTTCATTATTTTCATCGTCTCACCGCTCTCGGTCACGATGATATACATTCCGTGCGGCAGCTCCATGGTATAGATATCTTCGTTGGTAGTAGCCACTTTGCGGCCGTAGATATCGAAGATATTTACCCATTGTCCGGCCTCATATACTTCCTCTATGCCTTGCGGGTTATAGAGCTCGAGAATGAAGTCATAAACGTTTTTGTTGATGAAGTCCGTAATGATGTACTTCTGCGGTCTGAGATAAGCGTACGTCAATTTCACCTCCTCGCCTGAAGCAGGATCTACACTTGTGTAGTCCGGATGAGTGATTATTGGCTTAGCTTCTTTTAAGCTATCCAGCGCTTGGTACTCTTCCGGCGTCAGACGTAGCTTGATTGTGTGTTCGGTCTGGTCTATCGTTGCCGCATACTCGTTGTTCTTGCTATCCTTCACAGAGAATCCGGTAATCAGCAGATCCGGGGCAGTGATCGTGGTCGGCGTTGGACTAACCAGGTAATCTACAATGCCCTTAATCAGACGCTCGCCGGTAGTTGTAAGGGTGACGTTGCGTGCAAGAGGCAAGCAGATATATTTCTTTCCGCCTCGTGCAGAAGGAAGTATCTCATGGATGGCAGCCACCCA
This sequence comes from Bacteroidales bacterium UBA3717, assembly GCA_002372695.1. Classification (GTDB taxonomy): domain Bacteria; phylum Bacteroidota; class Bacteroidia; order Bacteroidales; family Paludibacteraceae; genus Colicola. Next base: position 25,018 of record DFHS01000032.1, read on the forward strand.
TTCTCCTTCGTCATAATAACCATTCAGCGTATTCTTACGAATAGGCGCTGTACCCATACAAAGCGTCTGGTCTGTGATGTATTGCATGTCGATAGCAATCGGCATAACACCCTGTAGCGCGTAGTTGCTCAGGATAGAAATCTCATCACCTTCTTTTATATTGCTAATGTTCTTGAAAATCGGGTGATCAGCATGCTGGATTTTAATCTTGGTTCCTTTAGTTTTGGAGTTTTTAGTAGAGTCAATAGCGCCGTTGCTGGGATCTCCCCAACCAAGCAGTCCTTCGCCCTTTGCGTATGTAAAGCCTTTCAGGTTTAATACTGGCTGTTTAGCGCCATTCTCTTGGATAATCCGCTGTACTTCCGGGTTGTTTGCATCAACGTCTTCTGAGATCACCACCAACTTATAAACTGCATACTGATCGTCGGGGCGCAGGCCATCCTTTTTCGCCTTTCGCTCAATGGGGTTCCATCCATTGTCCTTTAGATAATTGCGCACACCGTCAGACTCGTACGCGTTCTCGTTCTTGTAGAGGTATAGAACAGGGTTGGTGCCGTAATCCAACTCACGGACGGTTATTTTGCCGGTAATGGTGGTGTCTGCGCCTTGTACGGTGATCGAATAAGTGTACTCGCCTGTTTGCGTCGGTGTACCGCCGATGAGGTACGTACCGTTATTTCCATTTCCGATTATACCCGCAGGTGTGGTGCCGGTCCAAGTCAAAATAACATTCTCAGCAGAGAGTGCGTAGTATTTGAACTCGATTTGATCCATCTCTTCGTTCTGATAAACAGTAGCATTGGTAGATGTAATACTCTTGATATCTGTTTTGACAAAGAACTTACCGGTCAAACTATTTTTCTTAACGTTATTGTAGTATGCTGCTATTTCATAGTTGTATTCACCCGCTTCGCAGTTAGCAATACCTCCAATGATGATAGTATCTTTAAGTTCACCAAGTCTCATCGTGGTGTCAATACCTGCTGGTTGAGCACTAATCCATGTCAATCTTGTCTCAGCGCCTGGAATATTATTGTATTTAGTGGAATATACAATTGGTTGAATCGCGGTTGTTGCTAAAACGACTTGTGCCGAGTCATTACCCTTCTCTCGTTTGACACGGGGCTCTTGGGCTACACGAAGCGAGAAACCGCCAAAGAGACAATCGTCTCCACACTGAATCTTAATAACATGTTCACCCGTGGTAATGTCAAAACGACGGATAGTGGCACTTGTCGAAGGCACCATCGTTTGTTCTACATCATCAATCAGGACTTTGAATACTTTATGTTCTGACGGTTTAGAAGGATTGATTTTTTTGTCCATTCCATACAAAGAGAACTGGTCGTAACCTTGAATGTGCATCTCAACGGAATTGCTACTTTTCATGTTGTGGCATCTATCAGTGCTTTTATTAAACTCATCTTGGATAGCAAACCCCGTTCCTTTGTCATTACCTGTACCCTTAAACCACCCATCTATCGCTTCATAGGAATTGGAGGTTTCGTTCTTGGTAACACCATGTGATTTATCAATAGGGTTGACATGTATAGTGAGTTTGGTACCTCCATTGTCATATCGTCCGGCATAGAACACCTCGTATTCGCGTCCGCCAATAACTGATAGCTCGCCTCCATAACCTCCTGCAATATCTTTGGCTTCATAGATCTCCGGAACGTGGGTTGTCAAAGTGGTATGTGGAACGGGAGGACCGGCCGTAACGGTTACCGTACATGTAGCCGTTTTGCCTCCATCTGTTGTGGTGACGGTAATTGTCGCCGTTCCTGCAGCAATAGCTGTTACATGACCATTATTTATGGTAGCTACTGAAGTATTGCTACTTGACCATGAGACGCTTTTATCTGTTGCATTCGCCGGCAAAACAGTAGCTGTGAGATCTGTACTGCCTCCGATTTGGAGATTAGCAGATGTGGGATTGATGCTCACACCGGTTACTGCTACTGCTTGTACTATGACTGCACAAGAGGCTGTGATAGAAGCATCTGTTGTTGATGTAGCAGTGATAGTAGCCGTACCAACGGCAACACCCGTTACTTTTCCGGAGTTATCTACAGTTGCAACGCTTGTGTTGCTACTGCTCCAATTAACTGCTTTGCCTGTATTGGCATCTGCAGGGGTGTAATTGATTGTTAATGTTTCCGAATCCCCAATAGCTATGGTTGTTGTTGATTTGTTGAGTGCGATAGCAGTTACGGGAATCGGAGCAGCAGGAGCATTTACAGTAATGTTGCACGTTCCCGATTTGGTATTGTCTAAATTCGAGGTCGCCGTAATGGTTGCAGTACCTTGTGCTACAGCCGTTGCCAAACCGCTTTCGCTGACGGTCGCTACACTGGGATCACTACTTGTCCATGTAACGCTCTTGTCTGCTGAGGCAGGAGTGGCATCTACATTTGCAGTTAATTGCTGCGTGCCATTCGGGTCCAAAGTAGCCGATGCCGGAGAAACGGTAACGCTATTAACGGTCGGAGTAGATTCTCCGGTATAGGAACCGGTAGTCAACGTAATCGTGAAGGATTTAACCTTCATCTCCGTGCCGTTTGTTTTTAGATACAGGTATGTTTTTGCGTTTCTAGTGGTAATATCCGTTGACGCAAATGTAAATGATTGTGGACCTTTTTTTCCATCTGTCCCTTCTCCCGCTTTTGACCATAAACGTTGTGTGGCAGGGCCTTCAGTCGTGTTAATGTATAGTTGAAACCAACGGGAATCAGAACTCGAGTAAACTTCCATTGAAATAGAACCTGCACTGCCTGAAGGCACTTCAAGATATATTTCACTCTTGTTGAATGACATATAAGCGGATGTCTGAGCTTTATTAGAGCCTCCTCCATTAACGTAAATAATGCCATTGTCTTCTGTTCCATCTGAAATGGTTTTTGCAGATCCGGATACGACATTAAATGTCCAAGTACTTGTTTTTCCATCCGTAGAAATGGTTCGAGTGGAGTACTGTCCTGTTTGTGCAAAGATACTCATGGTTAAAGCCGTCATGAGTGTCAACGCGATTAACTTAATGTTTGTCATATTTGTTTTTGTTTAAATATTCAACGTTTTTGTGATTATTTGTTAAAATCACGGGATATATATTATTATTAATATATATAGGGTGGTGCAGGATACGTTAAAGGTCTTGTTTTGTACTTACTCAGTACTTAGATAAAACTTGCCCAATACCTGCATAATAATTCACGCTGCAAAATTACTGCTTTTTTTGCATATACGTGTGCATATATTTAGAAAAAATGTGTAAAAATTGACGTTTTTGACAGAAAAAGTCGCGCGCGTACATTATTTATTTGCATATGTGGAATTTTTTTTGTAATTTTGCAGTCAGTTTTGGTAGAAGCAACAAAAACTCAATATATTTTAATAAACGTCTAACAAACAATTTTTGAATAAATGAAAAAATCTATTTTATCTGTAGCGCTCTGCCTCATGGCTGCGTTGACGATGAATGCCCAGACAGTGGACAAAGAAAAAGTAACTACGAATGCTGATGCTGCCGCAAAGGCAGGAGCGGATCTTCAGAAGTTAGAGGACGGCGAGAAGGCTTGGAAGTTTGATGGTACAGTGGGCTTGAATGCCGCTGCAACCGGTTTGGTAAACTGGGCTGCCGGTGGTAAGAACAACGTGAACGGTATCATATATGCCAAGTTGCACCTCCTGTATCACAAGAATGCAATCGCTTGGGAGACGAATTTCGATACGGATTTCGGTATGACTTGGATTGACCAGAAGGAAGATGCTTTCCAGAAATCGAGCGATAATATCAAACTGGCTACCAAGTTCGGTTGGGAGTTCAAGGAGAGTTGGTATCTGACCGTCCTCGGAAGTTTCCAGAGCCAGTATGCGCTGGGCCGCAATTACGTAGATGGCTACAACAACATCATTTCCAAATGGCTGGCTCCTTCTTACACCGATATTTCTGTCGGTATTGACTGGAAGAAGAGCTACAAGGGCGCAGATTTCTCTATCTATCTGTCTCCGATTGCTGGCCGTATCACAAGCGCCTATATCGGCGAGAACTGGAACCGCAGATACACCCGTGAGAATGCGCTGGGTGCTTTGCAGTACAATATCGACCACGCAGCCGATGCCTCTGCCAAAGCAGCAGCCCAGGCGGCTTACGATGCAGCAGCAACGGCGTATGACAATGCGGGCGGTTATGAGGCAGAGCAAGCGGCAGGCACGGATATCCGCACCCAGTTGCAGCAGGCGTACGGCACGTATGTGTATGACGCGGCGGGAAACAAAACGTATCGCAATGCGCGTGCTGAGTTCGGTTTGAGCTTCAAGGGAGGTATTGCCTATACGTACAAAGACTTGAAACTGAGCACTACGCTGGCTCTCTTCTCTCCGTATCAGGGCAGAGGTTTCAGCCTGAAAGACCTCTATGAGGCGAACAACGGCGCAGGTTCGTGGGAGACACGCGACAAGAACGCTTATTACTTCGATTATTCGAACAATAACCGTTATTTCGGCCATTTCGATGTGGACTGGGACTGCGCGCTGAGCTATCAGTTCCTCAAATGTCTGCAAGTGACCCTTCAGACGAGTCTGAAATACTACAACGGAACTCTGATCGCCGACAAAGAAGGCAATCTGAGTGAGCGTTGCCAGTTCAAGGGCGTGATCGGTCTGGGTGTAGGATACTCCTTTTAATGATGGATTGAGCCGCTTCGCTAAATGATGGATTGATGAAAGCTCTTTCCGACCTCTCGCAAAACGTACAACTTCTCTTGGAGCGTTATGAGACGCTCCGGGAGGAGAATGTGCGACTTCGTGAGGATATAGAGAAGCAGCGTGAAGAGTTGATCCGGACGCATAGCGAGTTGGCGGCTCTGCAGCAACAAAATCGCCGGATAGCTACGGCAAATGCCATGAGTTCGGCAGAAGGAAGTGAAGAAGCGTATAAGCGTCTAAGTGCTCTTATAGCGCAGATAGACAGAGCGATGGAAGCGCTAAAGCGCTGATTGGATATTTGAGATTGGAAATTTGAGATTTTGATATCGGACAAGCAACATATAAACCTGCAGTTGGATGCACACTCGGTGGGCTTGGATGTCCCGCGTGAGCAGGAACCGAACTACCGGTATGCGGCAGATTTGTTGAACAACCGCTATCAGTATTACCTGAAACTGCGTCCTAACGCATCGGCAGAGCAGTTATGGATGTACACGGCTTTGGAAATGGCGGTCTCGCTGCAATCCGATGCACGGGAGAAGAGCCTGGAGCCGGTTGAGAAAGAGTTGCAGGAACTCAATAAGAAGATACTAACCACTATTAATAACAACGATAAACAATAAACAATGAACACAGCAATCCTAATTGTCATTTGTGTAGTTGCAGGACTCCTGGTGGGAGCCGGCGGCTACTACTTCATTGCTCGCATTGTTGGCGCCGGAATAGTAAAGAAGGCAGCCGAGGAAGCGGAGGTAGTGAAGAAAAACAAGATTGTTGAGGCTAAGGAGAAATTTATCGCCCTCAAGCTGGAGCATGACAATGCCGTGCGTGAGCAGGACAAACGCATACAACAACAAGAACAGCGTTTGCAGCAACGTGAGCAGCAGTTGAACCAGCGTCAGGGAGAGATCCAGAGAAGTCTCAACGAAGCAAATCAAAAAGTGCAAGCGGCAGAGCAACGCCAACAGGCTTTGGACTACCGTCAGCAGGAGATCGAGAAGATGCACCACGAGGCAGAGAAACAGCTGGAGCAACTTTCCGGAATGAGCGCTGAGGAGGCGAAGAAGCAGTTGGTGGAGGCCCTCAAGGACGAGGCAAAGACTGCGGCTATGTCGTACATCAACGAGATTATGGACAATGCCCGTCTGGAGGCGAACAAAGAGGCAAAGAAAATCATCATCCAGACCATTCAACGTGTGGCTTCGGAGACGGCGGCAGAAAGCACCGTTTCGGTTTTCCATATAGAGAATGACGACGTAAAGGCACGTATCATCGGCCGTGAGGGACGAAATATCCGTGCGCTGGAGGCTGCTACGGGTGTGGAGATCGTCGTAGATGACACTCCGGGAGCAATCACTCTCTCTGCTTTTGACCCCGTGCGCCGCGAGATAGCGCGTCTGTCGTTGCACCAGCTGGTACAAGACGGCCGTATTCACCCTGCGCGCATCGAGGAAGTGGTTGCGAAAGTGACCAAACAGGTGGAGGAGGAGATCATCGAGACCGGTAAACGTACGACCATCGACTTGGGTATCCATGGCCTCCATCCGGAGCTGATTCGTCTGGTAGGAAAGATGAAATACCGCTCTTCGTATGGTCAGAACCTGCTGCAACACAGCCGCGAGACGGCGAACCTCTGTGCCGCTATGGCCGGTGAGTTAGGACTCAACGTGAAAGCAGCCAAGCGTGCCGGATTGTTGCACGATATAGGTAAAGTGTCCGACGAAGATGTCGAGCTGCCGCACGCAGAACTCGGTATGAAGCTGTGCGAGAAGTACGGCGAGAAACCGGATATCTGCAATGCGGTCGGTGCGCACCACGACGAGTGTGAGATGAAGACTCTGATTGCGCCGATCGTACAAGCTTGCGATGCCATCTCAGGTGCCCGTCCGGGTGCCCGTAGAGAGATCGTGGAGAGTTATGTGAAGCGTCTCAACGACCTCGAGAACCTTGCTATGTCGTTCCCGGGTGTGGTGAAGACGTACGCTCTGCAGGCCGGCCGCGAGCTGCGTGTTATCGTTGGAGCGGACAAGATCTCCGACAAGGATACGGAGCTGCTCTCGTTCGATCTGGCGAAACGCATCCAGGATGAGATGACGTACCCCGGTCAGGTTAAGGTGACCGTCATCCGCGAGGTACGCGCTGTCAATGTAGCTAAGTAATCAGCCATGCATGGCTGATACAAAAAGGACTTCTGCCTTAGAGGTAGAAGTCCTTTGCTAATTCCTGATACTCCGCAGAACGGCCGCCTTTGTCGTCTTCGAGAACGAGTGTGTCTTCGAGCGGGTGTGATTCCGTGATTCCGTGATTCTGTGATTCCGATTTCTCGAATTGTAATAAGACCCGACGGGGTGGTTTTGACTCCTTACTATATACGCGCGTAACGTGCGTGAGATATAAGGAGTGTCGGGCCGCGAGTTTGCAGATCTCTTGCTCTGCGTCGGCAGGTAAGATGATGGCTAATTGACCATGCATGGTCAATAACCGCTCGCTATGAGCCAGCAACTCTTCGTAACTCAAACTATCCGTGTGTCGCGCTAATTCCCGCCCTTTGTCGGGGTTCTTGAGACTGTTTTGAAAATACGGAGGGTTGGAGACGATGAGGTCGTATTTGTGATTTGTGATTTGTGGTTTATGATTTGGCCATTCCTGCAGGCTGCTCAAATAGGCGTTCACACCATTTCCGCGGGCTTGCTCTACGGCTGCCTCGTCGATGTCTATACCTTCTACTTCCGCTTCAGGAAAGCGTTGCATCAACATCCGGGCTATCAGCCCGGAACCCGTGCCGATATCGAGAATCCTTATTCCCCTCCCTTGTGGGGAGGGATAGGGTGGGGTTATTGCCCAACACCCTAATAACACGCCGTCGGTGCCCACTTTCATGGCACAACGGTCGTGGTAGATGGTGAATTGCTTAAAACGAAAGTACGGTGTGCTCATGGTGACAGCATCCTTCGTGTGCGTGTGCCTCGATAATACAATGTACCGCCAGATAGCATCCTAAGATAATAAACAGTACGGCACAGATGTGGCGGAACCATTTCTCGAACGAACTCATCTTGCTGGTCAGGTTTCCGATGCTGACCGCACTGTAACTTACCAGCCATGCAATGAGCATGATCGGCAGACCCGTTCCAAGGCTGAATACCACCGGCATGAGCCAACTCCACGTGGTCGGCAAAGTCAGCGTGATATCGATCATCGTCAGGAAATAGACGAGACGATGGGGGCAGAAAGCGATGGCGAAGAAGATACCGAGGATGAAGGACCACAGCCAACTCTCTTTGCTATCCGTCTCTTTGAGCCATTTGCTGATGCCGTGGTCATGCTCGTGGTGATGGTGACCGCTGAAGAGCAACACGATACCGCAGATAAGCATGAATCCTGCCAAAATCGGTTCGCCCCAATGACTCAAGATCGCTTGAATGCCTTCGGTCTGCGCGCCCATGAGGAACGGAATACTCAGTAACACGTATGTCGCTAATTTGCCGAGAACGAACATCAAACCGTTCGTCAGCACTTTGCGGCGGTTATTGATCTCCTTGTCGATATAACTGATGGCGGTGATACTGGTCATCAGCGTGCAAGGGTCCAGTATGGTGAGCAATCCTAAGAGAAAAGCTGTAAAAATTTGTACCATTTTTGTGTTATTTTTCGAAAAAACGTGCAAAGGTACAGATTTTTTTGCACATATGCAAATTTTTTAGTATCTTTGCGTCGCAAAACGTGCGTATGGCAGAAAAATTCAAAATATCGCTTCGTAACCAGCCCATCTCTACGCGTATCATGTACGTGGTTTTTGCGTGCGTGACGGTCATCTTTGTTTTCATGCTGGCGATGTCGATTCGCTATGTGTATTGGAGCGTGGCGCGTCAGCAACGGCATGAACTTATCACCCGCGCGGAGTATATTCAGTCGTATCTGCGAAACCTGTATTATTGGGACGTCATGCTGGTGCCGAATCAGGCGGAGGGGCTCTCGATTGACTTGCGGGACCTGAGTATCGATATGCACCAGGATCTGCATGTTTATACGTTAAACGGCGAGTTGTTAGCGTCGTCTTCTCCGCAGTTGTTCGAAGGTGGAGTGTTGTCGCGCAGCATGAGTGTGGATAAGCCCTTCTTCTCGGATGACGACATAGCCCTTTGCTATGAGCAGATCAACGGTCAGCCGTATCTGATTGCGTATCTGCCGTTCCATAACGGTGCTTTTGTGCCGATTGGTTATATCGGCGTGCCGTATTTCTTGAGCGAGCAGACGCGTAACGAACAACTTCGCGCCTTGCTTTCGCGCTTGATACCGGTGTATCTCTTGGCCTTGATCCTCTCGCTCTTCATCTCCTATATGGCGACCAAATCGATCACTTCGCCTTTGTTACTGCTGACGGAGAAGATGCGGCATTTCGAGATCGGTGCGAAGGAAAATCACATTGATTACCCGTATCATGACGAGTTGGGTGCGTTGGTGGAAAGGTATAATATGTTGGTCGATCGGGTAGAGGAGAGTGCGGAAAAACTGGCTAACTCCGAGCGTGAGGGCGCTTGGCGAACGATGGCACGGCAGATTGCACACGAGATCAACAACCCCTTGACGCCGATGAAACTGTCGGTTCAGAAGCTCCAACTCAAGCGCGGCACGGATCAGTTTGATGCGTATTTTGAAAAGACGACGAAGATGCTCATTGATGAGATCGACAACCTGGCGCATATAGCGCAGTCATTCTCTGCGTTCGCCAAACAGCCGGAGGTCGTCACGACCGAAGTGGATGTCGCTCAGAAACTGTCGAACGTCATTACCCTTCAGCGCGAGAACGACGAGCAGATTCCCGTTCGTTATGTGGGGCCGGACTCCGGTGTCGTCGTTCGTGCCGACAAAGAGCAGATATCCCAGGTTTTTGTGAACATCATCCGCAACGCCTTGCAGGCTTCGCCGACGGATATTATCGTCGTGCTCAATACCGCTTATTCGGAGCGCGAGGTGCAAATTTCCATCTCCGACGATGGTACCGGCATTCCGGAGAATATCCAGGCGCGTATCTTCCAGCCGAACTTCACAACTAAATCCAACGGCAATGGTCTAGGATTGGCTATATCCAAGCATATAGTGGAAGGCTCAGGCGGCCGTATAGAGTTTGAGACTTCGTCCAAAGGTACGACTTTCTATATCTATCTGCGTAAAAAAACAAGCTAATGTATTTCCAGATTATCTATCCAGCGGAGGTCTTGCGACCCTATATCTCCCGTTATGTGTTTGTACGAGCGGAGGGTTCGACCGATACCATGACGCCGCCGGCGGATGATCCTCGTTTTGTGGACGGGAGGCATGTGCAGCCTTTGTTACCCAACTACGGCAGTTTCGTCTTTGTCAGAAATGCAGAGATAGAAATTGCCGGCACTAAAGCAGACGGTCTGACGCTACTTGGAGCGAATCAGAAAACCTTGGGTTTAACCACTCTCCGTGGATGGTTTGAAGGAATGATGTTGGATTTTGAACCGGGAGGCATGCATGTCTTGACAGGTATCGACCTGCAGCAGCTATCCGGCAAAGTGTTAACAGCTGCTGAGTACGGCGATGAGGGCTTGCTGCAGTTAGACAGGATCTTCAAGTCCGCTCCGCAAGCAGAACAGATTGCGCCGTTAATCGATTCGTTCTTTATGGGGCGCATTCCGACAAAGGAGGATGCCAACTACGCGCGTATTAGAAAAGTGATCGCGGCCTGCGATGAGGTCAAAGGAAATATATCGGCGGCAGAGATGGCATCTATTGCCTGTTTAGGCGAGCGGCAGTTTCTGCGTGTCTTCCGCAATTATGTGGGAATCCCGCCTAAACAATTTGTCCGTTTGAGACGTTTTCACCGAACTATCCAGGACATGCAACAACAGGCGGCTCAAAGCGGATCCATAGATTTGTTGGCTACGGTTTTGCGGCACGGATATTATGACTTGAGTCATGCTGCGCTGGAGTTTCAACAGATGGGCTGCGTCTCACCGGGACAATTTAGAATGTTGGGTATTCCTTTATCAGAAGATTTTTCCGTCTTTTTTGCTTAAAAAATTAGAATGTCCGTTTTTTCATATACCAAATCCGCAAAAAGCAGTACTTTTGCACCGGATTTGAAAAATTAACTTTTAAAACAATAAAGGATATGAAAAAAGTAATGACAATTCTGATGGGTGTCGCAATGGTCGCACTCGCAGCATGTAACAACAAGCCCGGTATCAAAACAGCTCTTGGTGAGTATTCTTACCGCCTTTCCGGTACAGCCCGTATTTATTTCCAGGAGAACGACAGCGCGACGCATGTGACGCTTGAGCCGGAGACAGGAACGTTGAAAGTGATTCGTGGCAACGAGTCCAACACAGGTATCATGACCGTGTATGCGGACAATGGTAACACCTACGAACTGCCGCTGCTCTTTGCGCATGACACGATCTGGGTGGAAGGCCCGAAAGACGTGTACCGTGACATCGAGGTAACGGTAGGCGGCCAAAAAGAACTCTTCCATATTCGCATAGGTGGCCAGGGATTGGTACTGAACGACGGCAATTTGACGATCGGATTGGGATATAGCGGCCGCAGTCGTAATACCGACCATCCGTGGACATTGACTTCTATGGACGTTCGTATGAATGCTAAAAAATAATTTACCTCCCAAACAGCAGATTTTTCACGAATCGGCATTGTAACCTTTTGACAAGGATGGTATCATTTAGGTAGATTAAATTTCCAAACGTATGAAAAAGCTTTTCTTAGGTATTATGCTCAGTATGGCAGTCGGCGTGGCTGCCGAGACGATTAAGGGTGGGGTCATTGATGCGCAAGGCAATGCGATGCCGTTTGTGACGATCTCTGTGCTGGCGCCGGATTCGACACTGCTCACCGGTGCGATCACTGATGACGACGGTAAGTACGAGATAAGCCTACCCCAAACCCCTGCCATAAAGGGAGGGGAGGAATATATCATCCAAGCCTCTTATGTCGGTTATCAGACAGCTTTCGGCGGACCGGATTTTGTGCTGCGCGAAGAGACCGAGCGGCTCGCTGAGGTCGAAGTCAAAGCCAAGAAACCGCTCATTGAGCGCCAGATGGACAAACTGGTGGTGAACGTCTCGGCTTCGCCTCTCTCGGCAGGTTCGAACGGAAACGATATCCTCCGCCGTGCGCCGGGTGTCCGCATCGACAAGGACGGTAATATTACCGTGAACGGTAAATCCGTGGAGATTTGGGTGGACGGCAAGCCTTCGTACCTCTCAGGTCAGCAACTCAAAGCCATGCTCGATGGAACGGACGGAAACACCATCGAGAAGATTGAGATCATCTCGAATCCTTCCGCCAAATACGATGCGTCGGGGCAGGGTGGTATCATCAATATCAAGACCAAGCGCAATATGATGAAGGGCTTGAACGGAATGCTTTCTGCCGCTTACGGCGGTATGTATTTTGGCGATGTCAAACGCTGGCTGAATCAGGAGATGTTCTCACTCAACCTCAATTATCGCGGCGAGAAAACCTATACGTTCGGCCAGTTCACGCAGGTCTTCGCGCAGAATGACATCGATTTTGAGTCCTACCGCGAGACGCCGGCGCTGAAGAACTACTCCTATTCGGACTACAACATCAATTTCCAGTACTACATGCTCAAGGTCGGCAACGATTGGTATATCGACTCGCTCAATACCTTTGGATTTATCCTTCAGGTGCCTTTCATGGATGTCGATCAGCATATAGTGCCCGGACGCAACTCTGCTTATCTGATTCAAGGCACGGATACGACAAATAGCACGACCAATTCGCAAAACCGTCTCAAAGCTCCGCAGCACACAGCGAACCTCAACTACACCCACACTTTCTCTGAAGCTCTCGAGCGCGAACTGACGGTGAATATCGACTACAACCGTTATAATAACTCTTCTGTCAATTTCCAGGAGACGAACTACGACAAGCCTTTGGGCGGCATCCAATCGCTCGGTATTGATATTCGCGGCAAGCAGATTGTCAATATCTACTCTGCCAAAATGGATTTTCAGACCAAGTTCTGGAAGACTGGAATGATTGAAGCCGGTGTCAAGTATGCGCTCTCTTCGACGGACAACGACATGACGACCGACTCGACGCGGAATGGCGGCGTGCGACCCACGGATCACAATGCTTTCCGCTACGACGAGCATGTGGCGGCAGCGTATATCTCTGTCGGCAAGCAGTTTGGTGAACACTGGTCGGTCAAACTCGGTCTCCGAGGAGAATATACCTTCTCGCGCGGCGACTGGAAGGACGACGGCTTGGATTCAATCATCAACAAGACCTATTTCGATCCCTTCCCCACGGCGTATGTCGGTTATACATCCAAACCGCTGGGCAAAATCCAACAACCGATAGCCGTTTCTGCGTCTTACACGCGCCGTATCAAACGACCGAATTACTGGATGCTCAATCCCTTCACTTCGTACGTGGACGCCTATTCCATCCAGAAAGGAAATACCGACCTCACGCCGGAGTTTAACAACGACGTAGAACTGCATTTCTCGTGGACGCAGTATTGGAACATGACCTTTAATTTCGCCCACACGCAGGATATGTTCTCCTCCAAGACTACAATTCTCCCGAGCGGTATCGGCTTTGCACAATGGACGAATTTCGGTACCTGTACCACCCACGGTTTGAACGTCTCTTTGACCGAACTGCCGCTCGTACCGAAATACGCAAAAGCGGAGGATGGTTCTAAGTCGATGCAAGGGGCATGGTTGGCGCTCACGGTGAATGCCGGATGGCTGCATTTTATCAACAAATCCTATGAAAAACAAGAAGATGGCACACCGGATTATATCATGAAGAGTCACTATGGCTACGTCGGCGGAACACTCTCCGCATACTTGCCGAAGGATTGGACGCTTACCTTCGATGCGAACTGGTCATCGCCCATGCTCACCGGCTATAATAAATCCGGCAGCACCTATTTCGCTTCTTTCGGAATCCGGAAGATGTACATGAAAAAAGGCCTGATCTTCAACCTCAACGTGCAGGATCTGTTGCGTTCGCTTAGTTTCAATAACGAAGATATGGGCCAGGAACCGGGTAACCGTTCGTGGTATAAAAACACCATCCGCCAGCAACGTGTGATGTTCTCGCTCACTTGGATGTTCGGTCAGTATCAGCAACATAAGCACCGTAAGGTCGGCGAACTCGATGAGTCTTCACGTCTTGGCGGAGGTGGCGGTGTAGGCCAATAAAAAGAAAAAAATCTCGAAAAGTGGCATACACTATTGTGTATGTCATTTTTTTTTTGTAATTTTGCAGGCAAAATTGAAAACAATATTTATAACATACCATTTAAAACACATAAAACAATGAAAGTACAAGACATTATGCAGCGTTTGGCTGCGAAACATCCGGGCGAAGCAGAGTACCTGCAGGCTGTGCAAGAGGTACTCGAGTCGATTGAAGAGGTGTACAATCAGCACCCCGAGTTTGAGCAAGCGAAGATCGTGGAGCGCATGGTCGAGCCTGACCGTATCTTCACCTTCCGCGTGACATGGATTGATGACCAAGGCGAAGTGCAGACGAACCTCGGTTACCGTGTGCAGTTCAACTCCGCCATCGGTCCGTATAAAGGCGGTTTGCGTTTCCATAGAGCGGTTACTCCTTCGATGTTGAAGTTCTTGGGTTTTGAGCAGACCTTTAAGAACGCGCTGACGACCCTTCCGATGGGCGGCGCAAAGGGCGGTTCGGATTTTGATCCGGTTGGCAAATCGGACGCTGAGATCATGCGTTTCTGTCAGGCCTTTATGTTGGAACTCTGGCGTTGCATCGGTCCGGATCAGGATATACCCGCTGGTGACGTGGGCGTTGGCGGTCGTGAGATAGGTTTCCTCAACGGCATGTACCAGAAACTCGCGCGCGAGTATCATACCGGTGTTCTCACCGGAAAGGGCATGACCTGGGGCGGTTCGATTCTCCGTCCGGAAGCTACCGGTTTCGGCGCACTCTATTTCACGCAACACCTGCTGCACAAGGCCGGCAAAGATATCAAGGGCAAGAAAGTGGCGCTCTCCGGATTCGGAAACGTAGCATGGGGAGCAGCGACCAAAGCGGTTGAACTGGGCGCTAAGGTAGTAGCTATCTCCGGTCCCGATGGCGTAGTGGCTATCAAGGATGGTATCACCAAGGCGATGATTGACTACATGCTCGTCATGCGTGCGTCGAACCGCAACAAAGTACAAGACATGGCGGATAAGTTCCCGAAAGAGTGCGTCTTTACGGCAGGTAAGAAGGCTTGGTCCATCCCGTGTGACATCGCCCTGCCGTGTGCTTTCCAGAACGAGCTCTCCGAAGAAGACGCCAAGGAACTCAAAGCTAACGGCTGCTGGTGTTGCTGCGAGGTATCGAACATGGGCTGCCAACCGGGTGCAATTCATTTCTTCCAGCATAACGGCGTACTCTTTGCTCCGGGTAAGGCTGTGAACGCAGGTGGAGTAGCGACTTCCGGTCTGGAGATGACCCAGAATGCCGAGCACCTCTCTTGGAAGGCCGAAGAAGTGGACGATCGTCTGCATCATATCATGGAGTCCATCCACGAGCAATGTGTTCGTTACGGCACGCAACCGGATGGCACCATTGACTATGTCAAAGGCGCGAACATCGCCGGATTTATGAAGGTCGCTACCGCGATGCTCGAACAGGGCATCATCTGATGCAACTGTTCAAGGTGATTTATCATGGAACAGGGCATCATCTAAAAAAAATAACCTCGAAATGTCGAAATATCGATATATCGAAATATCGAAAAAACTATGTATCAAGATTTTCAACAACACCTGCAAAAAACGCTGAATGAGATTCGCGATGCAGGTCTCTATAAGAACGAGCGCGTGATCATCACTCCGCAGTCTTCCGGCATTGTCGTAGAAGGCGGACAGGAAGTGATCAATTTCTGCGCGAACAACTACCTCGGCCTTGCCGATAACAAAGAACTCATCGAAGCTGCCAAAGCCCGCATGGATGCGCGCGGTTACGGTATGGCGTCGGTACGTTTTATCTGCGGTACGCAGGATACGCACAAAGAGTTGGAGCGCGTCATCTCGGATTTCTTCGGTACCGAAGATACCATCCTTTATGCCGCATGTTTTGATGCCAACGGAGGTCTCTTCGAACCGCTCTTGACCGAAGAGGATGCCATCATCTCCGATGCCCTCAACCATGCGTCGATCATCGACGGCGTGCGCCTCTGCAAGGCGGTGCGTTACCGCTATGCCAACGGCGACATGGCGGATCTCGAGGAGCAACTCAAGAAAGCCCAGGCACAACGCTTCCGCATCATCGCGACGGACGGCGTCTTCTCTATGGACGGCAATGTCTGCCCGCTCGATAAGATCTACGAGCTGGCGCAGAAATACAACGCCCTCGTCATGGTCGATGAGTCGCACTCCGCCGGAGTGGTCGGTAAGACAGGACACGGCGTTACGGAGCTCTATAACATGCGCGGCAAAATAGAAATCATCACCGGCACGCTCGGCAAAGCCTTTGGCGGTTCGGTCGGCGGTTTCACAACCGGTAAGAAAGAGATCATCGACCTCCTGCGTCAGCGCAGCCGTCCGTATCTCTTTTCAAACTCTATCCCGCCGATGATTGCTGCGGCTGGTATCAAGACCTTCGAGATCCTCACACGCTCCAACGAACTGCAGGACCGTCTGCACGAGAACACAGCCTATTTTGTAGAGAAGATGAAAGCGGCGGGTTTCGATATCAAGCCCACGCAATCGGCTATCTGCGCAGTGATGCTCTACGACGCACGCCTCTCGCAGGAGTTTGCTGCGGCGCTCCAGAAGGAAGGAATATACGTTACCGGCTTCTACTATCCGGTGGTTCCGAAAGGTCAGGCGCGTATCCGCGTACAGGTTTCCGCAGCGCACACGCGCGAGCAATTAGATAAATGTATTGCCGCCTTCACAAAGATTGGCACGGTTCTTGGTGTATTGAAGTAAATTATGAAAGCTTTAGTCAAAAAATATGCGAAACCCGGCATCTGGATGGAAGAAGTGCCGATGCCGGAGGTGGGAGTCAACGACGTCCTGATCAAGGTCACCAAAGCCGCTATCTGCGGCACCGACCTGCACATGTATAAATGGGACGAGTGGTCGCAGGCTCATTGCAAACCGCCTTATACGATGGGGCATGAGTTTGTCGGAGTGGTGGCCGAAGTGGGCGAAGGAGTACGTAATTTTCAGGTTGGTGAACGCGTCACCGCTGAAGGACATATCGTCTGTGGACATTGCCGAAACTGCCGCCGGGGCATGGGACACGTCTGTGAGAACACCATCTCCGTCGGAATCATGGGCAAAGATGGGTGTTTCGCGGAGTACGTCACCATTCCCGAATCCAATGTGGTCAAACTGCGCGACGAGATACCCGATGACTTCGCAGCGATCATGGATCCCTTCGGCAACGCTACCCACACAGCCCTCGCTTTCCCGCTCCTGGGTGAAGATGTACTCATCACCGGCGCAGGGCTCATCGGTACGATGGCGGCAGGAATATGTCGCTACGCCGGAGCAAAAAACATCGTCGTGACGGACATCAACCCGCTCCGACTGGAGATAGCCAAGAAGATGGGTGCTACCCTTACCGTCGATGGTTCCAAGGGCGAGACAATCGCCGATGCGATGTTTCAGCTCGGTATCCGAGGCTTCGATGTGGGACTGGAGATGAGCGGTGCCCCCGCGGCCTTCAATGAGATGATCGAGCATATGTACAAGGGTGCCAACATCGCCCAACTCGGAATCCTGCCGTCCAACACCCAGGTGAACTGGTCAGACGTCATCTTCAATGCCCTGACCATCAAAGGTATCACCGGCCGCCGCATGTGGGAGACATGGTACCAGATGGAGCAGATGCTCCTCGGAGGACTCGACCTCAGCCCGGTCATCACCCACCGCTTTAAGTTCGACGACTTCCAGAAAGGCTTCGACGTCATGGTCTCCGGACAGTGCGGCAAAGTCCTCCTCGAATGGTAAATCACCTCGATATGTCGAAATTTCGATATCTCGATCTGTCGCAAAATAACTAACAACAAATATTAACAACAATGAGAAAACTTTTACTTAGCGCTCTGCTGCTCATCTGCGGCACCGCATTTCTCTCTGCTCAATCCCGTGAGGGTCTGACGGAGTACAAGTTGGAAAATGGTCTCACTGTTCTTCTCTGGGAAGATCATGACGCACCGGACGTAACGGGCTACGTAGTAGTTCGCGCCGGAGCTGTGGACGAACCGAAGGAGTACACCGGACTTGCGCACTACCTCGAGCACATGCTCTTCAAGGGTACGCAACGTATCGGCGCACTCGACTGGGAGAAAGAGAAACCGATCTATGACTCGATCATCGCTTTGTACGACCAGTACAGCGATGCCACCGATCCGAAAATCCGTGAGCAACTCGCCACCCAAATCAACGAGTGCTCCATGCGTGAAGCGAAGATCTCTTCGACCGAGGATTTCTTCAACATGCTCGATCTCATCGGTGCCGAGGGCGTGAACGCTTATACGTCTTACGACCTTACGGCGTACCACAACTCCTTCCCGGCTGCAGAGATGTACCGCTGGCTGACGATCTTCTCCGACCGTCTCATCAACCCTGTCTTCCGTACTTTCCAGGCGGAGTTGGAGAACGTGTTCGAGGAGTACAATATGTACGCCAACGAACCCTCTTCCCAGGCGCAGAAACAGCTCATGGAGGATATCTATAAAGGTTCTCCGTACGAGCGTGACGTCATCGGTCTGCCCGAGCACCTCAAGAACCCGCGTCTCTCGCGTCTGATTGAGTTCTACAACACCTGGTACGTGCCGAATAACATGGCGCTCATCATCGTCGGTGACTTCGATTCCGAGTCCACCAAACCGATGATCGCTCAGACGTTTGGCCGCTTGCAGCCGAAAGAACTGCCTTCGCGTCCTTCCTATCCGGCTGTCAAACTGACCGGAAAGAAGCACTATAACCTCGGTTACAACCCGCAGGTCGCTTGGGTGTATCAGGGTGTTAAAGAAGGTGATGCAGACCAGGATGTTCTGGAGTTCGTTTGCAACCTTCTCTACAACGGTCAGACAGGTCTTCTCGACCAGGTTAACACCAAGGGTGACGTGTCGGCTTCGTATGCGTTCCTCGACGCACGTCGTAATGACGGTCGTCTGATCGTCATGGCGGTGCCTTATTATGACGCCAACCAGCAGATGTTCGAGTCCGACAAGGCTACCGAGGCCATCGTCATGAAAGAGATCGACAAGATCAAACGGGGCGATATCTCCGACGACCTCATCGCGAACGTAAAGCACATGTACGCGCAGCAATATAAGGCCTTCAACGAGTCGCCTTCGACCAAGATGTCCGTCCTCGTGGACGCATTCACCTATGGCAAACCGGTTGACGATATCTTCACGGCTAACGAGAAGATTCAATCCCTCACCAAAGAGGAGATCGCACGCGTCGCAAAGAAATATTTCAATGCCGACCATATGACTGTCTCCTTCGACGAGGATACCAAGAATATGAAGCCGAAAACGCTGCCGAAACCGAATATCAAACCGCTTGATCCGGTGAAGAATGCGAAGACCGAGTACGCAGAGGAGTTCCAGAAACTGCCGAAGGGCGAACTCAAACAGACCTTCAATGACTTCAACGATGTGAAGATCTCTTCGCTGGGCGAGAACGTGAAACTCCACTATACGCCGAACACCAAGAATGATATCTTCACCCTCACCCTCCGTTATGGAGTGGGCGAGCACGAGATGCCGCTGCTGCCGTATGCTGCGATGCTCATGGAGAACGCAGGTATCATGGGCAACCCGGCTATCGAGGGTAAGGACTTCGACCAGCAGATTGCGCAACTCGGCGCTGCGGTTTCCTACGGTTGTAACGACTCGTATTTCTACATCTCCATCTCCGGTGAGGATGGGAATATGAATAAGATCATGAATCTCGTCAACCGCCAGCTCCTCATGCCGTACCTCGAGCAGAAACAGCTCGATGCGGTCAAGGGTAACGAGTTCTTCTCGCGCTACAGCCGTCAGAAACGTACGGCCGTGCAGAAGTCTGCCCTTATGCAGTATGCCCTCTACGGCAAGAAGTCTTCTTTCCTCGACGAGGTGAAGTTTATCGACATCTGGAATATGGATGGTGTACAGGTTCAGCGTCTCATCGCTTCGGCCCGTACCTACGCGCTCGACGTCTTCTACTGCGGTACGCTCCCCGAGGACAAACTCGTGCCTGAACTGCCTCTGACCGAAGGTATGCAGCCTTCCAAGTCGCCGTTCGTGCAGGACCGCGTGACCTACGACAAACCGACCGTACTCTTCCTTCCGAACAGTAACGTACAGCAGGCGGACCTCTATTTCTACATCAACGGCCGTCCGTACGACATCGCTTCGGATGTACAATCTGACGCCTTCAACCAGTACATGTCCGGCGGTTTCACGGGTGTGATCATGAATGAGATCCGTGTAAAACGCTCCATGGCATACTCGGCTTATGGTGTGAACGCTACGCCGGAGCTTCCGGGTAAGGACTGCTACTTCATCGGTTACGTGGGTACCCAGTCGGATAAGGTCAACGACGCCATCTCCGTATATATGGATATCCTGACCGACATGCCGAAGGACTCGACACAGCTGGTTGCTCTCAAAGCCGCCCTCAAGCAGGCTGCGCAGACCGCTAAACCGTCGATGCGCTCCAAAGCTGCTGCTTATGAGTACTGGCAGCGTCTGGGTTACAATGACGACCCGTCGAAAGTCAACGCTGCAGCAATCGACGCCCTCACTTTCAACGATATCGAGAAGTTCTATGAGGAGAATATCAAGGGCAAACCCGTTACCATCATCCTCATGGGCGACCCGAAGAAGATTGACGTGAAGGCCATCGAGAAGAAAATCGGCTGCAAAGTAACCAAACTCTCGCCGGCTAAACTCTTCAACTCTACGCAGGAGTTAATGGATGCTGTAATGTAATATGGCAAATAACCAATTACAAATGACAAATAAACAATGTTCACAGGCCCACCGAAGTGGGTTTGTGAACATTGTTGGTAATCCCAATGTTGGCAAATCTACGTTGATGAACGCCTTGGTGGGCGAGCGCCTCTCGATCATCACTTCGAAAGCGCAAACGACCCGCCATCGCATTCTCGGTATCGTCAACGGCGAGGACTTCCAGATGGTCTATTCGGACACACCGGGAGTCCTCTCGCCTAACTACCGTCTCCAGGAGAAGATGCTGGAGTTCAGCCGCTCGGCACTCGTTGATGCTGACGTCCTCCTCTATGTCACGGAGCCCCAGGACACCATTGACCGCAACCCCGACTTCATCGAGAAAGTGAAGAAACTATGCAGAAAAAAGGGGTCCCCGACGAGCGCTAACGGAGTGCACTCGGTGGGGAGAGCGGAGGCACAGCGCGTTTTCGTGCCGCAGAGCGGCACAGAGTCCGCGGCTGTTGCCGAACGCGAGGGCACGCGTGTGTTCCTTATTATAAACAAAATAGATCTCACGACCCAGGAGACCCTTGAGTCCCTCGTAGCTTTCTGGCACACGCAGCTCCCCGAAGCGGAAATCTTCCCCATCTCCGCACAAGAGCGTTTCGGCGTCTCCCAACTCTTCGATGCTATCAAAGAAGCCCTGCCCGTCGGACCGCCGTTCTTCCCCAAGGACCAGCTGACCGACAAACCCGCACGTTTCTTCGTTGATGAGATCATCCGCGAGAAGATCCTCCTCAACTACGACAAGGAGATTCCGTATTCCGTCGAGGTCGAAGTGGAGTCCTTCAAGGAAGAGGACAAACTCATCCGCATCGACGCCGTCATCTACTGCGAACGCGATTCCCAGAAGGGTATCATCATCGGCAAAGCCGGTTCGGCCCTCAAGCGCGTCGGATCCCAGGCACGCAAGGACATTGAGGACTTCTTCCAGAAGCAGGTCTTCCTCCAGCTCTTCGTCAAAGTGGACAAAGACTGGCGGTCCAACATCTCCCGCCTCAAGCACTACGGCTACGACCTGTCATAACCCGTAACCCATTACCCCTCAAAAGTCTGCCAAAAACTGACAATTTGGCAGACTTTTTTGTTTGGCACACGTTTTGTCATTCTTTGGGTGACTAGTCCTCTAGTGCATCTAGAGCGTCTAGTGAATCTAGAAAATTAATTAAAGAAAGGAAATATACTATGTCTAAAATTATTGGAATTGACCTCGGTACCACAAACTCGTGTGTAGCCGTAATGGAGGGTAACGAACCTATCGTCATTGCTAACGCGGAAGGTAAGCGTACCACTCCTTCTGTAGTTGGATTTATTGAGGGTGGCGAGCGCAAAGTGGGCGACCCTGCTAAACGTCAAGCCATCACAAACCCGACCAAAACTATCTATTCGATCAAGCGTTTCATGGGCGAGACCTACGACCGCTTGCAGTCTGAAATCGCGCGTGTTCCTTATAAAGTAACTAAGGGCGATAACAACACCCCACGTGTGGACATCGACGGACGTCTCTATACCCCGCAGGAGATCTCGGCTATCATCCTCCAGAAGATGAAGAAAACCGCTGAGGACTACCTCGGACAAGAGGTTACCGAAGCTGTCATCACCGTCCCGGCATACTTCAACGACTCGCAACGTCAGGCTACCAAGGAAGCCGGCGAGATCGCAGGTCTCAACGTACGCCGTATCGTCAACGAGCCGACCGCTGCTGCCTTGGCTTATGGCCTCGACAAGTCCAACAAGGATATGAAGATCGTAGTCTTCGACTGCGGTGGTGGTACCCACGATGTATCCGTGCTCGAACTCGGTGACGGTGTCTTCGAGGTAAAAGCAACCGATGGTGATACCCACCTCGGAGGTGATGACTTCGACCATCGTATCATCGACTGGCTCGTTCAGGAGTTCAAGAACGAGAACGGCGGTGCCGACCTTAGCAAAGACCCGATGGCGATGCAGCGTCTGAAAGAGGCTGCCGAGAAAGCGAAGATCGAGCTTTCCTCCTCTACCTCTACGGAAATCAACCTGCCGTATATCATGCCGGTAAACGGCGTACCTGCACACTTGGTTAAGACGCTGACCCGTGCTAAATTTGAGCAACTGATTGACGACCTTATCCAGCGTACCATCGCTCCGTGCCGCACGGCCCTCGAGCATGCCGGATTGAAGACCTCCGATATCGACGAGATCATCCTCGTAGGTGGTTCGACGCGTATCCCGGCTATCCAGGATGCCGTACAGAAGTTCTTCGGTAAGGCTCCGTCCAAGGGCGTTAACCCGGATGAGGTTGTCGCAGTCGGCGCAGCCATCCAAGGTGGTGTCCTCACAGGCGATGTGAAAGACGTCCTCCTGCTCGATGTAACCCCGCTGTCCCTCGGTATTGAGACGATGGGTGGTGTCATGACCAAGATGATCGAGGCGAACACCACTATCCCGACGAAGAAAACCGAGACCTTCACCACGGCGGTTGATAACCAACCTTCTGTAGAGATCGTTATCTATCAGGGCGAGCGTCCTATGGCGGCCCAGAACAAACTGCTCGGTCGCTTCCACTTGGACGGCATCATGCCCGCACGTCGTGGCGAACCGCAGATCGAAGTAACCTTTGATATCGATGCTAACGGTATCCTCAATGTCACCGCCAAGGACAAAGCTACCGGCAAGGACGCCAAGATCCGTATCGAAGCATCCTCCGGTCTGTCTGACGAAGAGATCAAGCGTATGAAAGCCGAAGCGGAAGCCAACGCCGAAGCCGATAAGAAGGCCAAAGAGCAGGCTGACAAACTCAACAAAGCTGACGCTACGATCTTCCAGACCGAGAAACAACTCGCTGAACTCGGCGACAAGATCCCGGCTGACAAGAAGGCGCCGATCGAGAAA
The DNA here is from genome assembly GCA_002372695.1 of Bacteroidales bacterium UBA3717. Classification (GTDB taxonomy): domain Bacteria; phylum Bacteroidota; class Bacteroidia; order Bacteroidales; family Paludibacteraceae; genus Colicola. The sequence continues at coordinate 48,602 of DFHS01000032.1, forward strand.
GCCCTCGCAGACCTCAAAGACGCGTACGCTAAACGTGACGCCGATGCCTGCGAAGCAGCCAACAACGCCCTCATGACAGCTTTCCAAGCGGCCTCCGCTGAGATGTACGCTGCCCAACAGCAAGCGCAACAATCTCAAGCCGGCCCGCAAGGTCCGCAAGCAGGCCCGACTGACAACAACGGCTCCAACGGCCCTACCGCTGAGGACGTCGACTTCGAGGAAGTCAAATAACCCCGATCTTTCGATTTCCCGGAATACTTTCGATATCTCGATATATCGATCTCTCGATCTCTCGGAGAATCGATCCCTCAACTCCCCCTCTCTCTCTTGTAGAGCGGGGGAGTTTTTGTTTTCTGTTTTTCTGTTTCCTGTGTATGTCCTGTTCTCGCCGGTATTCCGGCCTCTCCGTATGTCCATTTCCCGGCATTGAATGCCGGCCTTCTCCGTCGTCCATTATGCCGGATGTCATCCGGCTTAGGGCGGTTTACCTGCGGTGCCCCCTCTCTTTTTTCCTCTCTTCGTTTTTTTTATTTACCTGCGGTGCTTCCCTTCCCTAAATCTGCCTATTCCGGCATAAAGCGGCCTATTTTTCTAAAAAAATCTCCATTGCTCTTGCATATTCCGGATTTTTGTTGTACCTTTGCGTCGAATTAACGCATCGGTCATTATGACCGATCTAAAAAACTTCTTATTATGGATAAAAAACTCGCCATTATGGCAACCATCAAGGATGGTCTCGCCATCGCTCTGGTCAACTATCTGAGCCTCATTCTAACGGTAGTTCTCTACCTCGTTACTATCTGGATCCCGTACCTCAATGTCGGTACCACCATCGCGGTCAGCTCGCTCCCCGCGGAGATGGCGAAAGGCACGGTCATCAACCCGCTTTTCATTTTTGACGGCAAATACCGCCGCAACATGGGCGAGTACTTCATCCTCTCTGCCCTCATGACGGGTGCCATCTTGGTAGGTTTCCTTTTCGGTATTATTCCGGGATTCGTTATTTCCGTAGCTTGGTCGTTTGCAGTCGTACTTTTTGTGGACAAAGACATGTCGGCCATGGATGCGTTGCATGAGTCTAACCGCCTGACGTACGGCCATAAATGGCGTATTTTCGGTACTGAGTTCCTGCTTGTCCTCTGTCTGGAACTGGTGATTGTAATCATCCAATTTCTCTTTGGTATAGGCGAAGTGTCTTGGCTCGAAACGATCGGTAATATCCTCATCTTTATCCTTGCTATTTTCGCCGTTCCGGCTATCTTAGGTGTCGAGGCATCTATCTATAAACAACTCACCTCCGGCTCTTTCCTCGCCGATACCCCCGCCGAAGCCCCCGCTCCCGCTCCGCAACCTGCCGAAGCCCCCGCTTCCGCCTCGAACCCAGCCCCTGCAGCTCAACCCGCTGCCGAAGCTCCCGCTTCCGCCCCGCAACCTGCCGAAGCCCCCGCAGCTGAGTAACGGCTCCCTCTCCCCTAAACGCGCTACCCCCCGTTAGCGCGTTTTTTTGTCTATCCCTCCTTCTATTTACGTTTAGCTTGTTCCTTTTTTTGTCTTTGGCCTGTGCGCGCGAGTTCCGCGAGCGGTTCTCTCTCCTCCTTCTGTGGGCTCGCGGCATAGGCGGATTAGCCGCTCGTACCCTCGTTCCTCTCGGGTTTTTCTTCCCGCGTCCCGTCCGGCGAATACTCGCCGCCCCGCCCGGTACGCGTCCAATGCGGGTGTATCTCTTTGCCCGATTTTGTTGTTACCTGCGGTGCTCCCCTTCCCCAAATCTGCCTATTCCGGCATAAAGCGGCCTATTTTTCTTAAAAAATCCCCATTCCCCTTGCATATCCCGATTTTTTGTTGTAATTTTGCGTCCTGAAAAAAAACTTAATTTTATGAAGGCGAATTCGGAGTATCAATCATTAGCGTGGAATGAGTTCCGTTCACAATTCAAAAAATCGACTATATTAGTCAGCATTGTTGTGTTCGTATTTATTGCATCTGTTGCTATTATATTATTTCCGCGTCTTGCGCTAAATGCTCAATCGAATACGGTGTGGGTAGATCTATGGAAATTTTCTATTTTGGTTGTCATGTTGTTTGGGGCAATTTTGACTAATTATTATGTGCCTTTATGGTTCTTGTCTCTTGTGCGCAAGCGTACCATTAACCTTTCTGAATACAAGGACAATTTAGGAAAAATTGTGGTAACATCTTTCTGGGTGTCTGTGCCAGGATTTCTTTTAAATGGCATGGGACATCTCAAAAGTTGGGGTGTAAATACATTGGGTCTTTTTTTTGTCGGGATTGTAGTATTGACACTAATATGGATTTGGGGATATGCTGTTAGTTTTATACTTCCATATTTGGTTCATGACGACACGGACAAATCTGTTTGGCAGAAGCTTCATGATAGCATAAAAATGATGGAAGGGCATAAATGGGATCTGTTTCTCGTTGACCTCAGAATTTGTCTTTGGCCTCTTCTCTCTTTTTTTTTATTATTACTTGCATTAGTAATGGTAAAAGTGTTAGATAGTTTAAATCGTTTTTGGGTGATTCTTATTTTCTTATCTTTTATACTTTTACTATTTGTTTTTGTCTTTGTGATATATCCAATGTTGTTGCTTGCACATGCTCATTTTTATGAAGATTTATGCTCGGAATTGCACTTGAATGAGAAAGTTTTAGAAGAATAGTTGTCGTTTATGGTTTATTAACATCTTGCCCGAGCCAACCCCTCGGGCGTTTATCTTTTCCCCTCCCTTCCCTTTTCTTTCCTTCGATATCTCGATATGTCGTATATCGTTATCTCGGAATCTTCGATGTCCTGCGCGCCCGCCCCGCTTTGTCCTGTGCTCGCGAGTTCCGCGAGCGATCCTTCCCCTCGTTGTCCTGTGCGCGCCATCTCACCGTTGGCGCGCTTTTTTCTTTCTTCCTGTCCCCGGCATTTAGTGCCGGCATCTTCTCCGTTCATTTCCCCGGAATTTTATTCCGGTATCTTCTCCGTTCATTTCCCCGAAATTTTATTCCGGCTTCTCTCTGTGCATTTCTCGCGCATCATTGCGCGAGCTACTACTTGCGATGCCTCCCTTCCCTAAATCTGCTATTCCGCCCCAAATTTGCCTAAATCTGCTATTCCGCCTAAAATCTGCCTAAATATGCCTATTCCGGCATAAAGTGGCCTATTTTTCTAAAAAAATCTCCATTTCTCTTGCATATATCAAAATTTCTTCGTACCTTTGCAACGTCTTTTCAAAAGGACAGACATGACATATTGAAATATCGAAGCGTTTTGCTTTACTCTTGCTATAGAAAACTTAGGAACTTTTCAAAGCAACAAGAGTGTACGGCGAAGCGTCCCTGCGTTTATACGTGGGACTGCTTGTCCATATCTTTGTTGCAAGGTTTCCTAAGACCATCTATAGCAGGTGTGTGGCATAGCAGCCTCACGCTTTGTTTTATTTACTTACCATCCGCAGAGGTCGCCGGATACAAAACACATTACAATAATGAAAACACTAAAAATGAGGTGGTTGCCCCTCTTGCTCCTGGCAGCAATTAGTCTTATTTTCCCTGCTTGCGATGGCAACAATCCGGACGATGATTTAGTAGGTGTGATTACACTTAAAATGTTAAGTGGTAATAACGCAGGGTATTGGAATGATGACGGAGGTGCTACAGATATATCTTTCTCCACACCGATGGGGTATAATACACTCTTTATCAACAATGCTAATAATTTTATTGCAACTGGTTATAATGGAGGTTGTGCTATTGTAGATATGGGTAAAAAGAAGTTAAGTCAGATACAGTCTGTCCCATCTATAGGATGGACGGATGAAACAGCTGTGTTGGTTGGGCATGGTTATATATATAGGTATACATATGACTCGAATCCATATAAATACATAAAGGTATATGTGGTAGATTACATTACAGGCACTGGTGGTGGTATCATTGGAGCCGAAGTAAAATATTGCGAGTGGGATCCAAATAATTAAGGTCTCTTCCCCTATTTCTTATGCCCGAGCTAATCCCTCGGGCGTTTTTTCTTCGTATTACAGGCGGATGTTATCCGCCGCCCAATAATCCTCCGTCCATTTCCGCCGGATTTTATCCGGCATGTACATCGTTCATTGTGTTGGATATCAACAATAGTGTCCTATGCGCTCGAGTTTCACGAACGCGTTTTTCATTCCCGTTGCCCTCTTCCCTTTCTTTTTTCCTTCGATATCTCGTATCTCGATATCTCGTTATCTCGGTATTTTCGTTGTCCTAAACGCGCCACCCCCGTTGGCGCGTTTTTTCTCTGTCCATTGTGCCGGATGTCATCCGGCTTAGGGCGGTTTACCTGCGCTGCTTCCCTTCCCTAAATCTGCCTATTCCGGCATAAAGTGGCCTATTTTTCATAAAAAATCTCCATTTCTCTTGCATATTCCGTTTTTTTGTTGTACCTTTGCACCCGATTTCAAGATTTGGAACGACGGTCAAGCGACAGTCAATCGACGGTCAAACGACGGTCAAAGCCAACGTAACTTACCTGTTACGCCCTAAACGAGCCCAAATTTATGTACAATACTATATTATATATTTATATATAATATCCCTTAAAAAATCCTCTTTTTATGTCAGAAATTAAAACATCATCCGGCATCGAACAAATCCACGGCAAGACCAACGGCCGTGACAGTGGCTATTTTTATATGCGAAACGGCAAGCAATTTTACCGTACACGCGAGGAAAACTACCAGAAAAATCAATCTCCCCGCCAGCAATGGAACTCCGCTGCCTTCAAGTATGCCAACTCCCAACTCAAACTCTTGACATCTCCCGAGGACAAAGCCCAACTGAAATCCGATTTCGAGGCCGCAAAACACGTCGCCTCCAACGGCAAGACGTACGCCACCTCGCGTGCCTGGAAATTTAACTCTCTTATACACGATTACAAAGTAGCGCATCCATTTACGTGACCCCGACGATCCCGTACATACAATCCTGCTTTGACGAGTTCAACGCCCGTTTCTTTGCTTCGTCCCTGCCGCCGATCCCGATCAAACTCTCGAACGCGCGCACCTTCCTCGGCAAGGTGACCTTCACCCGCCGTCGCTCGTGGCTCTTCGGACCGGTCCGAAACGAGAACTTCGTCCTCCGCATCAACACGCGCATCGACCTCCCCGAAGACCTCATCCAGGACACCATCCTCCATGAGATGATCCATTATTATATCGCGGTCAATCAGCTTCGCGACACCTCCTCTCACGGCCGGCTCTTCCGCCGCGAGATGGCGCGCATCAATGCCGATGGCAACCGACATATAACCATCTCTTACCGCCTCTCCAAGGAGCAGCTCCTCGAACTCTATCCGGAAAAAAAAGAACAAATTGAGGCATATTTCTTGCGTAAATCAAAAAAAAGTAGTACCTTTGCACAAAATTAACGCATCGACCATGCATGGTCGATTAAAAACATACTATTATGGAATATAAAATCAAAACAATCGGGGTACTCACCTCTGGTGGCGATGCCCCGGGTATGAACGCTGCCGTGCGGGCTGTCACCCGCGCTGCCATCGCTAATAACATCCGCGTCAAAGCCATCTTCCGTGGCTACAAAGGCCTCATGGACGATGAGGTTCAGGAGTTCACGACCCAGGATGTGAGCGGAATCATCCAACGTGGAGGTACGATCCTCAAATCTGCACGCAGCGAGGAGTTCAAGACTCCCGAGGGACGCAAAAGAGCCTACGAGACCCTCAAAAAAGAGCAGATTGACGCCCTTATCGTCATCGGCGGCGATGGCACTTTTACCGGCGCTCGCCTGTTCGCGCAAGAGTATAATATCCCTATTATCGGCATCCCCGGTACGATTGACAACGACCTCTGGGGCACGGACTCCACCATCGGTTACGACACGGCTCTCAACACCATCGTCGAATGTGTGGACAAACTCCGTGACACCGGTACCAGCCACGAGCGCCTCTTCCTCGTCGAGGTCATGGGACGTGATGCAGGATTCCTTACCCTCAATGCCGCCATCGCCGCAGGAGCCGAAGCGGCCATCATTCCCGAACGAGCAACCCTCGAGGAACAGTTAGAGGCGGCCATCGGACAGGGACGCCGCAAACATAAAAACAGCGGAATCGTCCTCGTTCAGGAGCACGCTATCCCCGGCGGAGCACAGGCGGTGGCGAAGGTCATCGAGCAGAGCCATCCCGAGTATGGCACGCGTGTCACCATCCTGGGACACCTTCAACGAGGCGGTTCGCCGACGGCTTTTGACCGCATCCTCGCTTCCCGTTTCGGTTGTGCCGCAGTACAAGCCCTCCTTGAGGAACAGCGCTCGATCATGGTAGGACTCCAAAACGGAGAAGTCATCTATGTCCCTCTCTCCAAGGCCATCAAAGAGAAAAAAGATATCAAGGACGATAAATGGCAGGCCCTCCAGGTCCTCAGCCTATAGTCCGCCATCAAAAAATATTCGTATATGAAAAAACTCTTTCTTAGTCTCTTCTTTGTCCTCTGCGCGGTAGCCGCCAATGCCGTCCTTCCGGATGTCACGTTGCGGGACCCGAAGGGACGTTCTGTCAATATCGAAGACCTCGCCAAAACCGGCAAGCCGGTGATCATCTCTTTCTTCGCGACCTGGTGTAAGCCCTGTATGCGCGAACTTAACGCCATCGAAGACCTCTATCCCGACTGGCAGGATGAGACGGGCGTGCAGATGTACATCGTCTCTATTGATCAGGCGCAGGATGCCCATAAAGTGATGCCTCTGGTGGACGGTAACGGCTGGGAGTATCACGTCCTGCTGGATCCCAACGGTACGCTCAAAAGGGCGATGAACGTCCAGAACGTCCCCCATCTCTTTGTCCTCAATTCCAAAGGAGAGATCGTTTATAACCATGCCGGATACATGGACGGCGAAGAACTCGAGATCCGCAAATACCTCAAATAAATCATAAATCCTAAATTTGAAATCCTATCTCCGCTCCATACTCCTCCTTTGTACATTGTGCCTTGTACTTTGTACGCTAAAGGCGAACGACACCGTCTATGTCTCCGGTGCCATCCAGCATGACGGCCTTTTGGAGCACAAGCCCTGGTACTACGGATCGAACTCGTACGTGGATTTCTCCGTCCATTACCTCAACGATTCCAACTCTGCGCATTTTCACAGCCTTCGTGCCTCGACCCGCGCAGAGCTGACGCAGTGGCCTTTGCCCGGCTACGACCCAGATTTCAAGGGCTATGGCATCAGTCATATCAGCTTTGAAGCGAACTTCGACTTCGGCGATTTCACCATCGGCGACATCTACGCGCAGTTTGGTTCGGGACTCATTCTCAACCTCTACGAAGACCGCTCGCTCGGTATCGATGGCGCTCTCCGCGGGGCAAAATTCGACCTTATGCCCGATCGTGGCGTACACCTGACGCTCCTCGGCGGCAAGCAGCGCCGTTATTGGAACTGCTATAAGGACCATGCCTTCGGTTGGAACTATACCCAAGACGCCGTCCTCGGTGCCGACCTCGAGTTGCATTTCGAGTCTTGGTCTCCCAAAATGCAGGACTTGGGCATGAACTTCATGATCGGCGGCTCTTATGTCTCCCGTTACGAACGTCCGGATACCATCCTCACGGTCTCTGACGGACATCTATACCGCTATAACCTCCCGCAGTGGGTGGGGGCAGGGGATGTCCGCACGGAGTGGCAATGGAAAGGGTGGGACGTCCTCGTTGAATATGCTTATAAGGCCAATAACCCCGCAACCGAGAATGACTTCTCCTACCGTCACGGAGACGCACTCCTGGCTTCGCTCTCGTATTCCCGCCGCGGACTCTCTTTGCTGGCGCAGATGAAGCGCTCGGATAACATGTCTTTCCGCTCGCAAAGCGAGTTTTACGGCGTTGCCGGACGACTCAACCTCCTGCCGGCGTTCGATAAGCAGCATACCTACCATCTCCCGGCGCTCAACGGCTACGCCACGCGCTATGCCGACGGCGAATGGGCTTTCCAGACCGAGTTGCGCTATACATGGCCCCGCAAGTCCCGTTTCGGCGGTAAGTACGGTACGACTCTTGCCTTCGCAGCATCGCATATCCGCGGCCTCGCGAGTCCCGGCAGTTGGGCGATGGATACTTCCCGCGAAGGCGAATATTACACGGACATTAACATCGAACTCAATAAACGTCTCTCCAAACGCTGGTGGCTCAATGCGATGCTTATGTACCAGACCATCAATCTCACCGTCGTAGAAGGGCATGGCGGTCTTGTCCGCTCAGGAATAGCGGTCATCGATGCACGTTTCCAGGTCAACTCCAACGTCTCCATGCGAGGCGAACTCCAATATCTCTATACCCCGCATTTTGATGGTCAGTGGCTCTTCGCCCTCTATGAGCTCACGCTCTACCGCTGTCTCACCCTCTCTGCTGATTGGCTCTATAATATCGGCCATGCCCCCGAAGCGACGAACGAGCATTTCTACTCTGTCTCCGCCACTTATACCAACGGAGCGCACCGCCTTTCCCTCGGTTATACCAAGACCCGCGAAGGATTCCATTGCTCCGGAGGCGTCTGTCGTTTTATTCCCCGCCAGCAGGGACTAACTCTAAGTTATAACTTCTCATGGTAAAGCGTTTCTGTACATATATCTTAACCCTCTCGCTGCTCTTCACGGGCTGTGAGAGCATCCCCGAGCAGGAGCAACTCATCCCCGTCCCGGCGCCGATTGACTCCACGCGCAGGCATGTCTTGCTGGACTTCACGGGGTTCCGTTGCGTCAATTGTCCCGAAGCTGCTCAAACAGCCGCTTCGCTTCATGACCTTTATGGCGACCAACTCATCCTCGTCTCGCTCCATCCGGCGTCAAACCCCTTTACACAAGGCCTTTACGACTACACCTGTCCCGCAGCGGACACCGTCTATCAGTTCCTCGGTGGAACACCCTCAACGCCTTTCCCTATCGGCAATATAGACCTCCGTTTGACCCCGGAAGGCTATCTGTCAGATCCTTCCGATTGGCCATACCTTGTTGGACAGGCAATGGCGGACACCCTTTATGCGCCGGATATCACGGCGGAACTGACGTACGACTCGCAGACCCATTCGCTCAAGGCGCATTGTACCATCTCGGATTTTGATCTCCTCCTTCCGCGGCTGGCAATCTGGCTCATAGAAGACAGCCTCATCGGCATGCAACGAATGCCGGATGGCTCGGTTAATACCCATTATGTCCACCGCCATCTCCTGCGCGACGCAGCGCACGACGAACCTCTTGGGCGCTATCTGGTGGACGGACGCGATAGTGCGACCTTTGTATTGCCCGAAACAGCTGATCCCGCTAACTACAGCGTCGTGGCTATCGCCATCGATGCACAAAATAACTATATTTGGAATGCTTATGAAACGAAAATTTCTACTTTTACCCCTTCTCCTGCTGTGCCTTAACGCACACGCGCTCATCCTTTCTGTTAACGGCTACGGCAATGTGCCGGAGGAAGGTCTGGACCTCACGATTGACGAGGCAGAAATTGACTTCTTCACCGGAGAACCTGTCATGACTCTGGAGGGTGATTTACTGACATCTTCCCAACTTACTGTTACCATCGATCGCCCTGCTGCTGGGCTCTCCGATGAGTTTTGTTGTGGTACCTGTACCTCCGGTAATGAGGAGATGCAGCAGATTCTGAACTTTTCTCCTGCAGGTCCCTCTTCCTGGTACGCTCATTATTATCCGACGCCCAACTCCGACCTCACCATCACTTATACCTTTTCCGATGGCTCTGACACACGCGTCATCCGCGTGCGTTATACCTATTCTGCCGAAGGTATCGAAAACCTTCCTTCTTCCGATAACTCCTTCCGTAAAGTGCTGAAAAACGGCATCTTATATATCGTTAATGATTCAAAAACTTATACAATCTTATGAAACATTTCTTTTCCTTCCTCTCGCTGAGTTTTGCCTTCTTGGCGCTCACGGCTTGCGGACCCAAGGATGAACCCATCCCCGATTCCTTCCCTAAGAAACACCTCATCGAGGAGTTTACAGGACAAACTTGTGGTTATTGTCCTTACGGCATGAATTGTATCCATGACTTCATGGAGAATGACACTAATTTCATCCTCGTCCTCCATCACTACGGCTATAGCCAAGACCACTTTACCGTTGCTGGCAGTAAGACCATTACGAATACTCTCAAGGTCAAAGGAGCACCCACTATGACTATCGACCGTGCAAAGACGTCCTACCTGGAGGATGGAATCAAACGTAGTACCATAACCTTCCATCCGAGCTATCTTCCCGACGTGGACAAGGCGCAGTTTGAAAAAACGACCTACGCGTCTGTGAATATCCAAAACACCTACGATCCCTCTTCGCGCGAACTGAAAATAAAGGTCTCCGGCGCTTTATCCAAAAAGGACTATCCTTTCCTTAATCTCACGGTTATGGTCAAGGAATCCGGCATGATTGATTCCCAGGCCGACTACTATTATTCTTTTGAAGGTTGGAAAGAGTTCCGCCATACGAATGCCGTCCGTGCATTCCTGTCAGCCGCAGAAGGGGACCCGCTTAAGGTGGGCGCTAACCGGCGTTATTCCATGGAATATACCATCACCCTCAAAGATGCTTGGGTACCGGAGAATTGTATGGTCGTCGCTTTCCTTTCCGAAGAGTTCCAACCTGTCGTGCAAGCCGCCGAGAAACCCGTCGTGGAGGGCACAAAGGGTGGGGCTGACATCCGTCACGGCGGTATCACACCTGTTCCCGTTCCGGATTATTATCCCGAACCGGACGCTACTTCTTCGCCTCAAGACTTCTCACAAAAAGAGCGTGATACACTCGCCGTTTCTTATGCCTACAGCGAATCGTATCCGTCCGATGGACTTGTTTTGTGGACCATCCAGGCATACAACACCTCTTACTCCGTTGCGGTCGGTAAAACGCCTTGCATCCCCTTTGTACAACTCTATCTGGTTATGCCCTATGAGGATAAACCTGCTTTGCCTACCGGTACTTTCCAGATCAACGCCTCTGAAGAACCGAATACCGTGATTGCCGGTATCCGCGATGACGAGAAAGCACAGATATATGGTAGCCAGTTCTATTTTACCGATGAGTCCTATTTCGCCAAAGGCTATCTCAACCCCCAGGCGCAATGGCTGATCAATACCGGTTCCATGATTATCAATAAAGATGGATGGACAATCGATGGAAAAACATACAATGGCTCGGAAATTCATCTTTCCGGTGCGCCGTTGACCATTCCTAAAGGTGCCGCTCCTATTCGCCGAATGAATAAATGCATCCTTTCTGGCGAACTCGATTAGTCTCGCGTGTGACGCGCCCGCGCGCGTTCCTTATAATACATACGTGCGTAGAGTCTCCTTCCTATCGAAGGGGGCTTTTTTTATGCCAAAAATCCACTATTGCCTCTAATCTCCCAAAATCGTCAAAAATACGCAAAATCATAAATCGCTTATTTTCAGTACTTTATAAAATATCCTCAAAAAAAAGTGAAAAAAAAATAAAAAAAAATGCAAAAATATTTGGTCAATTCAAAAATTTGTTGTACCTTTGCATCCGCTTTCGCTCAAAAATGGAACACTTCCAAACGAGCCCAAGCAAAACAGTGATCTTTGAAAGAATGTCTATTCATAACAAGATGTAGTACAAGAACTGAAATAAAGTATCGACCATGAATGGTCGATCAAGGTTCCCGATTTTAATTCTACACTTGATAAATTCGATTATTCTGAGCTAAGTTATAATTTCTTTTACAACGAAGAGTTTGATCCTGGCTCAGGATGAACGCTAGCGACAGGCCTAACACATGCAAGTCGAGGGGCAGCGCGGGAGAAGCTTGCTTTTCCTGGCGGCGACCGGCGCACGGGTGCGTA
>DFHS01000034.1:0-19392 GCA_002372695.1 Bacteroidales bacterium UBA3717
ACACGCTTTCCAGGCGTGCCTCTTCAACCACTCGAGCATCTCTCCTTCGCTTATTTTTCCAAAGCGGGTACAAAATTACTGCTTTTTTACGACATACGCAAGCATTTGTGCATTTTTTTTGATTTTTTTTGTTATTTTAGCCCAAAAAGAGACTTTGCGTTAGCTGTTGTCGCTTCAATGATTGTTTCATTGGAACATTTATAGACTTGCGCAAGGCGTTCGACGACATAAGTCATCAACCGACTTTCGTTTCGCTGTCCGCGGAAAGGTGTGGGTGCCAGATACGGGCCATCGGTCTCCAAAACCAAACGTTCCAAAGGAACGGGTGCAAAACGTTCGTCACCTGCGAGTGTGTCGGCGAGTTTGCAATTCTTGAAGGTGATGACACCTCCAATTCCCAAATAGAACCCCATGTCCAGAATCTGCTGGGCCGTCTCGCGGCTACCGTTGAAACAATGGATGACACCGGTTAATTTGCCATTCGGACTTGTACCATGCGCCATTTGCGCTTCGCGGAGGATACGGAGGGTGTCTTCGGTCGCTTCGCGGTTATGGATCATCACCGGCAGGTTCAGCTCTTGCGCCAAGGCCAGTTGGAGACGGAGAAGTTCCTGCTGCTCAGCTTTGAAGGTCGTATCCCAGTAGTAGTCGAGCCCGATCTCTCCGATGGCAACCAATTTGTCTCGATGCTCGCGGATGGCGGCTTCGATAAGGGTCCATTGAGCTTTCCAATCCTCTTTGACTTCTTGCGGATGAAACCCTAAAGCCGGGTAGCACAGTCCTGTAAAGGTAGTGCTAAGGTCTAGGATTGGTCCGACGGAGGACGCATTTACCCCTGGAATAAGCATTGCTTCTACTCCACTCTCGCGTTGGCGGAGAATCATCTCTTCGCGGTCGGGCGCATAAGCCTCTTCATCTAAATGGATATGGGTATCAATCATAGTTTTCTTGTAAGGATGGAACTGTCGCCGTAAGAGAGGAAACGGAAGTCATGGGAAAGGGCGTAGTCGTATATCGTACGCCAGTCGCCGCCTACGAATGCGCTGACAAGCAGAAGGAGGGTCGATTGCGGTTGGTGGAAATTAGTGATCAGCTGGTCCACGACGTGGAAGGTGTAGCCGGGTTTGATCATAATCTGGGTCTCGGCATGGAGCACCTCCTGTCCGGTTGCATCCATCCATTCGAGCAGGGATTGTAACGCTTCTCCGGTACTTAATTTATATTCCTTCTCATATGGTTCGAATTGGCTGACTTCACCGGATTTTTTACAACCCATAAAATAGAGGCTCTCGAGGGTGCGCATGGAGGTTGTTCCGACCGCAACGATAGAACCGAGTTTGGCGAGGATGTGTGCAATCGTCTCTCGCGGGACGGCGATAATCTCCGTGTGCATGGTATGTTCGTTGGCATCGGCTGTCTTCACCGGCAGGAATGTTCCTGCGCCGACGTGAAGGGTCAGTTCGTCGGTCTCGATGCCCCTGCGATGGAGATCTGCGAGGACGGATTCGGTAAAATGCAGGCCGGCTGTGGGAGCAGCGACCGAACCTTTGATACGCGAATAAACGGTCTGGTAGGTCTTGAGGTCGGAAGCTTCTGTCTTGCGGTTCAAGTACGGCGGGATCGGCAGTTCGCCTGCTGCATCGAGAATCTCCGCGAAGGAGATGTCGTCTCCGTCCCACTCGAAACGCACGGCAAACGTATTCCCTAACTGCTCCTCTTTATAAGCTCGGAGTGCAATTTTTAATTTTTCATTTTTAATTTTTAATTCAAGGGCATCGCCCGTGTGCCATTTCTTGGCGTTACCGACCATGCACTTCCAAGTACAGCCGGTCGTAGAAGAGAGCGAGAGCTGGTAGTCATGGGGCGTGAGCGGCTCCAGACAGAAAATTTCGATGCGAGCGCCGGTAGTCTTATAGAACTCCAAACGCGCCTGTATCACGCGCGTATTATTATATATAAGGAGTGCGGAGGGATTGATGTATTCCCCCACGTTATAAAAATGATCTTCGCTGACTGCGCCATCGCGGTAGATGAGCAGTTTGCTGTGGTCTCGCTCGGGCAGCGGATACTTGGCGATGCGCTCGTCCGGCAGCGGGTAGTTAAAATCAGCTATATAAAGCGGTTTATTTACCATTTGGTCATTTACCATTTATTCATTTATTTGGTCATTTAGACATTTGGTCATTACGTTTACCGGCGAAAAGGTCATAGCGGTTAAACTGACAATCGAGTTCGCCGTTGAGGAGATGGTATTTCTTGGAGGGTTTGAGACCGATGCACTTCATCGCCGCGGCGTTGGAAGAGATGATCCACGCGGTAGCCCCTGCAAACTGGTGTTTGAGGGTCGAACCGATGGCAGCATAGAGATCCTCCATCTCTTTGTTGGAATGGAGACGTTCGCCATAAGGGGGATTGAGCATCACCAAGGCATTTACCATTTTATCATTTACCATTTGCCCATTTATTGCGTCATTGGACCATTTGATTTCCTCGATGCGGATCTGTTTGAGTTCGATATCTTTCTGGACGCCGGCGGCTTTGATGTTTTTGGTCGCCTGTTGGATGGCATAGAAAGAGGCGTCGGAGCCGTAGATCTTATGGGTGAAATCCCGCTCGTGGCTATCGTCGTTGTAGATATCACTCCAGAGGTCGGCATCGAAATCGGGCCATTTCTCAAAGGCGTACGCCGTACGGAAGACACCCGGGGCGATGTTACGGGCGATGAGGGCTGCTTCGATAAGGAAGGTTCCCGAGCCGCACATAGGGTCATAAAGGTTGGTTTGCCCGTTCCATCCCGCCATGAGTAACATGCCTGCCGCCAGCACTTCGGAGATGGGGGCTTCGGTCGTTGCGACGCGGTAGCCGCGTTTGTGCAGACTCTCGCCGGAACTGTCAAGCGAGACGGTCACTTGCTCGTTGCCGATATGGATATTGATGAGCAGGTCGGGTTCGCGGGTGCTCACCGAGGGGCGTTGGTTCTCTTTCTCCAGCCAGTAGTCAGCGATGGCATCCTTGACGCGGTACGTGACGAAACGGCTGTTTCGGAAAGTCTCGCTATAGACGGTAGCGTCGATGGCAAAGGTAGTGGAGGATTGCATGTACGCGCTCCAGTTGATTTTTTTGAGCTGGTTATAGAGCGCGTCGGTATCTTTGGCTTTGAAAGAAGCGATGGGCACGAGGATACGCAAGGCGGTACGCAGACAGAGGTTCGCGCGGTAGAGAAGCGCTTTGTCACCACGGAAAGAAACAGCGCGGCGCTCGAGTTGCACCTCGTTGGCTCCAAGAGCTATCAACTCCTGCGCCAAAACCTCTTCGAGACCTTTAAAAGTCTTCGCTAACATAGAAAAAGTAGCCTGCTGTTTCATTTTTTAGCAAAAATATTTGTATAATTCAAATTTTTGTAGTACCTTTGCACCCGCTTTTGAGGAAAGATGGCAGAGTGGTCTATTGCGTCGGTCTTGAAAACCGAAGTACTGAAAGGTACCGGGGGTTCGAATCCCTCTCTTTCCGCGGTAAAATTAGTAGGAGCATCTTTTAGTAGGTGCTCCTACTAATTTTATTGAGAAGGCAGGGCCTTCTCACCCCATCGGTCGGGGGGTCTCCGCCGCTGCGCTCTGTCGATTAATGCTCCGCATTTCTCGAATCCCTCTCTTTATTTCTTTAGTTGGAAGGGGAAGGAGCCGATGAGATTTCCTTCGCAGAAGAAATCGATGGTATAGAATCCCTTCTCCACTTTGGTATTTTCGTCGAACGGGCAGTAACACGTGCCGGTGAACGGTTCGCCGGTGAACTCAATCTGCTGGGTCATCGAGAAGGGTATTTCTCCGCTCTCGAAGGCAAAGAGTTTCGTCTCGGACTCGCCGATGAGGTCTCCGTTGGGTGTGATCACACGTACATAGAGGTCCTTGAGGCCAGGTGTGCAGGTGATGTTTTTTGCAATCGTGTAGTCGAATTGCAGTTTGCGTACATGGCTGGCGATGCGGGTCTTGCGGTCATTCTTGTTGAGCATCGTGACGGAGCAAGAGGTGATCTCCAACATCGAAGCACGGGTAACCGTCTCTGTGAGTTGGGTGTTCGCCTGGGTCAGTTGTTCGTTATGCTGACGGACCTGTTGGTTCTCCTGGCGAACCTGGATATTCTCCTGTGTGAGGCGTGCGTTAGTCGCATTGAGCGAGTCAATCTGGCGGACATAATCACGCATGACAGCGCGCACGGTCGCCAGTTCTTTTTTCAGTTCCGCAATCTTACGGGCGTTGGAAGCCTTGGTCGTACGCAGTTCCTCAAGGAGGTCCTGTACACGTTGTTGCTCACGGCTCAAGAGATCCTGCAGGCTATCGTTGCGGATGTCCATCTGCTGATAGCCGTCGAACTGAAGGGCGAGATCTTCGTACTCCTCCTGCAGTTCTTCTTTCTCGATGGTCATCTGCTCAACCATTTCGTTGAGTTCCTGTCGCTGGGAGAGGTTCCAGATGACGAGGCCAATGATGGCAGCCACTAAAAGGGCTAAAACAATAATATGCGATTTTTTCATTATAGGAATGGGATTACTTTTTCTAATTGGTTTGACCGGCTACCCTTGAGAAGGATGGTGTATCCGCTGAGGGGTTCGGTCCGGAGGTATGCGCAGAGGTCATCCACGTTGTTGAAGATGGAATACGGAGCTGTGGTCGCTTTGTATTCCTCCCCGACGAGGAGCACGCAATCGGCTTTGCGTTCAAGGAGCATATTGACGATATTCTGATGCTCCAGATGGCTGTAGTCGCCGAGTTCGCGCATGGCGCCGAGAATAAAACAATTTCCTTTGAAAGCATTTATCGCAGCGCTCATGGATGTCGGGTTGGCATTATAGGCATCCACCACAACCGTGTTACGCCCGGTCTGCATGAGTTGGGAGCGGTTGTTGGAGGGGATGTACGCGCGGATAGCAGCTAAGGCAGCTTCTTCGCTCACGCCGAAATAGCGTCCGACACAAATCGCCGCCGAGACGTTCTCAGCGTTATAGCCCCCGACCAGATGGGTGTCTGAAGGCATTGTACCTGTGTGGTACAAGACCGCTTCGCTGACAGAAGACAGACCGCTTGCTTCGCAAGCTGACAGATACATCTTCTCCAGATACGGGTTATCGGCATTGCGGAAGATCGTTCCGTTGTGAGCCAAGATGAAGTCATAGAGTTCGGCTTTGGTGCGCATGACACCTTCAAAAGAGCCGAAGCCCTGCAGATGGGCTTTGCCGACGTTGGTGATGAGACCGTAGTTCGGCTCGGCTATCTCCACGAGTTCTTTGATATCGCCGGGATGTGAGGCGCCCATCTCCACAATCGCCATCTCGTGCGCGCGCGTTATAGATAATAAGGTGAGGGGCACGCCGATCTGGTTGTTGAGATTACCTTGGGTGTAGTAGAGCTTGTACTTCGTAGAAAGGACAGCGGCGCAGAGCTCTTTGGTCGTCGTCTTGCCGTTCGTGCCGGTGATGCCGAGGATGGGCAGACCGAGTTCGCGCCGCCAAGCGCGAGCGAGGTCTTGAAGATCTTTCAAGGCATTCTCGCCGGAGATGATGTATTCGGCTCCGTCTTTACGCGCCTGATCCACGAAGTCGTTACCGTCGAAGTGTTCACCTTTGAGCGCAACAAAGATAGAGCCGGAAGTGACCTTCCGGCTATCTGTCGTTACGTGCAGGGATTCCTTATTTTTTATTAGGAAGTTCCAGTCCATAGTTTTTACGTTTATCCTCCACTTTGAGGGCGAGGGACAATAAGAATGCCAGTACACCGAACGAAGCGAAGACAATCATAGGAACGAGGTATCCGTCGGTTGCCACACGCAGTTTGCCGATAAGCAGCGGCACGAGGCAGAGACCGATATTCTGAACCCAGAAAATCAAACAGTACGCCGAGCCGAGCACTTTCTCGTCGATGATCTTCGGAACCGAGGGCCACATCGATGCAGGCACGAGCGAGAAGCTGACGCCGAGTACCAAAATAGTGGCAAGTGCGAGCGTTTTCGACGGATAGAGCGGTAAGACGAAGGCGAAGACACTATGGCAAGCAATCATAATCACTGCGCCTAAAAGCATCATCGAAGCACCTTTGCCTTTGTAGTCTATAAAGGCTCCGAGGAACGGCGTGAGAACCATTGCGAGTATCGGGAACCACTTGAAGAGTCCGGCTGCCTCCGCATTGGAGATAGCGAGTGTCTCTTCCAGGAAGTTCGTTGCGAAACGCTGGAAGGGGAAGATAGCGGAGTAGTAGAGCACGCAGAGGAGTGCGATAATCCAGAACATCTTCGAGGTCAGAATCTGCTTGAGGTCGGAAACGTGGAACTCGTCCTCCGGATCTTTCTCCAGAGTTGCCTCTCCGATAGCCACAAGTTGGGAATCGAAGGACTTATCCATGATCGTGAAGACAAAGAAATTGAGCAGACCGATGACAAGCAGCGCTGACGCAAAGAGCAGCGGAGCGGTAACGGAGTTGACGCCTTCTACCGCAAAGTGCTGGCTGATCATCGGGGAGAGCCACATCGCTCCGAAGACTCCGAGACGTGCGATAGCCATCTCCAAGCCCATAGCGAGCGCCATTTCCTTGCCTTTGAACCATTTCGCGAGGATCTTACTAACCGTCGTTCCAGCCATCTCACAGCCGCAGCCGAAGATCATGAAGCCGAACATCGCCAGTTTGGCGGAACCGGGCATGGAAGGCCACCATGAGTTAAGCCATTCTACGGTATTGGCGTCCGCCCAGGAGATACCCCAGAACTTGATGGCTGCGCCGATCACCATGAGTGAAGCGGAGAGCAAGCCGGTGAAACGGACTCCCATCTTATCGAGGATGATACCAGCGATGATGAGGAAACCGAAGACGTTCAGCAGGTACTCACCTGCGGCATAAGTTCCGAACACGCCCTGATCCCATCCGAGCGTGTCGTTGAGGAGGGATGCCAGAGGCGAGAGAATGTCCACAAACATATATGCGAAGAACATCATCGAAGCCACGAGGACCAGGACTGCCCAACGTGCCACAGCGCTATCGCGAAGGGTCTTTTGGAGTTTTTCTACCATAGTTGTAGGAATATGAATTTTTCTTTTTCAGCCATTCTGCTTTTTTCTTTTCGTACTCGGCATAATGGCTTTCCAAATAACCGTCCGCCATGATTATTTAATACCGAGTTCTTTCTTGACAGCCGGCATGAGGTCGTTGGCGTCCGTGCCGATGTGAACCATAGCCGCGGAGTCGAAGATATAGGTGTAACCTTCGCGCTCGCCGACCGCCTTGATAGCCTTTGCCATCTTCTCGTGAACAGGCGCGATGAGTTCTTGCTGTTTCTTCTGAATATCCTGCTCAGCGGTCTGATAGAAGAGCTGGATGCGTTGTTGCATCTCCTGGAGCTCCTGCTGGCGGATCTGCTTGATAGCATCTGCCATAGTAGCCTCCTGGGCCTGATAGTCCTGCACTTTCTTCTGTATCTCTTCGTTCATCGAAGCGAGTTGAGTCTCATACTGGTTCTGGATCGTATCCATTTTCAACTTGACTTGGACCATTTCGGGCATTTGCGCGAAGAGTTCCTGAGTGTTGATGTGACCAAATTTCTGTGCGCTGGCAAGCATCGGCAGAGCCAGCATCAATGCGATAATAATTTTTTTCATTGTTGTATTGTTTTTTAGTTTTTTCGGGTTATTTTTGGGGTCTTATAGGGGTCTAACCGAGGCTTTACATTAGCCTTGACCGTCGGTTGACCGTCGGTTGACCGTCGTTCGACCGTCGTTCGACCGTCGTTTTTAGGCCTATTTTGCTCCCAATTTATGGAGTACCTGATCGGAGATGTCGAGTTTGGAGGACATGTAGATCAGGGAGGGGTCTGCAGAGCGGTCCTTGACGATGTCGATCCGTTTCTCGTTGGCGAGGTCCTGGATGGCGGTGTATATCTCATCCTGGATGGGTTTGATGAGCGCTTCGCGCTTTTTGTAGAGTTCCCCCTCCTGTCCGAAATACTTGCGTTTGAGCTCCAGAACTTCCTGCTCTTTTTTGACGATCTCCTGCTCGCGTTGGGTCCGCATGGTCTCGGAGAGGAAGATCTGCTCCGTCTGGTAGTTGGTAGCCATGACGCGTGCGTCCTGTTGCGCCGCATCGATCTCCTTCTGCCACCGCTTGGAGAGCATCGACAGCTGTTCATTCGCCTGCTCGTATTGAGGCAGGTTTTTGAGGATATACGCCATGTCGATATAGGCTATCGACTGGTCTTTAGCAAAAGTCGTGCCACAACACAGCAGAGCCGCTATTATAATTGATAATTGATAATTGATAATTGATAATTTTTTCATTGTTGTTACTGTTTTCGATATTTCGGGATATCGAGGTTTATAATTCTTGTCCGAGGACGAAGTGGAACTGGCTGCCGCCGTACTGTCTGGAGCCGTTGATCTCGTCGAATCCCCATCCCCAGTCAATACCGAGGAGACCGAACATCGGCAGGAAGATACGCACACCCAGACCTGCTGACCGCTTGAGGTTGAAGGGGTTGTAGTCCTTGATATCCGAGAAACAGTTACCCGCCTCGAGGAAGACGTGCGCCCAGATGGTAGCACTCTGCTCGAGGGAGATAGGATAGCGGAGCTCCATGGTGAATTTGTTATAGAGGTAACCCATGTTACGTCCGGTAGCCACGTCGTACGGGGTGAGCGAACCGGATGAGTAACCACGCATAGCAACATACTCGGTAGCGTAGCTGGTGTAACTCGACATACCGTCACCACCCATATAGAAGGACTCGAACGGCGATTTGGCGTTTTCGTTATAATGGCCCAGATAACCGAACTCCGCACGGGTCATGAGGACGAGTTTGCTGTCACGTGTGAGCGGTGTGAAGACCTTTCCGGAGAACTTCCACTTGTGGTACTCGATGAGGTGATACTTCTCGGAAGTGGAGAGTTGGGAGTAGTCTTTCTTGTTGAAGAGCGACCATGGCGGCGTGAGTTTGACACCGATGGTGAACTGCGAACCGCGGCGTGTGTAGATCGGGTTGTCGATGGACGAACGGGAGATCTGCAGATTCAGGGCGAGGTTATGAGAGGTACCATCGGAGATCAGCAGATAGGGCCAGTCCTTCATCATGTACAGCTGATAACTCAGCTCGCCGTAGAAGGTGAAATAGTCATCCGGCCAGCGGAGACGCTTACCGTAACCGACCGAGACACCAAGCGTCCGGAGGTATTTATCCTTATCCGCCTCAGACTCCGCGAGCTGCTGGTAGTAGTTGCTGTTTCCGGAGTAGTAATAGTAGTTGGAATAGGTGTTGTAGAGGTTCTGGTAGGCGCGTTGGTAGCGGCTGGAGTAACCCGTCTGGTTAGCGAAATAGATACTTGCGCTCAAGCTGTTCGGGCGCTTGCCGCCGAGCCACGGTTCCAAGAAAGAGAGGGAGGCGGAGGTATAATAGATACCGTTCGTGCGCGCGTTAATAGAGAAGGTCTGACCCTCGCCCTGCGGCACGATGCGGTAAGATTTCTTATTGAAGAGGTTCTGGATGGCGAAGTTGGTGAACTTGAGTCCCAAGGATCCCACCAGACCTGTAGCGCCCCAACCGAGTGAGAACTCAATCTGGTCGGAGGACTTGGTCTCCAGCTGATAGGTGATGTCCACCGTTCCCTCCTCGGGGTTCGGCTGGATGTCCGGCACGAGCTTCTCCTGGTCGAAATGGCCCATCTGCGCCAACTCACGAAGCGAACGCATGATATCCGATTGCGAGTAGAGCTGACCGGGTTTGGTGTATAACTCACGGCGGACGACGTGCTCATAGACGCGGGTGTTGCCGACGATGCGTACCTCATTGATCGTCGCCGGTTTGCCCTCGTACATACGCATCTCGAAGTCGATGGAGTCGTTCTCGACATTCACCTCGACGGGCTCGACGTTGAAGAAGAGGTAGCCGCGGTCGGTATAGAGTTTGGATACCGCATCGTCGTCGTTGGTGAGACGGTCGTTGAGGGTCTTGAGGTTATAGACATCACCGGGTTTGACGCCCAGAGTAGCGTCCAGCAGTTCGTACGGATAGACCGTGTTGCCGACCCATTTGACGGAGCGGACGTAGTACTTATCGCCCTCGCTGATGGTCATGTAGATATCCACACGGTTCGGGTCCTCAGGGTTCGGAACCACGCTGTCCGCCACGATATAGGCATCGCGGTAACCATGCTCGTTATACTTCTCGATGACCGCCTGTTTGTCCTTCTCATACTCCTCGCGAACGAATTTCTTGGTCCGGAAGAGGTTGACGATATCGTTATCGTTGGTCTTCTTCATCGCCATGTTGATCTGGCGATGGGTGAGGTGCTCGTTGCCGGTGATGTATATCTTGCCGACCTTGGTCTTGACTTTCTTATCCACACCAATGAGGACCTTGACGTAGCCCGGATGGTCGGTGTCGTTCTGCTGGATGACGTGTACTTCGGCATTGTGGAAGCCTTTCTCCGCGAGGTATTTTTTGATGACCGTCTTAGCGTGATCCTCGAGGTTCGGCGTCATCTGCGAGCCCTGGCGGATACCGGCTTTGACTTCGACATCCTCGCGCTCACTCTTCTTGAGTCCTTCGTAGCGCACCTCGCTGATACGCGGGCGTTGGGCGAGCTCGATGACGAGCCATATTTTTGAGCCTTCGATCTTCTTTGCCTTGATCTTGACGGAGGAGAAGAGGCCTTGCTTCCAGAAGCGTCTGATGGCCTTGGTGATCTGGTCTCCCGGCACTTCGATCTTGTCACCGACCGCCAGACCGGAGAAACCGATGAGCACGAAGTCCTCGTAGCTATCGGCGCCCTCCACCTCAATGCCGGCGATCTCGTATGTCTTACGCGTCATGCCGTATTCGATTTCGGGCACATCGGTCACAGGCACAGAGTCGTTCTGCGCCCATACACCCAGGCTGAATACCAGCAATAAAAGTATATTAATGAATCTGTTCACTCGTTTTACCAAATCTTCTTTCACGTTTCTGATAGTCCACGATCGCCTTATAGAACTCCTCGTCGGTAAACTCCGGCCAGAGGCAATCGGTGAAGTAGAGTTCGCTATATGCCAACTGCCACAGCAGGAAATTGCTGATCCTGTACTCGCCGCTGGTCCGGATCAGGAGGTCGGGATCCGGCATCTCGCGGGTCGTCATAAGAGCGGACACCATCTGCTCGGAGACATCCTCGGGGCGCAGTTGACCTGCCTGAGTCAGACGAACGGCTTCGCGCACCGCCTCGATGATCTCCCACCGCGCAGAATAACTGAGCGCGATGACCATCGTCAAACCGGTGTTTTTGCCGGTCTCTTCTATACAGCCGAGGAATTTCTGCTTCGTGCCCTCCGGGAGGCGGTTGATGTCGCCGATGGTCTGCAGGCGGACGTTGTTGTTCATCAGCGTCGGCGTCTCCTTGGCGATCGTGTCCACGAGAAGGGTCATGAGGGCGTCCACCTCCTCTTTGGGGCGGTTCCAGTTCTCGGTGGAGAAGGTATAGAGGGTGAGATACTCGATACCTAATTTCGTCGCTGCGACCGTGATGTTATGGACGGTCTCGACGCCCTTTTTATGTCCGAACATACGCGCCAGGCCTTGTTTCTTCGCCCATCTGCCGTTGCCGTCCATGATAATCGCCACGTGGCGTGGCAGACGCGATGTGTCTATTTGTTCTTTATAACTCATTGTATCAGAAATTACAGATTCTGCATCCTTTTTTCGCCCTTGCAAACTCAAAAACTATGCCAAGCGTAACCATTCCGGTCAAGTCGCAGTTCATAATGTTGCTGCCGTTCAGGTCATGGCGGTTGTTGAGGTCCTCCCTATTCTCCAGGTTATCAGCGAAATAGAGGTTATGTTGCCAAGCGATATTCAGGCCCACCTGCTCGTGGAATTTCCACTTGAAGCCGATACCGAAAGGCAGGTACGCCGCCGCTTTGTTATACCTGGCGTTCGTGTATCCCTCAGCTCCGTAGAGGCCGACTCCGATGCCCAGGAAGATATACGGGGTATAGGGTTTGATACGCTTGTCGTACTTGTTGAACTCGCCGAAACGGAAGAAGTTAAACTCCGCCATGACATCGGCGTTGATGAGTTGGTTTTGCCATTTGGAGTCCAACTTCACGGGCATTTTTCCTGTCTCGAAATAATACTCGTTACCGGTGATGCGCTGGGACGACAGTTTCGCCTGGATGGCCCAGCGTTTGGTAAACTTATAGCGGAACTGCAAGCCGAACGCCTCGCGGGGATTCATGAAGATATGCGGCGTTGCCTCGCCCACATAATAGCCGCAGCCTCCCTGCAAGCCGAACTCGCAGAGGTATGGTTGCCCCTGCGCACGAGCGCTCATACTCGCACACGCGAGTAATAAAAATAGGCATATTATGCGGCTGTTTTTAGACATCATTACAAAATAAGCGTGCAAAGATACACATTTTTTCTCACATACGCAAGAAAAAAAGACATTTTTGCACGATTTATGCCTTAATCAGCAACCGAAAAGCATCTGTAACTTTCCTTACAGGAACCACTTCGATGGAAAAACGTGAAAAATCGCCCTTTTGGTCGGCTGGAATGATAATCCGTTTGAAGCCGAGTTTTTGCGCCTCGGCGATGCGTTGTTCGATGCGGTTGACGGAGCGGATCTCTCCGGCTAATCCCACTTCGCCGCAGAGACAGGTTGCGGCATCGAGGGCGATGTCCATATTGCTGCTCAAGACGGCAGCCAGAACCGCAAGGTCGATAGCGGTGTCATCGACACGGAGACCTCCGGCGATATTGAGGAAGACATCTTTCTGTAGCAGTTTGAATCCCACACGTTTCTCGAGAACCGCCAGAAGCATGTTCAGACGCCTTCCGTCAAAGCCCGTGGAGGAACGCTGGGGCGTGCCGTACGCGGCAGAGGAGACGAGGGCTTGCACCTCGATCATAAACGGTCTCACACCTTCTACTGCCGCCGCGATAGCGATGCCGGAGAGGCCTTCGCGCGCGGTAGAAAGGAGCAGTTCAGAGGGGTTGGTCACTTCGCGCAGACCATCCTGCCGCATCTCATAGATACCAAGTTCGGAAGTAGAGCCGAAGCGGTTCTTCTGCGCCCGGAGGATACGGTACATATACTGGCGGTCGCCCTCGAACTGCAGGACGGTATCAACGATGTGCTCGAGCACTTTGGGTCCCGCGAGCGAGCCCTCTTTATTGATGTGACCGATGATGATGAAGGGTATGTTACGCGTCTTGGCAAACTCCATGATCCGCGCGGCGCACTCTTTGACCTGCGTGAGGCTGCCGATAGTCGCTTCGACGGCTTCGGTGCCGATCGTCTGGATGGAATCGATGACCACGACGTCGGGTTCGAGTTCCTTGACCTGCTCCAAGATGCGCTCCAGCGAGGTCTCCGAGGATATATAGAGGTTCTCGGCATTCCCCGCAAGGCGTTCGGCGCGCAGTTTGAGTTGGCGGACGGACTCTTCGCCGGAAGCGTAGAAAGTCTTCCGCTCGCCTTGCTGCATGAGCACCTGAAGCGCAAGGGTCGATTTGCCGATACCCGGTTCGCCGCCCAGAAGCACAAGGCTTCCCGGCACGAGACCTCCTCCCAAGACGCGGTTCAGTTCGCCGTTATGCAGGTCGATACGCATCTCGTCGGTGGCGACGATGTCCTGGAGACGTTTGGGCGTGGCTTTCTTGTCGATATTCCGGTATCTCGAGATACCGATATTTCGATCCTTTTCCACCACTTCCTCCTCATACGTCCCCCACTCTCCGCAGACAGGGCAGCGGCCAAGCATCTGCGGGGCTTTCGCACCGCAGGACGAGCAGACATATTGGATGGAGGGCTTTGCCATTTTTTCGTATCGTGCATTAATGCACGATTAGAGCGGTATCACGTTATTTTCCTCGGCGAGGAGGGTGTTCTCGAAGATCGGTTTGGCTTCGTCCAGGAAGAGCGAGTGGTCTTCGATCCGCGCGGAATAATGACCCAAAATCAGCTTGCCGACCTTCGCCAGCGAAGCAATCTTCGCCGCGTCCGCTGCCGTCGAGTGCATCACCTCTTTGCTCCGTGCAGCGAAGCTTTGCAGGAACGTGGACTCGTGATAAAGCGTTCCCACGCCTTCGATAATCGGCACGATCTTCTCGCTGTACATCGTGTCGGAGCAGTACGCGTAGCGTTTCTTCGTCTCGTAGCTGAACGTGCCATCCTCATGCTTGACGCGGTGGGTCTCTTTGAAGAGAAAACCGCAAGTCGGGACCCCGTGCTTGAGCGGGATGGTCTCTACGGAAACGGTGCGATCCTCGAAGATCACTTCGTGTTTGCGGGGGTTGATGGGATGGAAGATGATGTCGTAGAGACGGTCGTTCGCGTGATAGTTGAGGAGCGGCGTGAGCAGTTTCTCCAGGTCCGGATGGGCGTAGATATGCATCGGCTGCGTGCGTTTGAGCATGCCGAGCGTCGTCAGAAGCCCGATGAGACCGAAACAATGGTCTCCGTGGAGATGGGAGATGAAGATATTATACAGCCGCCCGGTGTGAACTCCGAGCCGCTGCATGGTCAGCAGCACTCCTTCGCCGCAATCGACGAGGAAGGACTTGTCGCACAACTCGACCAACTGCCCCGAAGGGGAAGTGGTCTTCGTCGGCTTCGCGCTGCCGCAACCTAATATCGTTACTTTAGAATTCACAATGTATAATTTACAATTCACAAAGGGCTCTTGGTGTTTGGTACGAACTTTTAAATAGGTACGATTCTTCAAGTTTTGTACGAAACTTATAGGAGGCTTTGTTCATTGTGATTTGTTAATTGTTAATTGTGGCGAGCTTTGCGAGCACTCGATTGCCCAAAGCGGTCTTTTTCTCGATATGTTCGAGGACGGCTTTGACAAACGAGTTGGACTCAAACGATCCGCGCACCTCTTCGAAGTCCGCCTCCGCTTGTTGGCGGTCGCCATCGACGCCGAAGCCCGTCTGGCTGTTGAGGTCGAACTCCTTGCGGGCGTCGTCATAAACCATCCTGTCGAGTTTGACTACCGCGTCACGCCAGGCCTCAATGGTCTCGCGGATCTGCGGAAGGGTCACTTCGTTAACCGGACAACCCCACACCTGCTCGAGTTTGTCAAGCGCCCAGGTCCACTCGTACGAGTAGTAGTTCGCGTGCATCTGCTC
The DNA here is from genome assembly GCA_002372695.1 of Bacteroidales bacterium UBA3717. GTDB lineage: Bacteria > Bacteroidota > Bacteroidia > Bacteroidales > Paludibacteraceae > Colicola. Next base: position 15,142 of record DFHS01000034.1, read on the forward strand.
CATGCATGTCTGGATCGCTTCGAGGCTCATTTGTCCGGCTTCGATGGCGTCCAGCATCTTCGTCACTTCGCCACGCGGAGCGATGAGACCAGCCATATCGACCCAGTCTCCCAAGCCGGCTTGGCTGTCGGGCTGCAAGGCCGCACGCACCTCTTCGAGCGTCTTCCATTCCTTCTTCTCCAGCCGGCTGATGAGGCTGTTTCCGAGGAATTTCTGGATGCCGATGGTATAGAGTTCGCGTCCGTGCTTGAGGGACGAGTTGCGGATCTTACAGTTCCTGTAACCATAGACCTCGGTGTTCTCGCCGCTGAGCGCCTCGAGCTCGTTGAGAACCTCGCGTCCGCGCCACATCTTCTGAACCGTATAAGGGCTCAGGAGGTTAAAATTGATCTGGTCGAGTTTATGCGGATCCTTGCGGTTGTCACGTTTCGGCCATTTCTGCGCGTCACGGATCGTACCTACGGTACGCAGGTTCGCGCCGGGCACGAGGTATGAATCGGAGTTGTTCTCTATGAGATACGAGAAGGGCAGGTCGGAAGTGTCGGCATGGTGGGTGTGACGTCCCATGACAAGGGAGAACGCGCCCACTTTGGACGGCCAGAGCAGATAACTGTCGCTGGTCGTTTTCGCGCCGCGCTCGGCGATACCCTGGTGAATCGGACCGAGTTTGTACATGTGGTTCGACTGGTTGGAACCCGAACCGGCGTTCAGGAAAGAGAACATACCGGCAATCAACAGAGTTGATTTATGGTGGGTCACGGTATAAGGACCTGCGAAAATCGCACAAGCCTCTCCGTGCATGCCCTGGCAGTTACTAAAGAACAGACTCTCGCCCGCGGAGTAGTGCTTGTCGAAGATGCATCCCTGCCCCACGAAGCACTTGTCCACCAGCGTCGAGTCGCCGATCTCCACACCCGAAGCGATGATAAAATCCGTACACTTGACACCACTGCCGAGTCGTACAGGAGCCGCTTCGTTGGAGTTGATCGTTCCGTTCTTGAGGCGGCTGACACCGGTCAGTTCGGCAAAATCGCCGACCTTGACATTCTTGATCGAACCGCAGTTGAGGATGTGTACGTTGTTGCCGATGTAACCATGATCGGAGGCCTGCGCCTCGGCGTACTCGTCGATGCGGCGCTCCAACTCATGAATCATCGCCGGGCGGTGACGATACAGCGTCAGGATATATGCCAGACTGGCGGAGAGCTCATTGAAAATCGGAATCTCCCGTCCGCCGCCTTCGTTCATCACCGGCACGCGAACCCCGTTGCCGAAAGTCGTCTTGCGATCCACGAGGATGGCGTTGACGTTCTCGATACAGGTGTTGTCGCCGATGTGATAGTTGGCGATATAGTTATGGATGTTATAGAGGTGCGCATCATTGCCCACTTCGCAATTATGCAAAGTGGCGTTATAGATGCCCGAATGGATCTTCAGCCCACCCGGCAGGGTTATCTCCCTTTTGAAAGCTCCCAGACGGTTATGACCGGAGAAACGGGTGTGATGCACGTATTGCGCATCAAAATCCTGCGCCACCTCTATCTCCGCCCAGTTCTCCGCGGAGCAGCCCTGTGCCTCCAACTGCGCGATCTCTTGTCGCGATAATTTGCGGTACATACAATTAGTCGTTCAGCAACATCGGCATCAGCAACATGAGGACATCTTCGTTCTCCTCGTTCTCCGCCGGCAGGATCAGACCTGCGCGAGCCGGGTCAGCCAGTTTCAGCAGGACATCTGCGGAAGCGATGGAGCTGAGCAAGTCGATGAGGAACGGTGCCTTGAAACCGATCGCCATCGGCGTGCCGTTGTAGTCGCATGCGATTGTCTCCTCTGCGCTGGTCGAGAAATCGATGTCCTGAGCAGAAATCTTGATCTGGTTCTCGCTCAGCGCCAGACGCAGCTGTGCGGTACCGTTGTTAGCGAAGACCGCCACACGCTTACAAGCGTTGATAAGGGTCTGGCGGTCGATGGTTACGACGTTCTGGTTCGCCTGCGGGATGACGGCGTTATAGTTCGGGAAGCGGCCCTCGATCTGACGGCAAACCACAATCGTATTGCCGAACTCGAAGCGCGCGTTCTTGGCGCCGAAAGTCACTTTCACATCCTCGTCAGCCTTCGCAAGAAGGTTCTTCAAGAGGTTGGCCGGTTTTTTCGGCAGGATGAAACTTGCAGCCACGCCGGCTTTCACACCCTCGTTCGTGTAACGAACCAGACGGTGCGCGTCGGTAGCTACCATCGTCACTTTGTCCTCGGCGATGTCGAAGAAAATACCGTTCATCACAGGGCGCAACTCATCGTCCGCGGTACAGAAGATCGTCTTCTCAATCGCACTCTGGAGCACGCCGGCAGGCATGTTCACCACCTTTGCGTCACCCTCAGCCTCCGGCATCTCCGGATACTCGTTGCCGTTCACGCCGACAAACGAATAGGTACCGTTCTGGCTGACCATGTTCACCGCAAAATTATTCTCGTCGATGGTGAAGGCCAGCGGTTGCTCGCTGAACTCCTTGAGGGTCTCTAACAACAGTTTAGCCGCCGAAGCCACTTTGCCGCTGCCTTCTACGCCCTCTACCTCTACGGAGGTACGAATGGTGGTCTCGCCGTCGGAAGCCGTCAGGCGCAGCTCGTTGCCCGCCAAATCAAACAGCACGTCATCCAGAATCGGAAGCGCATTTTTACTGTTAATCACGCGGCTCACAGCCTGCAATTGGGAAAAGAGTTTTGAACTCGAAACATTGAATTTCATATACGTATATTTTTAATTATTTTTTACAATTTATTGTAATTTTCACATTTTAGCGTGCAAAGATACAATTTTTTTCTGATATACGCAAGAAAAATTTGGATATTTGCAAAAAAAGTAGTACTTTTGCAGCGAATTATGGCAAAAATCGGTATTTTTGACAGCGGTTATGGCGGTTTGACCATCTTGGAAGCGATCCGCCGGGAGTTACCTCAGTACGACTATCTGTACCTGGGGGACAACGCCCGTGCGCCGTATGGCACGCACTCGTTCGATGTTATTTACCGCTATACCCTCCAAGCCGTCAAATACCTCTTCTCCCAAGATTGCGCGCTGGTCATCTTAGCCTGCAATACCGCGAGCGCAAAAGCCTTGCGAACCATTCAGCAAAAGGACCTGCCTCTTCTTCGGTCTGTCAGTCCGGAGGACGGTCTGGGTCACACCTGGAAGCGGTCTGTATTCTGTCAGTCCGAAGGACGGTCTCTAAATGTCTTGGGCGTCATCCGTCCTACCGTGGAAGCCGTGCCCTCAATCACCAAGACAGGCCACATAGGCATCCTCGCCACGCCTGCTACCGTCTCCTCCGAGAGCTACGTCCTCGAATTAGAGAAATTGTCAATTGTCAATTGTCAATTATCAATTACCCAACAGGCTTGTCCCCTCTGGGTGCCATTAATCGAGAACGGCGAGCATCTCAACCCCGGCGCAGACTACTTTGTCGATCTCTACCTGCGGCAGATTTTAGAGAAGGACCCGCTCATCGACACCCTCATTCTCGGCTGCACGCACTACCCGTTGTTGCTGCCGAAGATCAACGCCTGGCTGGAGAAGACTCTCCCTTCGACTTCTCGATCTATCGATAGCTCGATATCTCGATCTGTCGATAACTCGATATCTCGAAAAATCGAGGTCATCTCCCAAGGCTCACTGGTAGCTCGTTCCCTCGCCGATTATCTCCTTCGTCATCCGGAGTACGAGTCCCAGCTCTCCCCTATTGGCTCCTGCCACTACCTGACCACAGAAAATGCGGACCGCTTCTCGCAATCCGCATCGCTCTTCCTCTCCTCCCCCGTCCAAGCGGAGCACATCGATCTGGAGTAATTTTCCATATAGACTTGCACTAATCTCCCGCATCAATTTGAACTAATTCCCGCAACAGTTACATCCGAATTAGAGTTTTGTTAGTATTAAAACGTTTAAAAAGCGCGTGATTAGCGCGTGATTAGCGCGTGATTAGCTGGTGATTAGTGCGTGATTAGCGGGATATTCAGCCTATGTCAGGCTTGTCTCGGCTGTACTGACCCCAATTTTTTGGACACTTTAATTGGTTTATTATGAGCAAGAAAGTGCCCTTAGCGGTCAAAATGGAAGCGTTAAAATTGCTTCAATCGGGGATGTCCGTTCAATCAGTGAGTAAGCAACTCGGTGTTCTCCATGGAGAGTTGCAAACATGGAGCCTGATTTACGAGAAAGAAGGCGAGAAAGGTCTGTCTGCTTACCCGAAAAAC
>DFHS01000023.1:0-49341 GCA_002372695.1 Bacteroidales bacterium UBA3717
GAGTTGGGATTTGGTATTCCCGGTAGAACAGTTACACGCAGGTGTAATTGAAGGTTAGTACTATCGTTGTCACCGACAGCGCAAAAAAGCGGTGAATAATCATATAGGCGCAAGCGTGCGCTTAAAATAAGCATTTGCTTTATTAAGGATCAATTCAATCTTCGACAATTGTAATGACTTTCCTAATATAGCGGATGTTCGCACGATGAGTGTGGACTTTCTGTATATATTGGAAGTCATGGGAGTCGAAGCCCGAATTGACCAATATTCAGAAGTTCACACTTTTTGTTTAAATATAATAAAATAAGAAAATGGGTAAGTATTCAATAGAATGGATGTATAACGAATGTATGAATAAGCATCATGCGCTCGGTATTACATTAAAAGAACCCATCTGTGTAGATGGCAAAAAATATTTTGAAGCAACAATAATAGCATTTGAATTGCCTTTAGAGCTAAAAAATATTGTTCTTAATAATATTCTACACGGTATCAATACATGTGTAGGTAAATATCCATGTATAGGTTTTCTAGTACAATTTGGAGTACATCCAAAACAGAATTTTAATGTGGATATTGCAACCATTGTAGAAGTCAATAAAATTAACAATTAAATTAAAATAACTCATGAAACTCAAATCTTTTACTTTATTACTTATCTTAATGATAAGTTTAGGAACACTTCATGCAGAGATACACTCTGGTACTTGTGGCGCTAATCTTACATGGTCCTTAAACGTGGAAGATAGTACACTTACGATTAGTGGTATGGGAGAAATGACTTCATCTCCTTGGCATGCTTACCCTTATTCATCTTCCGAATTTAAACTAGTATTAATAGAAGATGGTGTCACTGGGGTCAAAAGTTTTGCTTTCGATACTTGTGCTAATTTAATCTCCGCGTCTATTTCCTCCAGCGTTGTGAATATAGGATACGGAGCCTTTGCGGGTTGTAAGAAAATGACCCATATTGTTGTTCATGAATCGAATCCGAATTATGCTGCATTTGAAGGAGTATTGTATAGCAAGAATCTAAAAACACTTATTCAATATCCTGCAGGCAAAAAGAATGAACATTATATAGTTGATTCGCATGTTGAGCATATAGGTAAATATGCGTTTGAGAATAGCAACTATCTATATAGCATAGAACTGCCAGTGAATCTTTTGGAAATTCAGGATTATGCATTTTTGAATTGCAATCACTTGACAGAGGTGATTATGCCTAATGGAATTGGTAAAATCGGACGTTTAGCGTTTGGGAGATGCAGCAATTTGGAATCTGTAATAATTAGCGAAAGTGTTTGGTCAATTGGAGATTGGGCTTTCGAGAGTTGCACCGGTTTAGCCTCTCTCACTTGCGAAGCAACCACTCCACCGACATTAGGAAATAATGTATTTAGTTATATCGACAAATCCATTCCTCTTTATGTTCCGGCTGAAAGTATAGATTTATACAAAGCCGCTGACCAGTGGAAAGACTTTACCAATATTCTACCTATAGGAGGATACCCTTCTATATCGTTACCAATATATATTGAATTGAAAGACAACTATGGACGTTGGTTAAGCGAAGCTGCTATAAGAAATGATTATGATACCGCGTTCTTTTATTCCTCTTCATTCGACTATTCAGAATACCTTGTGTATGCTTACAAAGCAGAAGACAACTTGTGGAGATTAATCGGGCATACAACCCCGGAATATCGATTTATTGGATGGGAAGATAAAGACGGAAAGGTACTTAATCAAGATACGTTATGTCTATATTCAAGTGATACTGTTACAGCGGTTGTTTCTGAACAAGAATACCATGTTCAGGTCGTGCCTGATAATTATATGCATGGCTATACCAAAGCAGAGTATGGTTACGCAGGAGATACTACAATTTCCTATGGAGAATCAATAAACGTAACGGCTATTCCGCGCGAAGGTTTTCAATTTAGTAGATGGTCAGATGGAAATACGGACAATCCACGTGAAATCAACATTTTGGGAGATTTGTATTTAACCGCTATCTTTGATTGCCAAAGGTACGGAGGAGGATGGCCAAGTGAAATTTTAGATACAATCACTATTGAACGTGGCGACCCCGTTATTATTAGCGAAGGCCTTCCTTGGCAGCATACTATATATCCTACCGAAACTGATTATTTTAACGACACCTTACGCTCGATCTTTGGTTGTGATAGTATCGTTACTCATTATGTGATAGTTACTGAGAATAAATTCCCGGTTATTTTCTTGAATTACAATGGAAAAGTATTAAGCCGGCAGTATGTTAGAAACGGTATGGGCGCAGAGGAGCCGGAAGTACCTGCCCGCGAGGGATACACGTTTACCGGATGGACGACGGATATTGAGCATATTATTGACACAACTTATGCCATCGCTGTTTATGACAAAATAGGCGGAACGGTTATCTACAAAGCCGAAGACGGTGAGATTATCGGTTCGGAGAACGTGGATTTGCATTTGCCTGCTGCGCCGATGATTAGCGGCAAGACTTTTGCAGGTTGGCTCACAGAAAGCGTAGATAGTGAGAGCGGTATCGTTCTTCGCGCAACATACACGACGGACAATCCCACGACGCATGATGATGTGTCTGTCGTACCGGGTAGTACGACTGCTGCGGTTAATTTCCCATATATCACAGGGGCTCTGACGTACGAACTGGTTATCCGCGATCTCTTCGGTCGCGTGGTTTGTAAGATACTATTCAACTCCACCGGACACCTCTTGGGTATAGCCTTGGCTCCCGGAAGAAACCGCACAACCGCTCCGGCTCAGACAGACGGCTTTAATTTCACCGTGGAAGGTCTTGATCCGAACACCACGTACAACTATGAGTTTGTGGCGCACGATGATACCGATGAAGTGATAGAAACCCTCTCCGGCTCATTCACTACTACCGATGAAATTTCAACCGGTGTGGAGAACGTACAAAGCAACAATGCACAATGTAGCAAAGTGCTCCGCAATGACCATGTTTACATCCTCCGAGGCGACAAAACCTATACCATAACGGGACAGGAAGTCAAATAAAGTGACCAAGGGACTAAGTACAAAGTACAAAGAAACAAATCGGGCGGCTCAAAGAATGAATCGCCCGATTGATGATATATGGCTTCTATTTCACTTCCATTCTCGTTCGCATGTCGTTCTTAGCCCCAATGGGCACGATTATTACGCATCGTGAACGTCATAATACTGTGCAAATACCTGTCAACCTCGTTTCAACATCGGTTCAAATGGTCATAAATCAGCTGACCTTGCGCTGACGTTGCGCTGAGGTTAGGGAGAAAGAAAAATGATAGAAAATCGGCATAAATTTGCATATCTCAAAAAAAAGCAGTACCTTTGCATCGTTTTTGCAAACGATGAAGAGAAACACAGGAATATTCATAGGGTTGGGCGTGCTTCTGGCGCTCTTTTTTTGCCTGGATATATGTAGCGGCAGCATTTGGCTGTGGCCGTTTGACACATTGAGTGTCATGGAGCACAATATCCTGCATGCCATCCGTATCCCGAAAGCGATTACGGCGGTTCTTGCCGGCGCGGCGCTTTCTGTCTCGGGACTGATCATGCAGACCCTCTTCCGCAACCCTCTTGCCGGACCTTATACCTTAGGCGTCTCGTCCGGCGCGAGTCTGGGCGTAGCCTTCCTGACGATGTGCTCCGCAACGATGGTGATGATGCTGCCGATAGCCGCGTGCATCGGCGCGACAGGTGTCTTACTGCTGGTCCTGGCGGTCAGCCGGCGTGTGACGGGTAATGTCAGCCTGCTGATTGTGGGTATGATGTTCGGCTCCATCGCCGGCGCGTTAGTGAGCCTGCTGCAGAACTTCGCCAACCCCGATGCGCTGAAACTCTTCATCGTCTGGACGCTCGGTTCGCTCAGCAGCGTCAGTTGGGCAGACATGCGGCTCTTGCTCCCTATCCTGCTCCTCGGCACGCTCTTTGTCATCCTGGCGATGAAGCCGCTGAACGGTCTGCTCTTAGGCGAAGACTACGCCCGCGGACTGGGCATCCACGTTGAGCGCACGAGGCTGTATATCGTCCTCGCGACCGGTCTCTTAGCCGGCGGCGTGACGGCTTTCTGCGGACCCATCGCCTTCATCGGCGTAGCGGTTCCGCATATCGCACGGGGGATTTTTCAGACCTCCAACCACCGCATCACCATCCCTGCGTGTGCTCTCATCGGCGCCGGGCTGCTGCTGATTTGCGATGTGTTGTGTTCGCTGTTTGTCTATCCGCTGCCGATATCGACCATCAGTGCCTTGTTCGGAGCGCCGATTATTATCTGGATCATTCTAAAAAACAAATAAACAATGTCTGTACATGTACAAAATAGCCGAATGACGACTTCCAAACTGCGTCAGATGAAGGCTAACGGCGAGAAGATCGCCATGCTAACAAGTTATGATTTTACCCTTGCCTCTCTCGTCGATGAGGCAGGGATTGATATGATTTTAGTGGGAGACAGCGCCAGCAACGTCGTTTGCGGCAACCAATACACGCTGCCTATCACCGTGGATGAGATGATCTTCCTCACCAAAGGTGTCGTCCGTGCGGCGCAGCACTCGCTCGTCGTTTGCGACATGCCGTTTGGCAGTTATCAGGTGAGCGAAGAGGAAGCCGTGCGCAACGCCATCAAGATCCTCAAGGAATCCGGTTGCGATGCCGTCAAACTCGAGGGTGGCGAAGAGATCCTTCCTGCTATCCGCCACATGATCCAAGCCGGCGTACCCGTCATGGGACACCTCGGTCTGACGCCGCAGAGCGTCAATCAGTTCGGCGGTTACGGCCTGCGCGCCAAAGAAGAGGCAGAGGCTGCCAAACTGCTCCACGACGCCAAACTCCTGGACGAAGCCGGCTGTTTCTCTATCGTCCTGGAGAAGATCCCTGCGGCTCTCGCAGAGAAAGTAACGAAAGCCGTTTCCTGTCCGGTTATCGGCATCGGCGCCGGCAATGGTTGCGACGGACAAGTCCTCGTGCTCCACGACATGTTAGGGCTGAACCAAGGCTTCAAACCCAAGTTCCTCCGCCATTTTGCGACCCTCGCTCAGGACGTCAAATCCGCCGTAAGCGAATACGTCAACGCAGTCAAAGACAGCTCCTTCCCCAACGCGGAAGAATCCTACTAATCGTACATATGCACGATATACACAAAAAAGAGGCCCTCGAGCCTCTTTTTTTATGGTATATGACTGTGTATTACGGAATGAGTTTCTGGATCTCCGTAGCGATCTCGTCCATGTACTTGTTTCCGGTCTCCGGGTTGATCGGCAGTGCGCCGAAATCCAGCGTGATAAACGGATGCATACTATCGGATGTCACGAGCTTCAGGTCCTTGCGTCCCATGCGCACCTCCATGATCTCCGAGAAAGGAATAACGATTCCCTGGGCAAACAAAAGCCCCAACTCCCGGTTCGCGAGGATATTTCTTCCGGTGAGAATATCATGCTGGTACCAAACCTCATAATCATCGCCCAGCGTCTCCTTGATAAGCGCCTCCGCCTGCGGATTGAGAGTAGCCGCCTCACGTCTCCATTGCTCGCGTTGCTGCTCACGGGCCGCCGCTGCCTCACGCACGTGCTCCTCATTCTCATTCACGTATTCGTCGATGGAAGCCATATAAGCATTCCGACGGGAACGAAGCCCGATGAGTAGCAACAGATCCGCCAGAATCACTACTGCCGGATAAGCCAACGTGCCATAGAAATCCTGCAAATAGAAAGGTATCGGGATATAGGCAATCGCCAAAAGCAGACTGACATACAACAACCAGCGGCATTTGTTATGCGCATGGCGGATCGCATGAATCGTCTGCTCACGCGTCACTTCACGCACGACTTTCAGCCGGTCACGAGCGTCAAACCACTTCCATACCAGGAAGAAGGACACCAACATCAATCCAATGAGGATAAACAGTAAGGAATAGAGTAAAAATTCGAGTCTCATACGCTTATAGATTTGAGGGTTAAATTAAGTCTATTTTTAAAACTCGCCACAAAGTTACAACAAATTTTCCGAATATGCAAGAGTTCTTACTATTTTTATTGCATATTTCAATAAAAACTTGCATATTTGAAAAAAAAAACGTACCTTTGCACGCTATTTTTAGTTAAACTCTCATTTTTCCACTACTATGACAACACAAGAAATGAAACAGGCATTTGAGCAAGCCTATCATCAGAAAGCTCAGAAAATCTTCTTCTCCCCGGGTCGTGTCAATCTTATCGGCGAGCACACCGATTACAACGGCGGCGCTGTTTTTCCTTGTGCTCTCAGTTTCGGCGCATGGCTCTTGATCGCCAAGAATAACGACCGCGTACTGCGGTTCCATTCGCTGAACATGCCGCAGGTGTATGAGATTCCGATGGACGCTATCGCTCCGCAGCCTGATCGCGCTTGGTGTAACTACTCGCTGGGATGCATCGAGATCATCCGTCGCCGCCATCCGGAGGCGAAACTGGAGAGCGGTTACGACTTGCTCTACTATGGTAACGTGCCCGCAGGAGCCGGTCTGAGCAGTTCCGCTGCCATGGAAGTGGTGACCGCACGCGCCTTCACCGAAGAGATGGGTTGGAAAGATCCGGACGACAAGAAATACCGCACGGAGTTGGCTCTCATCGGCCAAGCTTGCGAGCATGAGTACGCCGGCGTGATGTGCGGTATTATGGATCAGTTCGCGAGTGCGCAGGGTAAGAAAGATCATGCTATCCACCTCAACTGCGACACCCTCGAGTTCGAGCACGTGCCCGTCAAACTGGATGGCATCAAAGTGGTCATCACCAATACCCACAGCCCGCATCATCTGGACAGCGGCGCGTACAACGACCGCGTCCGCCAATGCCACACCGCCGTGGAGCAGATCAGCAAAGTGAAACCCATCAAGTTCCTTGCTGAGCTGACCGAGGACGACTGGAAAGAAGTGGAATCCGCTATCACCGACCCGATTGCCAAGAAGCGTGCCCGCCACGTCGTAGGCGAAGTAGCACGTACCGCAGCAGCCGTTGAGGCGCTCAAGAAAGGCGAGATCGCGTATTTCGGCGAACTGATGACCGCCAGCCATGTCTCCCTTCGCGACGATTATGAAGTGACCGGTCCTGAACTCGATGCTCTCGCAGAAGCCGCTTGGCAGGTAGAAGGCGTACTCGGTAGCCGTATGACCGGTGGCGGTTTCGGTGGATGCACCGTCAGCCTCGTCAAAGAAGAAGCTATCGACCGCTTCAAAGCTTTCGTCGGCGCTGAGTACGAGAAGAAAACCGGCCTCAAAGCCGATTTCTATGTAGCAGAAATCGGAGACGGCGTGATGCGTTTGGCTTAATTAACAATTCACAATGTACAATGGACAAAGGGCTCTATGAGTTTGGTACAATGTTTTAAGATTCGTACTATCTTTTATGTTTGTACAAAAGCCGTTAGGACGCTTTGTGAATTGTAAATTGTACATTGATAATTATTCATTTTATGAAACCCATCCAATTCTATACGATTAAGAGCAGCGGTGGTCTCAAAGCGGAGATCTCGAATCTCGGCGCGAAAATCACCAAACTGCTGGTAGCCAACCGCAAAGGGGAAGTCAAGGATATCGTCCTTGGCTTCCGCACAGCGGAGGAGTGGCGAACCAAAGAGACCTATTTCAACGCCATCTGCGGCCGCGTAGCCAACCGCATCAAAGACGGCAAGTTCACCCTCGACGGCAAGACCTACCAACTCCCCGTCAATAACGGCACGAACAGCCTGCACGGCGGTGTGGAGGGATTCAACGCGAAGATATGGGAGGTCGTCGAGCAGAGTATCTATGAGATCAAACTCCGCTACCGCGCCAAAGACGGCGAGGAAGGCTATCCCGGCAACGTGGACATCTTTGTCACTTACACCGCGACAAAGGACAACCGCCTCGTCATTCATTATGAGGCGAAGACCGACGCCCCCACTCTTGTGGCGATGACCAACCATGCCTACTTCAACCTTGCGGGCGAAGACGGCGGACGCGTGGATGAGCATATTCTGCAAGTATTCGCAGACCGCTACACCCCCTTTGACGACACCGCTTGTCCGACCGGAGAGATACTCCCCGTAGAGGGCACACCGATGGATTTCCGCCAGCCCGTGCGCATCGGAGACCGCATCCACGACAAGTTCTTCGAGCCGGGCAGAGGTATCGACAACAACTGGTGTCTCTGCGACGGAGACGCACCCAAAGAGCTCCGCCACGCCGCTACCCTCCAAGCCGACGGAAGGACTATGGAGTGTTGGACGACGATGAAGGGCCTGCAGGTCTATACCGGCAACTGGATCGAGAAGAACGAAGGAAAGAACGGCAAACTCTACGACGAGCAGCACGCCGTTTGTCTCGAGGCGCAGAACTGGCCTGACAGCATCAATCATCCCTCCTTCCCGAATATCATTCTCCGTCCCGGCGAGAAACTCGACGAGATAACCGAATACCGTTTCCTCTAACCTCCTAATCCCCTAACCCCCTAACCCGATGCTTTGCATTTTATTAGCGATTAGCACCCTCCTGACCTCCTGGCAGTTCCGCCAGGAGCCGTCGGCTCAGATGCCGCAAGTCGATACCGTTTGGCGCGAAGTGACCATCCCTCACGACTGGGCAATCAGCGGACCTTTTGACCGCGAGAACGACCTCCAGAAAGTCATTGTCGTACAGAACGGAGAGAACGAGGCAACCTGGAAAACCGGGCGCAGCGGTGGACTTCCGTGGATGGGCAAGGCGCACTACCGCACACGCGTCAAAGTCAATAAGGACAAGTTCTACACCCTCGTCTTCGATGGTGCCATGAGCCATGCCGACGTCTATGTCAACGGCGAAGAGATGGTCTATTGGCCCTATGGCTACAACACTTTCGATTGTTACATCCTCCCCCGCCTCATCACCTCCGACTCCGTGGATATCGATGTCTTTCTGGAGAACAAACCCCAGCAGAGCCGTTGGTATCCGGGCGCAGGACTCTACCGCAACGTACATCTCGTAGAGAGCCATCCCGTGCATATCCCGACTTTCGGTATCCTCATCCGGACGCCTAAAGTGAGCAAGGATTTTGCGCAGATCACCTTCGCCGCCGAGCTACAAAACGGTGTGGAGGAGTTAACGAGTGAAAGAGTGAAAGAGTTGATGAATGAGGGGTTCAGCGTCCGCACGGACATTCTCTTCGACGGCAAAGTGGTAGCCACCATCGACGGACAGGAAGGGGCGACGGACATCCGCAGCCCGCAGTTATGGAGCCCTGAGACGCCGAATATCTACACGGCGCGCACGCGCGTCTATAAAAACAAGGAGATCATCGACGAAGTGAACACCCACTTTGGTATCCGCTCTGTCAGCTACACTCCTGAGCACGGTTTTCAGCTCAACGGCGAGACCCGTAAGTTCAAGGGCGTGTGCCTCCATCATGACCTCGGCCCGCTCGGCGTGGCGATTCATAAGGATGCCCTGCGTCACCAGCTGACCATGCTCAAAGAGATGGGGTGCGACGCCGTCCGAACGAGTCATAACATGCCCGCGCCGGAACTCGTGGAGCTCTGCGACGAGATGGGAATCATGCTCTGCGTCGAGCCTTTCGACGTCTGGAACCACGGCAAGACCGACAATGACTACCACGTGGAGTTCGACGACTGGTGGAAATGGGACATCACCAACATGGTCAAGCATTTCCGCAACAACCCTTCCGTCATGCTCTGGTCCTCCGGTAACGAGGTCTGGAACCAAGTCCTGCCGGACGGTATCGGCATCGTGAAGGAGTTGCAGGCTCTCTTCCATCAACTCGACCCCACGCGGCCTGTAACGAACGGCATGGACCAGGCGATGCACGTCATCCATAATGGCTTCGGCGCGGCGGTCGAACTACCGGGTTTCAACTACCGCACAGGCAGATATATAGAGGCGTACGAGAACCTGCCGCAGAAGATGATTCTCGGCTCCGAGACTTCCTCTACCGTCTCTTCCAGAGGCGTGTATAAGATCCCTGCCGTCATCCAGCCCGACAAACTCTACTCCGACAACCAGTCCTCCGGTTACGACCTCGAGTACTGCGCGTGGTCGGGTCTCCCCGAGCAGGATTTCCAACTGCAGGATGACTACCCTTGGACTCTCGGACAATTCGTCTGGACAGGTTTTGACTACCTCGGCGAACCCTCGCCGTACGACACCGACGCATGGCCCAGCCACAGTTCCTATTTCGGCATCATCGACCTCGCGTCCCTGCCCAAAGACCGTTTCTGGCTCTATCGCAGTCAGTGGAACAAAGCCGACGAGACCCTGCATCTGCTCCCGCACTGGAACTGGAAGAAAGGCGACAAAGTGCCTGTTTTCTGCTATACCTCCTACCCCGAAGCGGAACTCTTCGTCAACGGAAAGAGTTTTGGCAGACTCCGCCATGCGACCCCCGAAGAGACCGAGCAGCTCGCCAAAGGCGACCTCTCCGTAACTCTCCCGCAACCCAAAGGAAACAAGGCAGCGCGTGTGAGCCAAATGCCGCAAGTCGGCAAATTCGAGATTCCCGAATGGGGTTCTGCCCCGCGGCCGGAACTCTTACCGCGCTACCGCCTCATGTGGTTCGACATCCCCTATAAGAAAGGAAAGATCGAAGTCGTGGCCTACGATACCAACGGCAAAGAAGCGGCGCGCCAAACGATCCGCACAGCCTCCAAACCCCACCACTTGGTCGTAGAATGTGCCAACGCCGGCGAGAATCCTGACGAACTATACTACATGACCGTCAAGGTGGTCGATCGGGAAGGCAACCTCTGCCCCTTTGCCAATAACCTCATTTCCTACGAAGGCGAAGGCTTTGTCGCCGTTGCCAACGGAGACGCCGCTTGTCTGGACAGCTTCGTAACACCTCAGATGCACGCCTTTGCCGGCCAATGCACCTTCATCATCCGCAAAGGTTCCTTGGGAAACTTCCGCATGAAGTAAAACCAAATTCCCCTCCCGTCGCCCAACAGTTTTGGCACACTCCAAAATGAGCCGAAAGTGAGCCGAAAGTGAGTCGAAAGTAAGTCCAATCCCGACGGTCAAACGACGGTCAAACGACGGTCAACCGACAGTCAAAGCCAACGTAAGTACTCTGTAAGTTCTCTGTAACTACAAAAAATAGCCCGGGCAAATGCCCGGGCTATTCTTATGTATCAGCCATGCATGGCTGATTGTTTGCCGTTTCCGGTGATTACTTTTTAGCTACAGTAAGAGTACCGGTTGCGCCTTCGGTAGAAACGAAGGTGTAAACGATAGCGTCACCTTCTGCAATCTCACCAGCCTCCAGCGGATACCACTGTCCGTCAGCAGCATCAGAAACACCGATGTTAGCACCGATGTTATTAACATCAGTAGCTGTAGTCTCATAGGTGAACTTGGTGTTGTCATCCGGATCAACGGTCATTTGCGTCCAAGTCCAACCGTTACCGGCGCACTTGATGTACATAACGCCCTCAACAACTTCCTCTTTGCAAAGCATAGAGCTGTCAACGCCGAAGTTCATGAAGCCGTAAACGTTCGGTTCCATGGTGGTGAAGTCAACCTTCATGTTGCCGGCCTTTACGATACAATCTTTCTCGGTGTCGAGAATCATCTGGTCGTTAGCCCAGTCAGCGTTTACGCAGAACTTGTACTCTTTTCCTACGATAGCCGGAAGAGTGATTGACCAGTTCTTGCCGGCGCCCTCCATCGGGTATGCAGTCTGATCCCAAGATTTCTCAAATGCATCACCTACAATGTAAACGGTACCACCATCTTTTACAGGAACCTCAACGGTCAGGTTGAAGGTAACTTGATCGAACACTGCATCAACGCACGGGTTGGTCTTGAAGGCATACGATTTAACGTAAACTACGTCAGCCTCAGGAGCACAAACGAGTTTGGACTCAACCTCATACTCGGTCTGGAGCTCAGCAGAACCACCGATAATCTCGCACGGATGCTCCTCTGTACCGATCCATTGATTAGCCCAAGAGCTCTCGAAAGTACCATCCTTCTGCAGTGCGCAGGGTTTACCCTCAAGGTGATCAACGCCCTCTACCAAAGGAATTACTACCATGAACCAGTCATCGTAGCCCTCAATTTTCTTAAAATGAGCCATTGCATCTACATCAGTGGTATTCCAGTTGTTGTAGTTACCTGCGAATACGAAACCGATCTCATCGCAAAGCTCATTGAGGTTAGCGATTTGCCAAACAACAGTTACTGCGCCCTCAGTAGCAGCTACGTCAGGAGTAGTTTTCTTGATTTCCGGCTCTTCGTTACCGCCAGATTTCTTACATCCAACTGCCAAAATGGTACATGCCATCATGACAATTGCCATAAATTTACTTGCTTTCATAATGAATTTAATTTAAGTTAATAAAAAAGTTTTGTTGTTAATAAAATATTAATTCCTTTAAGGATTAATAGCCTTCGTTTTGTTTGAGATTATGGTTGGCCGTTACCTCAGCCAGCGGCAGCGGATAGAGATTGCGGTACTCCGGGATATCTGCTTGCGCACCCAGAATAGCGCCGCCTTTCCACTCCCATGCATACGCCTTGCCGGTGAATTTATGGAAACGCACCAAGTCGCTACGGCGGAAACCTTCCGCATACAACTCACGTCCGCGCTCATCGAGAACGTCATCCAGCGTGTATCCGGATTTCTCTTCCGCATGCGCACGACGGCGAACGGTATTGATCGCCTCGTCTGAGGTCAGGGTTTTCTGTGCACCGCCGCGGAGCACTGCCTCTGCATAGTTCAGATAAGCCTCCGCCTTACGCATGAGAGCAAGGTCTGTATCCGGGAACTTGGTATCGCGTGCATTGCGCGTAGGATCTGCCATAAGATTACTATACTTGACAATACCCCAGCCCGAATAGAAATCATCGCCGTCGCGGGTCTTCCAGAAATTAGTTACATAGCCATCACCATTGCAGTTGATCAGCAGCGCACGGTCATCTTTGGCAGCAGCGGTAATCTCTGCCGGACCACCTGCGCATGCTCCATATACGGTAGCTGCCTCTGCGGCGGTCTTTGCTTCTACAGGACGTTTGAATTGCGGGCAAAAGAGTTGAACCAATTGGGCACGCGAACGGATACATTTCCAGGCCTCCGTAGTTCCCGAAGCCGGCATACCGCCGGTATAGCAGGAAGCGATAAGGAAGAGCGAACCACCCCAGGACTGGGTCTCTATACCGTCCTGACCTACCGGGAGGATGATCTCTTTGTAAGCATCGTTGACCGCAGAGAGGTTATCATTGTCGCCCATGAAGAGGAAGCGATATTCGGATGCCAGATCATAGGAAGAATTGATGACCTTGTCCGCATATTCAGCGGCTTTGTCATAATCCGCTTTGCACTCCGCCTCGGGTTTGCCGGTATAGATAGCGGCATTCAGATAGATACGTGAGAGAAGCAGCCAGGCAGCGGCCTGATCTACGCGGTAGTAACTCTCGCGGTTGCCTGCCGGAGCCAGATCACCCTCCAGGCTCTCCAACTCAGCAATCAGATCTTTGTAGAGGTCCGCACGCTGGTATTGCTCGGGAAGATCCATAAGGCCGGATTTCCATACCTTGGGCACATTGCCGAACATATCCAGCAGATAGTAGTAGTTGAGGGCACGGATGAAACGTACCTCGGCTGTCTTACGCGGACCTGCCTCCTCTGCGAACTTGTCGATAAAGAGGTTGCAAAGCGTGATATCAAAATAGAAACGCGAGTAAACACCTCTTACAAGTGCGTTGGACGAATTCCACGTTGCTTTACGGATATCATCCACGCCTACATCCGGCCAGATCCAGTAAATCTGGTCTGCGCAATACTCGTTGAGGGAGAACATCATTCGATAGAAGGACGAGGTTCCCTCATCCAGACCGGCTACGTCTCCATTGCCGTCAGGACCTTTCTGTCCGGTGAGTGCCAGCGTTGCATAGCACTTCACGAAGAGCTCTTGCATGTCAATGGTGGACTTGGTATTGGGGTCAATGGACTCCACATTCAAGTTATGCACGCAGGAAGTCATGCCCATCATCAACACAGCTCCAACTATTGCAAATATCTTTTTCATACTGTTGAATTTGTTTTAAGGTTGATTAAAATTGCAGACTTACACCTACAAGAGCGGTAAGGCTACGCGGATAGATGTTTCTATCAATACCTCCGAATACCTCAGGATCCAGACCCTTGTAACCGGTGATTACCAGCGGGTTGGAAACCGAACCGTAGAGACGGGCGCGGATAGCCGGTTTGTTCCAGGTGTAACCCAATGTGATATTATCTATGCGGAGGAACGAAGCGTTCTCTACCCAGATATCCATTTTATATGCATTGCCGCTGACGGAAACACTCTCCGATCCGGAGATACGTGCGTACTCGGTCTCTGTTCCTTTAAGAACGTTGGTGTAACCGCCCGAACGCTCCGGCGTCTGGAGACCGTTCATACGGCCTGCGCGAACATCGTTATATACATAGTTACCGATGTTGGAACGGAGCGTAATACCGAGGTCGAAGTTATAGAACTGCCATTTGGATTGAAGACCCATCGTGACAGGAGCCATGCCGTTGTGGTACGGCTTGAGGTCCTTGGAGTCGATCTTATCGTCCTGGTTGCGGTCAACGATCTCATAGAAGCCTTCATCATTAACCGTGGTCTCATATACGAAGAACGTAGCAGCAGGCAGACCTTCTTGGTGACGCTGGATAGTGTTACCCACTCCGGCAGAGATAGTACCGGTCTCCACGAAGTAAGGATTCTCCGGATCTACCGTCTTACCGGTCGTCAGCTTGAGAATCTTGTTCTGGTTATAGGTAATATTGAAGCCCAGATCCCATTTCAGTTTCTTGTTATCGATGGCAACTGCGTTGATAGAGAACTCAACACCTTGGTTGGAGAGCGAACCGATGTTCGAAACCACCTGGTTCTTGAAGTTCATACCGGCTGCTACATCTACTACGGAAATCAGATCACTCGTCTTACGATAGTAGTATTCGATAGCACCGGTAATACGTCCGTTGAGGAAACCGTAATCGATACCTACGTTGTAAGACGTCGTCTTCTCCCAAGTCAGGTCGGTATTGTAAGCCTCCGGACGATAGCTCTGATAGTAGATATAGTTGCCGTTTGCATCTACCTCACCAAGGGTGTAGGAAGCGTGCTCAAGGCTACGGCTGTAGAGCACAAGACCCGGATAGTCACCCTGACCGATTTCCTGCTGACCGGTGATACCCCAACCCAGACGGAGTTTCAACTCGCTTAACCAGTTAACATCTTTCAGGAATGCTTCTTCTTTAATCTTCCAACCGAGAGCTACAGAGGGGAATACACCCCATTGTTTGCCTCGTGCGAAACGGGAAGAACCGTCACCGCGGACATTCACGGTAACCATATAGCGGTTGAGAGCGATATAGTTCACACGACCGAAGAACGAAACGAGGTAGTTCTCGGAAGCCCACTCGGAATGATAGATATTATATTTCTGACCGGCGTTATTAGTTCCTAATTCGGCATCATTGTACGTCATCGGATATGATCCGTTACCATCGGAGTTACCCCAATTCTTAAAGTGCTGCCACTCGTAACCAAGCATTGCGTCGAAGTGATGGTTATCATTGAAATCCTTGTAGTATTGCGCTGTAGCATTGAACTGAAGGTTGTATTTGGTCTTCTGCGTATAACCATCCCATCCGTAGTAGTTATTGGAGGACGAGTTGCGGTTAATCGAGGTATTCTGGATACCATACGAATAGTCCGCACCGAAGTTTGCATGGAGACGAAGATCCTCAAAACCGTGAACCTTATAGTCTGCCTCCAGGTTACCTACGAACGCACCTGCTTTTGCCTTATCATCCTTCGTTTCCAGAGTTGCTACAGGGTTGTTCGGCACGTTGGTATCAATCATATAACGCCATTCCGTATCAAAGTAACGACCCTGATCATCCGGTTTGATTTCCATCGGTGTCTGATAATATCCGCCGTACTCCGTCTTGTGCTCATCGCTGTAGATAGGACGAGTCGGATCCATTGCCAATGCTGCACCTATCAAACCACCACCATCGGTATAAGTATTCATGATATACATACCCTTTGCGTTGAGGTTGAAGGTCAGGTGTTTGTCCAAGAACGACGGATTGAGGTTAATGGCAGCCGTTACACGTTGCATGTTGGATTTCTTGATAGTACCATCCTGATACGTGTAACCTACAGAAGCACGATAAGGCATGTTCTTCGTTCCACCCGTAACAGAGAAGTTATGATCCGTGGCAAAACCCGGACGGGTGAGTGCACTCTGCCAGTCGGTTCCTTTTCCCGTGAGAGGACCAAGACCGGAAGCCTTGTCGCCATATACCGCAGCATTCTTTACCAGGAAAGCGCGATACTCGTCAGCGTTCATTACCTCCAGACGGTTGGTCAGGATGCTGGCACTTCCGTTACCCTCGTACGAGAATTTCGGTTTGGACCCGGCAGCACCTTTCTTCGTAGTAATGATGATGACACCGTTCGATGCACGGCTACCGTAGATGGCTGTTGCCGAAGCGTCCTTGAGGACGGTGAAGGTCTCGATATCACTCGGGTTAACCATAGACAGAGGGTTCGACACACCCTGAATACCGTTGTTATCCATTGCCAGACCATCGATGACTACGAGCGGGTCGTTGGACGCAGAAAGGGATGAACCACCACGGATACGGATGTTCGCTCCTGCACCCGGCTCACCACCGGAAGTCGTGACATTCACACCGGCGATCTTACCGGAAAGCATGTCCTGAGCGTTAGTAACCAGACCCTTGTTCATGTCATCCGGCTTAATTGCGGTGACAGAACCGGTAGCGTCGTTTTTCTTAACGACACCGTAGCCGACAACTACGACTTCGTCCAAGAGCTCGGTGTCCTCACCCATACGAACGTTCATGTTCGGACCCGCTGCGAGTTCCTGAGTCTTATAACCCATGTACGAGATAGAGAGCTTCGCACCGGGCTTAACATTCAGAGAGAAATTACCGTCAAAATCGGTAATCGTACCATTGGTTGTACCGATCTCCAGGATGGAAGCACCAATAATGGGCTCGCCGTTAGCGGCATCGGTCACCACACCATTTGCAGCCACCTGTGCGTAAGCCACCATGCCCGATACGAGCATCAGAGCCATGAACACAGCGCGCAATGAAAGGAAAATGTTTCTCATGTTGTGTGTTTGTTTGTTAATATTATTTGTTATCTTAATCTTCTTTTTCTTTGATCATAAATACCGAGCATGCACCCAGTATCAGCAGCACTCCGGCTACTACCAGCATTCCGGCTTGCACGTGCGCGCATATATATTTAAGGAGTAAACCTCCGCACAATGCTGCTACAATCTGCGGAACGCAGATCGTACAGTTGAACAAACCGAGGTAATATCCCATGTTTCCGCCCTTGATAGCGTTCGTCACGATCGTGAACGGCAAGGCCAACATAGCTGCCCAGGCTGCTCCGATAAGCGCGTAGCTGAGCCAGAGCACATACGGATTCGTCACAAACCAGATGGAGATGAATCCGGCAGCTCCGACAAGCAACGAGATAGCGTAAGCACCCTTGTTGCCGGTCCAATGCTCAAGTTTGGGCAGGAACATTGCCCACAACAGCGAACCGACTGCCTGAATAGCAAATACCACGCCAACCCAGTTTCCTGCGGTCTGGAATGCTTCGTCGGCAGCGCTCACACCGTCCCAGCCGTAGCAGTTGGCAGCGATAGCGCCGTTGGAGTAGGTCCACATATACATGAACGCCGCCCAGCAGAAGAACTGCACGAGACCGACCGACCAGAAAGCAGAAGGAGCTTCTGCAAGAAGCGAGATAAAGCCTTTCTCCTCCTCTTTCTCTTCTTTCTTTTTCAAATCAATGCCGTGGAACTCTGCGTACTCCTCAGGATTGAGCTCCTTGACCGTTGCAAAAGTATAGAGCGAACAAAGAATCAAAATCGCTGCGCCGCAGTAGAACGACCATTTCACGGAATCCGGGATGACGCCTTCGGGAGCGGTATTGGCGATACCGATCCAGGTGAAGAAAATCGGGAAGATGTATCCCACGAGCGAGCCCGCGTTACAAAGCGCCGACTGGATCGCATACGCCGTTCCCTTCTGCTCCTCGTTTACCATGTCGCCAACCATCATCTTGAACGGTTGCATGGCGATATTGATAGAGGTATCGAGGAACATCAGACTAAAGAGTCCGAACCACATCGCCGCGTTCAAACCGAGGAAAGCAGCCTGCGTAAAAGTGAAGTTACCTGCGTTGGGCAGGAGCAACATTACCGCGACCGCGATGAGCGCGCCCACGAGTAAATAAGGTTTACGACGGCCCAGACGATTCCAGGTCTTGTCCGAATACTTACCCACTAACGGCTGCACAATCATACCCATCAACGGCGGAAGAATCCAGAAGAAACTCAGCGTGTGGGGGTCTGCGCCCAATGTAGCAAAAATACGGGAGATATTTGCGCTCTGAAGAGCGTAAGCAATTTGTACTCCGAAGAATCCAAAACTCAGGTTGAAGAGTTGAGCAAAGGATAAATTTCGTTTCACCATGGTATGTTTTTATTTCTTAAATTTGCGATTTGGCAAACGTACTTTACAAATCGGGTACAAAATTACTGCTTTTTTTTCGAATATGCAAGAGGGACATGCATTTTTTTTGATTTTTTGATTTTTTTTGATTTTTATTTGCATATGTAATATTTTTTTCGTACTTTTGTGGCCAAATTGAGTTTTTAGGTTATGGAAGTAACACATGAGGAATTAGTGAAGGCGTTGCAGGACTATTTCGGGTTCGACACGTTCAAGGGTAATCAAGAAGCCATCATACGCAATGTGATGACCGGAAATGACACGTTTGTGCTGATGCCGACGGGAGGAGGAAAGAGCCTGTGCTACCAGCTGCCTTCTTTGCTGATGGACGGAGTGGCTATCGTGATCAGTCCGTTGATAGCGCTGATGAAGAACCAGGTGGATGCGATGCGCAACTACTCGGAAGAGGAAGGAGTGGCGCATTTTATCAACTCGAGTCTGAGCCGCGGTGAGATCAACGCCGTGAAGGATGATGTTATAGGAGGAAAGACAAAGTTGCTGTACTTGGCGCCGGAGAGCCTTCAGAAGGCGGAGAACGTGGATTTCTTGAAAGGCGTGAAAATCTCTTTCTACGCCGTGGACGAGGCACATTGTATCTCGGAGTGGGGACACGATTTCCGGCCGGAGTACAGCCAGATCCGCAGTATGGTACAGCGTATCGGCAAAGCGCCGATCATTGCGCTGACAGCGACGGCTACGCCGAAAGTGCAGAAAGATATCCAGAAGAACCTCGGCATGCCCGATGCTACGGTCTTCAAATCCAGCTTCAACCGACCGAACCTCTATTACGAGGTACGGCCGAAGACCGCCGACGTGGACAAGGATCTCGTGCGTTTCATACGCAGCATGGAAGGCAAGAGCGGTATCGTATATTGCCTCGCGCGCAAAGAGGTGGAAGATCTTGCGCAAGTACTACAAGTAAACGGAATCAGCGCGCGTGCCTATCACGCGGGCATGGATGCGCAGACGAGAACAGCCAACCAGGATGCCTTCCTCATGGAGGAAGTGCAAGTCATTGTGGCAACCATCGCATTCGGTATGGGTATAGACAAACCCGATGTGCGCTTCGTCGTACACTACGACATCCCCAAGAGCCTCGAGGGCTACTATCAGGAGACCGGACGGGCCGGACGTGACGGCGGAGAAGGTATATGTCTCTGTTTCTACTCCCCGGATGACATCGAGCGCCTGCGCCGTTTCCAGAAAGACAAGACCCCCAAAGAGATCGGCATCGGCAACCAACTACTCTTCGAGACGCAGAGTTATGCGGAGAGCACGCTCTGCCGGCGCAAACTGCTGCTGCACTATTTTGGCGAAGAGTACAACGAAGAGAACTGCGGCAACTGCGACAACTGCCGCAAGACCTATAAACAGGTAGATGCAAGCGAACTCTTGGAGTTGATCTTAGAGACCATCCAACAGGTGAACGAACACCACAAAGCCGAACATATCGTAGATATCCTCCACGGCAACCAGACGGCGGAGATCATGAGTTATCACCACGAAGAACTGGAGAACTACGGCGCCGCAAGCGACGAGGAGGAAAGCACCTTACACGCCATCATCCGTCAGGCTCTGGTGGCAGGTATGCTGAAGAAAGATGTAGATTCGTACGGAGACCTGAAACTGACCAAGGATGGTCTGAAATTCTTGCGCAAACCGGGTAAGTTCGAAGTGCCGATCGAGATTCAGGATGACGAAGATGCCATCATGGAAGGCGCCGGAGCTACGTGTGCTGCAGCCGATGAAGTACTCTTCTCCATCCTCAAAGATATCCGTCGCAAAGTAGCGAAAAAGAACGACGTTCCGCCGTTTGTGATCTTCCAGGATCCGAGTCTCGAAGCCATGGCAACGACGTATCCGATTACGATGGAAGAGCTTTTGACCATCCCCGGTGTGGGTATCGCAAAAGCAAAACGCTACGGCGACGAGTTCCTCCGGATCATCAAAGAGTACGTCGATGAGAACGAGATCATCCGTCCGGAAGACCTGCGCATACGTACCGTAGCCAAGAAATCCACCCGAAAGAAACAGATCATCCAAGCCATCGACCGCCGTGTCGATCTGGACGACCTCGCGGAGAGCAACGGTATGTCCATGGAGGAGATGTTGGACGAGTTGGAGGCAATCGTCTTCTCCGGAACCAAGATCGACATCAATTATTTCATTCAGGAAGTGGTCGATCCCGACGAAGAAGAAGAGATCTACGAGTACTTCAAAGAGGCGGAAAACGATAACATCAAAAAAGCCATGGAGGAATTGGGTGAAGACGACTACGACGAGATCCATGTGCGCCTTGTTCGCATCAAATTCCACTGCGACCTCGGGAACTAAGATTGAGCCATTTAATCATTGAGGCATTGAAGTATCGCGAAGGAGAAATAGATTTTATCACATTAGGGTGCTCGAAAAACTTAGTCGATGCAGAGCGTGTGATGCGGCAGCTGGAAGCGGCCGGATGGACTTGTGTGCATGACCCAGAAGAGCCCAAAGGTGAGATATGCGTCATCAACACCTGCGGATTCATCGGAGATGCCAAAGAAGAAAGCATCAACATGATCCTCCGGATGGCGGAACGCAAGAAAGCCGGCAAACTCAGACTCCTCATCGTCATGGGATGTCTCTCCGAGCGCTATCGCGCAGAACTCGAAACGGAAATACCCGAAGTCGATGCCTATTATGGCAAATTCGATTTCGAACAGATGAAAAACCGTATTGGAACACACTCAAATAAGACTAATCATAGACCATACAGCATCTATGAGAGGCATATTACAACCCCCTCGCACTATGCCTATTTGAAAATTTCGGAGGGATGCAACCGGATGTGTTCCTACTGCGCAATCCCGCTGATCACCGGCAGACACACCAGCCGCCCCAAAGAGGAGATCCTCGCAGAAGTGCAGTGGTTAGTGTCGCAAGGCGTCAAGGAACTGAACGTCATCGCCCAGGATCTGAGCAGCTATGGTCTCGACATCGCCAAACGCCACCTCTTGCCCGAACTCATCGACGAGATGGCGCAGATAGAGGGCGTGAAATGGATACGCCTGCATTATGCCTACCCGACCGATTTTCCGGAGGACTTACTGGACGTAATGGCGAAGCACCCGAACGTCTGCAAATACCTGGACATCGCGTTGCAGCATTGTACGGACCACATGTTGTCCTTGATGCGGCGGCATATAACCCGTTCCGAACAGGATGCGCTCATTCGCAAGATCCGCGAGAAAGTGCCGGGGATTTGCATCCGCACTACCCTTTTGGTCGGCCATCCGGGCGAGACAGAAGAGGATTTTGAGCAACTCAAAACATGGGTCAAAGAGATGCGCTTCGACCGAATGGGCTGTTTTGCCTATTCCGACGAAGAAGGTACATACGCCAACCGGCACTACCAAGATGACATTCCGCAGGAAGTGAAAGAAGCTCGTGCAGCAGAACTGATGGCAATCCAGCAAGAGATCAGCGGCGAGTTGATGCAGCATTTTGTGGGCAAGACCGAGAAAGTGATCATCGACCGCGAGGAAGGTGAATACCTCATCGGCAGAACCCAGTACGACAGCCCGGAGGTGGACTGCGAAGTGCTGATAAAGGCGAAAAGCGAAAAAGCGAAAGTGGGAGAGTTCGTTGAGGTGAAGATCACCAAGGCGGAGGAGTTTGACCTATACGGAGAAATAGAATAACAAACATACCATGCTTACAAAAGAATTTTTAGGCTTGGTTGCCGACAAATCGGGACTGAGCAAAAAAGAAACCGAGCAACTGATGACCACGATGAATGCCATCATTCGCGAGAGTTTGATGGACGGTAAGTCTATCCAGTTGCAGGGGTTGGGAACACTTGAGATAAAGGAGCGCCCGGCGCGTGCCATTGTGCACCCGCGCACAGGAGAACGTAATATCGTTCCGAGTAAGAACCAACTGGTGTTCAAACCGGCAGGAACCATTAAAGATGAATTCAAAAAACTCTAATTATGGCAGATAAACTGAGTTGGACCGATTTGCGGCGTGTGTTGGCTGCACGTGCGGGAGTAAGCGAGAAGCAAGCAGGCGCATTTCTGAATGCTATACAGGGTCAGTTAATAGAGGCTCTGAAGGGTGATAAACAGGTCAAGATCAACGGTTTAGGAACGTTCAAAGTGCAAGCGGTTGCACCTCGTAAGAGCGTGAACGTGAATACCGGTGAGGAGATCATAATCGAAGGGTATAACAAATTGGTTTTTGCACCGGAAGCCGGAGTGAAAGAGCTGGTGGAGAAGAGTGTGCTCAACAGCGCAGAGCCGGCCGAAGAGAGCGAACAGCCGAAAGAGATCGACCCGTTGAAGAAATTAGGCGCCCAGGCCGAGGAGATCGTAGATCTCTTAGGTGATCTTGGACAAAGTCCGAATACGGAACCGGAACCCGCTGTAGAACCGGAATCCGTTGTAGAACCGGAACCAGAGCCGGTTGTAGAGCCCGAGCCGGAACCAGCGCCAGTATTTGTAGTTCCGGAACCGGAACCCGAACCCGAACCGGAACCCGTGGTACCAAAGAAGAAGAGCCATTTCCTGCGCGATACACTCATCTGCATAGTAATTCTGCTGATGATCCTGTTGGTCGGATACTTCTTCCTTCGTCATCAATTAGGAAACATCCTTCAGTCGCTAATCCAACCGAACGAGACCGAAGTCGTGGCAGACACGACGGAGAATGCCCTGCCCGTGGAGGACGCGACCGTGGAGACCGCTGAAGAGGCTGCTCCGGAAGTCGAATTAGGCGAAGCGACAGAGAACGAAAACTTAGACAACATCCCTGACGGACGCATCCCGAAGGAGCAGATCATGGCGGAATGGATGGAGGCATCGCGATCCTTGAGCCCGGCGGACAGCAAGTACCCGGAACTGATTACAACCGAGCCGATGCACGAAGCAAGCCGGCTGACATGGATGGCGAAGCGTTACTACGGAGCGAAAATCTACTGGCCGTACTTGTTCGACGCCAACCGTGACGTGATCAGCGATGCCAACAGGATTGATGTGGGAACGCCGATTCGTGTACCGAGACTGACACAATTACAGCTGGACACGACGAATGCAGAGACGATGGCTGCCTTGGAAAAACTGCGTGAGGAGGCATTAGGCGGTGGAGAGTGATTACATTCACATAGAAGGAGCAGACACCCATAACCTCAAACATATATCGGTAGATATACCCCGCAACAAGTTGGTGGTAATAACGGGTGTGAGCGGCAGCGGAAAGAGTTCGCTGGCGTTTGACACGCTGTATGCCGAAGGGCAGAGACGATATGTGGAGAGCCTTAGCGCTTACGCGCGACAGTTCATGGGCAGGATGCAAAAGCCGGAGGTGGAGAAGATAGAAGGCATCCCTCCGGCAATCGCCATCCAACAGAAAGTAACAAGTCGTAATCCCCGTTCCACGGTCGGTACCGTGACGGAGATTTACGACTACTTGAAATTATTGTACGCGCGCGTCGGGCACACCTACTCGCCCGTGAGCGGAGAAGAGGTGCGCAGAAACACCATTCGAGACGTCGTGCAATATATGGAATCGCAGGAAGAAGGCGCACGGCTCTACCTGATGAGCCCGATAGTGCTGCCGGATGGACGAAGCCTCAAAGACCAACTGGCCTTATGGCAGAGCCAGGGTTTCAGCCGAATGATGATCGACGGCGACAGTGTGCGGCTGGACGATACGACATGGCTCAAGATCGAAGGCCACGAAGCATACCTGTTGGTTGACCGCGTAGTCGTTGACCATGAGCAGGCAACGAGTAACCGTTTTGCGGACTCCGTACAGACCGCTTTCTTCGAGGGCAACGGCGAGTGCCGCGTGTGGGTGAACAACAAAGAGAAAGTGTTCTCCGAGCGCTTTGAGGCGGACGGAATACAGTTTATCGAACCCAACGAGCACCTCTTCGATTTCAACAGCCCGGTGGGCGCTTGTCCGGAGTGCAAAGGCGTGGGAACGGTCATGGGTATAGACCCCGATCTGGTGGTGCCCGACAAGTCCAAGACCATCTACGAACAGGCCATCGCCTGCTGGCAGAGCGAGAAGATGAAGCCATGGCTCGATGCGTTGATATACAATGCGGCGAAATTCGACTTCCCGATCCACACACCTTTCTACGCCCTGACTGCCGAGCAGAAACAGCTGCTATGGAGCGGTAACGAGTATTTCAAAGGCCTGCATGCGTTCTTCAAAGAACTGGAGAAAGAGCAGTTCTCCAAGCTGCAATACAAAGTGATGTTAGCCCGCTATAAAGGCAAGACCACCTGTCCTGTCTGCAACGGCTTGCACCTGCGCAAAGAGGTGGGTTATGTACTCGTCGGCGGCAAGAGTATCCAGCAGCTCTGCACCATGCCGATCTCGGAACTGGACGAGTGGTTCGACCAGCTCCAACTGAACGAGACGGAGACAAAAACAGTGGAGATGGTACTCGCGGAGATCAAGAGCCGGCTGCAATTCATGAAAGATGTGGGACTCAGCTACCTGACGCTCAACCGCCAGAGCACAACTCTCTCCGGCGGTGAGAGCCAGCGGATCAGCATCGCTAAATCATTAGGCAGCAGCCTGGTAGGATCGTTATACGTCTTGGACGAACCGTCTATCGGCTTGCATCCCCGCGACACCGAGAGGCTGATCCATGTGCTCAAACAGCTGCGCGACTTGGGCAACACAATCGTCGTCGTGGAGCACGACGAGGATATCATCGCCGCGGCGGATCACATCATCGAGATCGGTCCGGATGCCGGCAGACACGGCGGCGAAGTGGTCTATGAAGGCAAGCCGAGGATGGACCAGTTCCGCTATGAGATTCCCGCACAGAGACGCCATTGGAGCAATTATATCGAGGTTGAAGGGGCGTGTGAGAACAACCTCAAGAACCTGACGGTACGTTTCCCGCTGCATGTGATGACCGTCGTGACGGGCGTGAGCGGAAGCGGCAAATCGTCTCTGGTAAGCAAGGTGCTCTACCCTGCCCTCAAGAAACACTACGGCGCGATGTTCACAGAGCACACCGGCGATTTCGGACACCTGCACGGTAGCCTCCATCTGATGAAGGATATTGAGTTTGTGGACCAGAACCCGCTCAGCCGTTCCAGCCGCAGCAACCCCGTGACGTACCTCAAGGCCTATGACGAGATCCGGCGCCTCTTTGCAGAGCAACCCTTAGCCAAACAGCTGAATTTCACGCCGGCACACTTCTCCTTCAACACCCCGGGCGGCAGATGTGAGACCTGCCAGGGCGAAGGAACGATCACCATCGAGATGCAGTTCATGGCGGACTTGATTTTAGAGTGCGAACAATGTCACGGCAAGCGCTTCAAACAGGATGTGCTCGACGTCCATTACCGCGATAAGTCCATCTACGACATCCTATGCATGACCGTCAATCAGGCGATTGATTTCTTCAGCCAAGACCCTGATTGTGAACGCATCGTGCAGAAACTAAAACCCCTGCAAGATGTGGGAATCGGCTATATCCAGCTGGGACAGAGCAGCAGCACTCTCTCCGGCGGCGAGAGCCAGCGTGTGAAATTAGCCTCTTTCCTCGCCCAGGAGAACAGCACACCGACGATCTTCGTCTTCGATGAACCCACCACCGGTCTGCACCACCGCGATATAGAAGTGCTCCTCAAAGCCCTCAACCGGCTCATCAGCAAAGGCCACACGGTCATCATCATCGAGCATAACCCCGCAGTCATTCTCGCGGCAGATCATGTGATTGACTTAGGTCCTGAAGGAGGCAAAGAGGGCGGACAGATCGTCTGCACCGGCACACCGGAAGAGATCTGCAAATGTAAAGAAAGTTACACAGGCAAGTACCTTGCCCAAATCCTTAATAACCATGAAAAAAATTAACATGAACGAACTACGCAACTCGGATATCTTCTCCCATATTCCGCAGATGAATTATCTTCCGCGATGGGGTGTGTTGTTGATGGATACGATGCTCTGTATCATCGCTTTTTGGCTTAGCGTATGGGTCGGTAGCGGGTTCTTCGATTATGTAAATCTGCACAGCCAGATTGTTCCCATCGGGTCTCAGTGTATCATTGTGATGGTCGTTCAGATCATCGCCTTCTGGGTCTTTCATACCTATTCGGGAATATTGCGGTATTCGACATTTATTGACACCATCAAAGTGCTGCTCTCGAATGTCAGCACAGGCTTGCTTCTTATTCTGATCAACCTGATCTTCCAGCACTCGTTCAACTGGCATCCTATTATGAACACCGTGGTGGCAGTCTATGTTCCGACGGCGTTTGTGCTGCTTTTCTCGCTCCGCGTGGGAGTCAAGACGCTGAGCGAGACCTTGGAGCGCAACCAGGCAAGCCCGCGCGTCATGATTTTCGGTACACGGGCAGCTGGAATAGCTATTGCCAAGATGCTCCGCTCGGCGGGAAATGCACCGTATAGGCCTGTCGGTTTCATTGCCGGTAAGAACGAGCGCTACGGCTACGATCTGGCGGGACTGCGCGTTAGACCGCTGAATGAACGGATGTTCGAATGGATGAAAAGCCACAGCGTCAACCATGTCATCATATCGCCTCTGAAAATGCGCGAGATAGACCCCACCAAAGACTTGCAGGTCTTCATCGATCATAACATCCGCATCCTCACAACCCCGTATTTCACCCAATGGGACAACCTCGACGAGATTGACACCCAGCGGATCGGGCGCGTCGAAGCCATCCGTATTGAAGACCTCCTGGAGCGGCCGCAGATTGATATCAACACCGAGAACGTGCGGCAGATCATCCAAGGCAAAGTGGTACTGGTCAGCGGTGCTGCGGGCAGTATAGGTAGCGAACTCGTGCGACAGATTCAACCATACGCTCCGCAAGCAACAATCCTCCTGGAAATGGCGGAATCGCCTTTGCACGATTTGATGCTGGATCTGAAAAAGCAATTCCCCGAAGCACGTCTGATTCCTGTAATCGCCGACGTTCGCAACCGCGCACGCATCGAACAGGTCTTCAGCGAGATGCGCCCCGACATCGTCTATCACGCTGCCGCATACAAGCATGTGCCCCTCATGGAGAGCTTCCCCAACGAAGCCATTCAAGCCAACGTCTCCGGCACGAAGAATATGGCGGACATGGCGGTCAAATATGGCGTAAAGCGCTTTGTCATGATCTCTACCGACAAAGCTGTCAACCCCACCAATATCATGGGAGCCAGCAAGCGTATCGCAGAGATTTACGTCCAGTCCCTCTTCCGCAAACTGCATGTCGAGAACCCCGATTGCACGAAATTCATCACTACCCGGTTCGGTAACGTCCTTGGCAGCAATGGATCGGTCATCCCGTATTTCCGCAAACAGATTGCCGCCGGAGGACCGGTGACGGTGACCCACCCGGACATCATCCGTTATTTCATGACCATCCCCGAAGCTTGCTGCCTCGTCATGGAGGCAAGCACTTTAGGAGACGGCGGAGAGATATTCGTCTTCGACATGGGCAAACCCGTCAAGATCCTTGACCTCGCGCGCAACATGATCCGACTCGCAGGCTACACCCCGGAGAAAGATATCATGATCGAGTTCACAGGACTCCGTCCGGGCGAGAAACTCTACGAGGAGCTCCTCAACCAGAAAGAGACTACCCTGCCGACCGCCAACGAGAAGATCATGGTCGCACGGGTTCGCGAGTTCGATTTCGATGAGATAAGCTCCAAAGTGGATGAACTCATCAAGACCAGCCGACTCGCCAAGCCTTTCACTACGGTAACTCTCATGAAACAATTAGTGCCTGAATACATCAGCAAAAACTCTATTTACGAGCAATTAGACCCACAATGATACAGGATTTTTTTACTGCCCATAGCTATCTCATCGGCCTCATCAGCTTCTTTCTCGGCCTCATCGGAATGCCGCTCGTGATCCGTATTGCGAAGGCGAAAGGCTTTGTCGTGCGCCCCAACAAACGAATGAGCCACACCGGCAACATTCCCAATATCGGCGGACTCAATATCTACTTCAGCTTCATGCTGACCTACCTCCTCTTCGAGTACGACCAGCTCAACCAGAGCCAGTTCTTCTTAATCGGCCTTTTGGCGATCATGGCAGTCGGATTCGTCGACGACGTGCTGGTACTCACGCCGACAGCCAAACTGTTGGGCGAGACGCTGGCAGGCATCGCACTCGTAGGTTTTGCAGACATGCGCATCACCCATCTGCACGGCATTTTCGGGATCGGAGAGATCGGCGTCATACCGAGTTATATGCTCTCGATCTTTGTCCTCCTGGCGATCATCAACGCCGTCAACCTCATCGACGGCATCGACGGTCTGGCAAGCGGTCTGGGCATCCTTTACTGTCTCTTCTTCGCCACGTATTTTGGGCTGGCGGGAGAGGTCTATTGGTCCATCCTGGCAATCTGCATGATCGGGTCGCTCGCGGTATTCTTCATCTATAATGTCTTCGGAAAGCGGGAGAAGATCTTCATGGGCGACTCCGGCAGTCTCCTGTTGGGATACCTGCTGACTTCGTTTGTCTTCCATTTCTGCGAGATCAACGCCTACCATGAGGTGCCGGCAGCGCTTGAGATGACGGCGGCTCCGGCGGTAGCCATCTGCGTGCTGACCATCCCTATTTTCGACACCATCCGTGTCAGCCTCACCCGTATCAAGCAACATCGCTCACCCTTCCTGCCGGACAAGAACCACATCCACCATCTGCTTCTTCGTACCGGACTCAACCACCTCCAGACAACCTGCGTCCTGCTGTCCGTCAGTCTCCTCTTTATCGCGCTGGCTGTCATCGGCAGAAATTGGAACTTCTGGGCTCTACTGATCTCCGATTTCGCACTCGCTACCGCCCTCACGATGCTCCTCTGGCGCATCATCAATAAGAAAATGGCAAATGACCAGATAGCAAATGATAACCATTGATCATGTAAGTATGGAGTTTTCGTCCCGCCCTGTGCTGGACGACATTACGTTCCTCATCAACCGAAAGGAGCGTATTGCGCTCGTGGGCAAGAACGGAGCCGGCAAAACGACCCTCCTGCGACTTATCGCAGGCGAATACCAGCCCACCTCCGGACGCATCGCCAAGGACGCGGACATGACCATCGGTTACCTCCCGCAGGTGATGCTCTTCCAGGACGACAAGACCCTCCGCGAAGAAGTGATGACCGTGCACCGCAACGCGCAGGAAGAACAGGACGAGGCGCGGTTCATCGCCGAGATGGACCGGACCATCATCGGTTTAGGCTTCGAGCGCAAAGACTTTGAGCGCCCTTGTTCGGAGTTCTCAGGCGGTTGGAGAATGCGTATCGAGTTGGCAAAAATCCTCTTGTCTCATCCGGACTTGCTGCTCCTTGACGAGCCGACCAACCACCTTGACATCGAGTCTATCCAGTGGCTCGAAGACTTCCTCAAGACCAGCCCGTCGGCGGTACTCATGGTCTCCCACGACCGCGCATTCATAGATAACACCTGCCCGCGCACGATAGAAATAACGCTCGGGCGCATCTACGATTATAACGTCAACTACAGCCGTTTTGTGGAGCTCCGCAAGGAACGCCATGAGCAACAGGTTCGCGCCTACCAGAACCAGCAGAAGATGATTCAGGACACCGAGGACTTCATCGAGCGGTTCCGCTATAAAGCCACCAAAGCCGTACAAGTGCAGAGTCGCATCAAACAGCTGGAGAAACTCGAACGCCTCGAAGTGGATTTGGAAGACACCTCGCGGCTCAACCTGCGTTTCCCGCCTGCCCCGAGAAGTGGCGATTTTCCGCTCATCGTGGAAGACCTGCGCAAGGATTTTGGTGAACACAATGTCTTCCATGACGTCACTTTCACCATCCGCCGCGGAGAGAAAGTAGCATTCGTAGGCAAGAACGGAGAAGGTAAATCCACTCTCGTCAAGTGTATCATGGGCCAGCTCGACTATATGGGCACCCTCAAGATCGGGCACAACGTCAAGATCGGTTATTTTGCCCAGAACCAGGCAGCCCTCCTCGACGAAAACCTCACCGTCTTCGACACCATCGACTACGTTGCCGTCGGGGACATCCGTACGAAGATCCGCGACATACTCGGCGCCTTTATGTTTGGCGGCGAAGCCTCCGAGAAGAAAGTCAAAGTCCTCTCCGGCGGCGAACGAAGCCGACTCGCGATGATCCGGCTTCTCCTCGAGCCTTGCAACCTCCTCATCCTCGATGAGCCGACGAACCACCTGGACATGCAATCCAAAGATGTCCTCAAAGCCGCCCTGCAGGACTTTAACGGCACGGTCATCTGCGTCTCGCACGACCGGGATTTCCTCAACGGACTCGTCGAAAAAGTGTACGAATTCGGCGGCGGAAGAGTCAAAGAACACCTCGGCGGAATATACGATTTTCTCCGTGCCAAAAAGATAGAAACTCTTCATGACCTCGAACGGCCTAATCCCGACGGTCAAACGACGGTCAACCGACGGTCAAACGACGGTCAAAGCCAATGTAACGCCCCTGTAGAGCCCTCGAATGCCAAACTCGACTACGCTGCCCAGAAAGCCGCAGCTGCCGAACGGCGCAAGAAAGAGAGACAGATTGCCGAAACCGAAGAAGCCATCGCAACCCTCGAGGCGCAACAGGCTGAAATAGAACAACTGCTCTCTCTCCCCGAGAATCAGACTCAGGAGAACTTCCAGCGATACGAATCTGTCAAACACCAGATAGAGCAAAAAATGTACGAATGGGAAATCCTGAATGACTAAATAAATGATAAAATGGTAAATGACCAAATCGTAAATTATTTAATCACGTGGCTTTGCTACGGAGACGAAGAAGCCGCCAAACGCGTCGCATATACGGCGGACGAGAAGGCACTGGAGACCTACGACCTCATCATCGTGCCTAACGGACATCTGGGCAAAGACCTGATTGTCCCGGAGTTAACACGCCCTGTGGTAGAGCAGCCCGCGAAGGACAAGACCATCATCCGCACGGACATCGTCTATTCGGCATTCTTCTTCACTTCCCGCGCGGAAGAGCTGCTCAATCCCAAGCGCGACGAGCACGGACGATTCGCCGCCAAGTACTCGATGCTCTCCTACAAGAGCCGCCTTCTCATCCCGCGGCTCGACGAGTACGCACGTCTCGTCCTCAAGCAACTCAACCTGCCGCTGCCGGAAGAAGGGTTCGGACATATATACCTCACCCACGACATCGACTCCATCTCCCAATACCGCCATCTGCGCGGAGCCGTCGGAGGTATCCTTCGCGGCGAATGGAAACAGGTATGGCGGTCGATCCGGAACATCCACAACGATCCGATTTATACCTTCCCATGGTTCATAGAGCAGGATTCCAAGGTACCCAATGCCGATATTATTTATTTTGTCAAGCATACCTTCGGCCGAGGCTACGACTACCCGCAGTACTGCCTCCGGGGATTCGACTGGAGGCACCTCAAGAAACTGCTCCGACACAACAACGCCTACCTCGGTGTCCACGGCAGTTACTACGGCTACCTGCCGAAAATCAAATACAGCCGCATGTATCGCGCGCACTATTTAAGGTGCTCCATCGACCAGATGCAGCGGCTCGTGGATGCCGGCTATCGCGATGATTTCACGATGAGCTTCCCGGATCACATCGGTTTCCGTCTCCAGACTTCGCGCGCCGTTCGCTGGATCAACCCCAAGACCTACGAGCTAACGCCGCTGACCCTCCATCCGCTGATGATCATGGATTGTACGCTGAGCAACGACAACTACATGCACCTCGACCAGGAGGAAGCACTCTTCATGTGCGAACGCCTCATCGAGAAAGTGCAGCTCCACCACGGCGACCTCTGCCTCCTCTGGCATAATAATATCATCACCCCGAAAACTTACCATCGTTCACTCTATTCCAAACTACTGGAAATGCTGAAATGAAAATCATTACCATCATAGGTGCCCGACCGCAATTCATCAAGGCTGCGGTTGTCAGCAGAGCCATCCGGCAAATGGCGCTGCACGGGATCGATATGCAG
The DNA here is from genome assembly GCA_002372695.1 of Bacteroidales bacterium UBA3717. Lineage (GTDB taxonomy): Bacteria > Bacteroidota > Bacteroidia > Bacteroidales > Paludibacteraceae > Colicola. The sequence continues at coordinate 32,565 of DFHS01000023.1, forward strand.
GAATTCATCCTCCATACCGGACAGCATTATGATGATAATATGAGCGATTTGTTTTTCCGCCAGTTGGCGATTCCTGTTCCTCGGTGGCATCTGAATTGCGGAAATAACATGGAGGAGATGAAAGCCGCCATACGCCCTGTCTTGGAATCCGAACGACCGGATATCGTCCTCGTCTATGGAGATACCAACTCTACCTTAGCAGGTGCAGAGACGGCACACGCCTTGCATATCCCTGTCGCGCATATCGAAGCCGGACTCCGCAGTTTTAATGACTCCATGCCGGAGGAGCATAACCGCATTGTGACAGACCGGCTCTCTACCTGGCTCTTCTGCCCTACCCGCACTGCCGTGGAAAATCTGAAACGGGAAGAAATCACCCGAAACGTATTCCATACGGGCGATGTGATGTACGATGCCACCTTGCTTTTTACTCCCGAAGAAGACCAACAACAAGCGATCTTGCAGCATTTTGGCTTGACATCCAAGCACTTTGCGCTCGCTACAATCCATCGGGCTTCTACCGCAGAGAATATCTCTGCGCTGAGTGCGATATTCGAAGCGTTGGCACAATTACCCGTTCCCGTTCTGCTGCCTCTCCATCCCCATACGGCAAAGACCGTGCAACAGAACAAAATTCTGCAGGACCTGTTGAATCTCTCGCAAAACATACGACTCATCCGTCCTGTCGGATATATAGAGATGTTGGCATTGGAGAAACATGCCCTGTACATCCTGACCGACTCCGGAGGAATGCAAAAAGAGGCGTACTTCCAACATACGCCTTGTATCACCTTGCGCGAAGAGACAGAATGGATAGAGACGGTCGATGCCGGTTGGAACCGGTTAGCCGGTACAGATACCGAAAGAATACGGAAAGCCGTAGAACTACCCTTCGCCAAACAACCCATTACGGATTTCGGCGATGGCCGTAGTGCACAACAAATAATACAGATCCTATGTCCGAACGGCCGCTGAACATATTGATGATTACGGACGCGTTCGTTCCGCCCATGCAAGGAACACGAATGCGCAATCTGGCACAAAACCTGTGCCGGATGGGGCATAACTGCCAACTGGTTTGCGAGGTCGCGGACGACTCTGTATTACCCGAAGACATATCCGTAATTCCTTTCCGTTACCTCGTTTCCGGGAAAAGCTTTTGGACACGATCCATCAATAATCTTTTACGGCTGTGCGACAAGCTGTTCCTCCTCAAAGAGCGAAAGTTGGAACATCTGCTGCAACGCACTGTTCATTGGTCGGAAACAGACCTCATCATCGCCAGCGCATACCTCTTCCCTTTGCGAACCGCGCATCGTACCGCTCAACGCTACCACATCCCGCTGATTATGGATCTAAGGGACATTGTGGAGCAATGGGATAGTCTGCACTATCTTCATTTTCCGCAACATAACAAACTCGCCCGCGCTATCGCCAAACGATATATACAACGCACAACTACCGAGCGGAATAAGGCGCTGCAAACCGCACAAGCGGTAGTGACCGTATCCCCTTGGCACGTGAATACCTTACGGCCTTACAACCCCTCCACGCACCTGATCTACAACGGCTTTGATGAGAAGCAGTTCTTCTTCCAAGCCCAAAAGAGCAGCCATTTCTGCATCACCTACATCGGCAAACTATATGACCTCTCGCTGCGGAATCCGCAATTACTCTTTGCGGCCCTGCAGGACTTGGTGACCAACAAAAAACTGCCATTACAGGACATCGCCCTGCGTTTCTATGTGGAGCCGGACATGGCTTCCACCCTGACCGAAATGGCACAGCACTACCAACTCGTTCCATCGCTCCAGATCCTTCCTTTTGTCCGCCATACGCAGGTCAACGATATGCTCGCACAAAGTGCCATTGCGCTGATTCTCAATAATCCGGGTTCAGCCGAATCCCCCATCCACGGCGTTCTCACCACCAAAGTGTACGAGGCTATCGGGGCGGAAAAACCGCTCTTGTGTATCCCGGCTGATCATGACTGTCTGGAGGAACTGGTGAAGCAGACCCGGACCGGTTTGTCTTCCGACGACATGGAGGAGATAAAATCCTTCATCCTCGACAAATACGCCGAGTGGAAGACGAACGGCTTCACGCATCAACCTGTGGACCCGGACGTCAAACGTCTCTTCACACGCCAATACCAGGCGCAGCAATTCGAGCAACTGCTTTTGAAAGCAATCGATGAAAGAAGATAGAACGATATTAGTGGACATCTGTTGGACCTTGTTTTACTCCAACACGACTTACGACTTCCTGCATTTACGCGGGAATACGTTCAACTCGCTCATCTATAAACTTTTCGGCATCGATCTGGTACGCACCAGAGCAATCCGCGCATTTAACCGCCTTCCCTTAACCGAACGACAGACACGCGTGGAGCAGTTCTATACCGACTTCCTCCTATCGCGGAAGATTACGCCCGTTTGGCAGATGATAGAGGGCAGAAACATCGTCCTTGTCTCCCAGACGATGGACCTCATCGCCAAGACTGTTGCCAACCATATCGGGGCAAAAGCTTACCATGCCACGCAGCATAAAGAAGAGGTTCTTTCCCTCTACCCCGAGTTCGACATCATCACCGATAACATCAGCGACCTGGCACTCATCCGCCGAGCCAAACAAGCAACCATAATCACCTATAACAACCGCCCCCGGTGGGAGAAAATCCTGCCGAAGGACAAAAACGTCCATTTTATTGAAACAGGCAGAAACAAATATTAGACCCCGATACGCACGTCCGTACATCCCGAACGCGGTATTCTATATCCCGTTCGCGTATTACTATGCGGTACGGCTTGGCACGCTTCCGAAACTCTTTTCATGGATGCTGATCTACCTTATGCCGACTGCCTTCTATTCGGCGATGGGCTATACCGGCTCATGGTCACTCTTCGCCCTTAACTACGGACTCATCCTGCTTGCCGTCTTCTCCATCTACGAGTGTGGCTACATAGCGAACGACACACTCTCTATCCGCCATGAGGAGCAACCCTCTATCCGGCTCTACGCCAATAACTTCGAGCATTTCGAGCGCCACAAAGCGCTCATCTTCGCCTCTCGAATCGGCTATAGTCTCCTTGCCCTGCCGGCACTTTATGCCCTGAACGGCTACGAGACCACCCTGCGAACCGCCTTTTCGATCCTGGTGATGGCTTTCCTCTTCGGCTTCTACAACCGTTGGCGAAGCCGGTATAACGTGTGGCTATACCCCTTCTTGGTTTGCTCGCGGTATATACCGTTCATGCTTCTCGTTCCGCATCCTTGGGAGGTGTGGCTACTGCTCTTCCTCTCCTTCCCGTTGCTCAATGCTTTAGAGCGGTTCTCCATGCCTCGCTATCGCTGGCCGTTGATGCGAAAACTCATCCCCTCGGAGAATTCCAAGACCCTCTTCCGCGCTATCTATTATGGCGTAGTGCTTATTTTGACATTCCTTCTCGTCCAGGCGAAAGGATATACCTATATTTTACTGGTTCCCATTATGATCTTATGCCTCTATCGCGTGGCATTGGTCTTTTGGCTCAAAAAACATGATCCCGAAAACTACTTAAATGGCTAACATATGAAACGCTTTTTCCTCATCTCCGTATCCCTTGTAGCGCTATCTCTTTGTTCATTCGCGGCTACGTATTTTGCTTCGCCTTCCGGCACAGGCAATGGTTCATCTTATGCTTCGCCGACCTCGTTTGCTGCAGGCGTAGCCAAACTCACAGTCCCCGGTGACACACTCTATCTTCTGGGCGGTACGTATGAGTTTACGGATAAGTTCTCCATCAACAAACAGGGCTCTTCCTCCAAGCGCATCGTCATCTCCGGATATCCGGGTGAGAAAGCGATTCTGGATTTTCATCAGGTTCCGTATGGCACACGCGGTATCACTGTGCACGCCAACTCACTGTACGTCCATATCAAAGATCTTGCGATTGCCTGGTCCGGCAAGAACAACCTTTATAACGAAGGCTCATACTGCCTCTTCGAAAACCTCGATATATACGGCTCCGCAGATACCGGTTGCCAGATGAAGAAAGGCGGAAACAATGTCATCCTCAATGTGGACTCCCATGATAACTTCGACTACGAAGAAGGATTTGCTCCGTCTAAGAGTCAACATGGTCCAGCAAACTTCGGTGGCAACGCCGATGGTTTTGCAGACAAGCAGTTCACCGGCGCCGGAAACCACTATATCGGTTGCCGCGCGTGGAACAACTCCGATGACGGATGGGATTTCTTCCAACGTGTGAGCTCGTCCAACACCATCATCGAGAACTGCGTCTGCTACCAGAACGGTTTGCCCTACTACGACATGTCTCATCACCCGCGGGCTTTAGGCGTGGACAAGGAGTGGTTTGATCAATATGTAGGAACCTCTGTAGTGGATCGTTACGGAAACACTATTACTATCACTCTTTCTAAATTCCCTAACTTAGGAAACGGAAACGGCTTTAAGATGGGAGGTCAATATACGGACCATAAGATCCTCATCCACCACTCCCTCGCAGTAGCCAATAACGCCCGCGGATTCGACCAAAACAATAACGGCGGTACGATGTGGGTCTATAACAACACGGGATATGACAACGGCGTCAACTTCGGTTTCACGACCGCCTACGGCACCGACGAGTTGCGCAATAACATCAGCTATCGGGGCAAGAACGCAGACCAACCCAAATCGAAGAGTGTCATAGCTATCGACCATAACTCCTGGAACGGCTTTAACCTCTCCGCCTCGGACTTCCAGTCACTCGACACGACGCAGATCCTTGCCCCGCGTGCAGCCGACGGTTCGCTGCCGGAGGGTACCTGTTTGCATCTGGCAAATGGTTCTTCGCTCATCAACGCCGGCATCGACGTCAACCTCTGGTACAACGATTTCGCGCCGGACTTGGGATGCTACGAGACACCCGGAGAACGGCATGATCCCGAGCCTCCGGGAGAAGATACCATTCCGTCTGTACAACCCGAAGGCACCCATGCCATAGCGTTCGTCACCATCCCCAAATCGCCGGAAGACAAAGCCCTGCTCCAATACCTCCGCGCCAACGACAGTCTATGGGTTGTCGAGACTGACGCCACCGATCCCGAAGTGGACTATAGTACCTACGAAGTGATCGTCTTAGGCTCCAAGCCCAATAGTGGCGCTCAGGGCTTCGCGCCGCTCAAAGGCTACGACAAACCTATGGTGCTGCTCAAGCCTTTCCTGCTCAAAGCCAATGTCTGGAACTGGGGCACAGCTGTAAACACAGAGGATTTGTCTATCTCGGTGACGAACGCCTCTCATCCGCTTTTTGAGGGACTGACCATCGCGAATAACGAAGTTCAAATCTTCGCGCGCTGCGAGCAGCAAAAAGCGGTTACAGCGATCTCCACATGGACCAATACCGAAGGCTTCGACGTGCTTGCTTCTCCTGTCTCGCAAGCGGAATACACATCGGTTGCGTTCTTCCCTCAAGGCACCGTCTGCAACGGCACGACGCTTCCCCAGCCGATGTATATGATCGGCGTGAGCGAATACTCGACCGCATACCTCACTACCGATGGCAAGCGGCTCATCGAAAATGCGATATGTCTCCTCTTAGGCATCCCTAACAACCATTCCGAACAACCGGAAGGTATCACCGATCATCAATCTGAAATCATAACTCATAAATTTATACAAAATGGCAAATTGTTTATCCGCATGGGCGAAACGGTGTATGATCTTACCGGTCGCCGTATTAGTCGCTAACCTCGTTTGCGCCGAGGATGCGCAGTATCAAGATGTACATTATACCGTCGATGACAACCGTCTGACGGCGGAAGTGACGCTTAATCCCAAAGCCTCTGGAGAACTGCTGATCCCCGAGACCATCGTAGTCGGTCAGAACACCTACACGGTCATCGCTGTCGGCGACAAAGCCTTCAAGGGCTGCAAGAACCTCACCGCCATCGTCCTGCCGAAGACCATCGAACGCGTCTATCGCTCGGCTTTTGACGGCACGGGTATCATGCTCAAAAAGGAAAACTGGAAGGACGGTTGTCTCTGGATAGACTCTATCCTCATCGCCACAGACAAGACCATCAAACCGCGGTTCGTCGTTCCCGAAGGAACACGCCTCATCGCTGCCGGTGCTTTCCAGGGCAATAAGGCGCTCCAGCGTGTCGAACTGCCGTCCTGCATCTCCCGCATCGACCATGAGACCTTCCGCGATTGCAAGAACCTGCAGAAAGTGGTCATCCCCAAGACCATCACCTCCATCGGCGAAGATGCCTTCCTCGGTTGCGGCATCTATCAGAATGATAAGAAATGGAAGAAAGGAGCCCTCATCCTCGATGACTGCCTCGTCGCGACCAACAACGACCTGCCTGCGAAATATATCTTCAAAAACAAGATCCCCATCCGCCTTATCGCAGAGCGGGCGTTCGCCAACCGCAAGAACCTGCGCACCGTCGTTATCCCCGAGACCGTCACAGCCGTTCCTACCGCTTGTTTCTACCAATGCGAGAACCTCATCGACGTCACGATCCCGGCTACGGTCCGCACGGTAGGCAACTTCGCGTTCTACAACTGCGGTCTGCTCAAGAACGCCCTTTTGCCGCGGGAATTGGAGCACCTCGGCGCCGGCGCTTTCTACGGCTGCATCAACCTCAAGGAGCAGATCCTGAGCGATAAGATCGAGGTTCTGGAGCGCGCTACGTTCTTCACCTGCCGCGGACTCAAAGAGATCAAACTCCCTGCCCGTTTACGCCGTTTGGACGCAGGGGTCTTCGCCGGCTGTACCAACATAGAAGCTATCGACCTGCCCGCCACCCTCAACTTCATGGGAGATCAGGTGTTTGCAGGCTGCGCGACTTTGCGTAAAATAGTCATCCCTTACGGCGTCAACTCGCTGCCCAAGCAGGCCTTCCAAGGCTGCACGCGGCTCTACCGCATCGACCTGCCGGACGGTATCTACGCCATCGGTGACGAAGCACTCGACGGATGTCTGGCGTTGGAGAAGATCAACATCCCTCTCTCTACTTTCCGTATCGGCGTGCGCGCGTTCCATAACTGCCAGCAGATACGCGGCATCGCCCTTGTGGACCACATCCATATGATTGAAGAAGGTGCCTTCCAGGAGTGTAAGATGCTGGAGGAGGTCAAACTGCCGGCATCGCTCGAACGCCTCCACCAAGGGGCTTTCGCACAATGTATCAATCTTCAGAAACTCATCCTCAATGCTTCTCTCAAGCACATCGACGACGGTGCTTTCTACGGTTGCCGCAGCCTGCGAGAGGTACAATGGAACGACTCCCTGAAGACCATCGGTGTCGAAGCCTTCATGGACTGCAAATACTTACGGACGCCTGTGCTGGCGCCCGAAGTAGTGATCGGCAAGAATGCGTTTAAAGGTTGTCGATAGGAGGAAAATCGATGTAGTGATAGATGGCAGCATCACCCATATTGACCTTCATATAGGACTGCCCCTTCTCACTGTCTTTCGTGGCGTTGAGCACTAAATAATTGACGCCCTTAAAGAATACCGATTGCCGTGCGTGTTGGTGACCACTCCACACGTACGGTATTTTGTATTCGGAGAGAAGAGTCGTCAACTCGTAGGTCTCTTCCAGAGCCATATTCGACGTGTGACCTTGCGACATGTCGAGTTTCCATAGATGCGTATGCGTATAGACGATGATGCGGCGGTAAGCCTCTTTGGATTTAGCCTCCAACAACTCCTTCAGCCATTTCGTCTGCTCCGTGCCAAGCGTTCCTTCGGCGCTGTCCAGACAGATGAACAGATCTAACTTCTTCGCGCCATTACGGGTCTCGAACCAATACGTACCGCTCTTGAAGAAACCGCGGTACTCCGACCACTGCTTGAAATAGATATCGTGGTTGCCAGGGGTCACAAAGATGGTATCGGCAATCGTCTGACCGGGGAAGTGCAGGATGCTGTCGGCGCACGGAAAATTCTTCTGTGCATCAATCACGTCGCCTAAATGGATCGCGATCTTCGGAGCTGTCTCTGCCTTGTATTGGGCTACGAAATAGTCGAGGTTCTTATGCGTCTTACGGGTGATATGGCTATCGGTACATACATAGATTACGTAGTCGTCTGCGCCCATGTTAAGACTAATCTCCCCGCGGGTCTGGTTATACGCCATCGACTGCTCAAAACGCGTGTTGACAACCTCTCCGTTCGGCGAGAACATGCCGGCCATGTCCAAGGTACTGTTTTCGTTGCAAGCGCTCAACAACAGCGCTACTGCTATATAGAGATATTTCTTCATTTTTAATTTTTAATTTTTAATTTCTCAAAACCTATAGCTGAATCCTGTTCTAAACGTAGCGCCGTAGAACGTCGCGTCGAGATGGAACATACCGGTGGGTTTGCATTGTGCCCAGAAATTCAGTCGCCAATGGTCTGTCACATCGTAGTATGCCCCGACCGAGAAAAGCGGCTGGTACATACGCTCCATCTGGTAGTCATCTACGTTGCTGAACATAAATGATAGATTCCACGGGTTATTCTGCGGCCGGCAGAAGACCTCGATGCGGTATAAGAGGTTGAACGGCTCCACCACAAAAGTCTCGTCGTTGTACCACGACCGATCCCAGTTATCTATCACGCGGCTATACAAACCCAAAGTCACGGATACATAATCCATCCGGTACCCCACTCCGAGTGCAGCAGTCATGTCGCCTATGCGATTTCTTGCCACACCGCGGTAGTAGATATCCGTCTCCAGGAACATCTCTCCTACGGGCAGTTCAAATTTCGGCCGCAGTTGAAGAGCTCCGGAATGCACGTTCGCCGTGGAGAACTGTAACCTCGCCTCCATCTCAAAATGCGGATTGAAGGGCATCAAACCCTGTACATCGAAATTCGCATGGTGTCCCCATGTCTTGTTATAGCTGTACTCCACCATACCGGAGACGGTGTACTTGCGCTCACCGAACCCCGGTTCACCTGCCCACGCCGCCATGCTGCTCACGAGGCAAACTACCAAATACAATATCTTCTTCATATCTAAAAAAAATCCTAAATCCTCACCACCGTCAGCCCGGCGCCGCCGTGGTTCACATCGCCGTCGCCGAAATCCAAAGCTACCTGTCCGCGTTTGCGCCGCTGGCGGTTGAGGTCATTGAGGTAGTCCCTTGTCAGCTGCTTCAAAGCGCCCGTGCCCGTCCCGTGCAGAATCGTCACTTCGCCGGCACCGACCATCAGCGCATCGTCCATGTACGCAATCAGTTTCTCTAACGCCTCGTCTGCCCGATAACCGCGCAGATCCAAGGTCCGCTCGAACGCCAAGGTCCGCTGCCGAACGGTGCTTCGTACAGAGATATTGCTCTTCGTCTCCTGCTCTTTGGTCATCGTCTTGCTTAGTTTCCTCAGCTCCGAGAAGTCCCGCATCACGCCTTTCTTTCGACTTTCTTCTTTCGACTTTTGACTTTCGACTTTTGGCTTTTGACTTTCGACTTTCTCCTTCATCTGTTCCACCTTCTGCCTTGCCGCTTTGGTCTTTTCCTTGTCGGCCTTGGCCTCTTTGATCTCGCGGATGGTACGCTCGATAGTGGCGTTGGATTGTTGCAACAACCGCTCCGCTTCTTGCCGAGCCTCTTCCAGAATCTCTTTCTTCTCTCTCTTCACACCCGCCATCCGCTCTTCATACTCCGCCATGCGTGCCTCCAAGGCTTTCTCCTTCTGGCGGATAGCCTGCCGCTTGTTCTCCCAGTAACGCTTGTCGCGGGCGATATCTTGCAGTTGCTTGTCGTAGTCGATATGCTCCTCGCCTACCAAGTCTGTCGCGTACCGGATGATCTCTTCGCTCAAGCCCGTTTGGCGTGCTATCTCGATAGCAAAAGAGCTTCCGGCTTGACCGATGGACAGTTGGAACAACGGCCGCATCGCACCGCGGTCGTACAGCATCGCGCCGTTCACTACCCCTTCGGTCTCTTCGGCGAAATGCTTGAGGTTGGTATAGTGGGTGGTGATCACGCCGAATACTCTTCTCTGAACTAACTCGCGCAGTATCGCCTCGGCTATCGCACCGCCGATCATCGGCTCCGTACCCGTTCCCATCTCATCGATGAGGATCAGCGTCCGCTCGTCTGCCTGGCGAAGGAATGCCCTCATGTTGCGCAGGTGGGACGAATAGGTCGATAACTCGTCCTGTATCGACTGTTCGTCGCCGATATCGATCATCAGTCTGTCAAACACCCCTGCCCGGCTCTGCTCGGCTACGGGCACCAATAGACCGCATTGTAACATATATTGCATCATCGCCACGGTCTTGAGACACACGGATTTACCGCCGGCGTTCGGACCGCTGATGACGAGCACCCGGTTCTTCTCCTGCTCCAGCCTGATAGAGAGCGGCACGACGGTCTTTCCCTGCGGCGCGTAGTGCAGCCATAATACCGGGTGTCGCGCTTCCGACCATTCGACCAGCGGACCATCCACTAACTCCGGCCGTATCGCTTTCATCGCTTGCGCCAAGGACACTTTCGCATTCAGGAAATCCACCTCTGCCAACATCCGCTGACTTGCCATGATCTGCTCGCTCTGCGGCCGGATGAAATCCGTCACTTCGCGCAGGATCCGTATCCGCTCACGCCGTTCAGCCCCTTCTAACTCGCGGATCTTATTATTGGCGTCCACCACCTGCTGCGGTTCTATATAAACCGTCTTGCCGGTAGCCGACTCGTCGTGTACGATACCGCCTATCTTTCGTTTGAATCCCGGCGAGACAGGGATCACGAGCCGTCCTTCGCGTAAGGTCGGCGCCGCATCGCTATCGACGTACCCGTCGGTCTTGGCTTGCCGCAATATGGCAGCTAACGTCCTGCTGACGCTGCCTTGCTGATTCGTGATCTCCCGGCGGATACGGGCTAACTCCGGCGACGCGTTATCAGCAATCTTGCCGTAGCGGTCTAACACGCGGTCGATAGCTTTCACTATCCCCCCTAATCCACTAACCCCTAATCCACTAACCGTCAACCCCTTCAACGCCCCATACCGCGTCTCGTCCATCGCCGCAAAACACTGCTCGATCTCCACGGCGAAACTCAGGCTCTTGCGCAACTCGTCCAGCTCTGCTTCGTCCATAAACAGACCCTCAATCCGTATCCGAGCGACGGACTCTCTGAGGTCATAGATCTCTCCGCGGGGCATGCTCACTCTCGCGTCCTCATGCGCCATCCGCATCTGGTCCGTGAGTAGTAACATCGCCTGCACTTTCTCGTACTCCGTCTCCATCTGCATCGCCTCCACACGCTCGCGTCCCAGACCCGACGTACACCGACGACGCAACTCTTCACGTATCACCGTGAAGTCAATCTTCTCTTCTATGTTATCCGGATAAAACACCCCTGAAACCTAAATCCTACCCCAATATCCTGCAATCCTTGATCGCCGGCGCGCCGACGGCTTCATTCAGCTTGCGCACCAACTCAAACCGGTTCTCGAACAGCTGCGTCTTCAGCGCCGCGGAGTTGACCCGCACGTAAAGCATACCGTCCTTCACCTCCACCGATCGGGTGAGTTTCTGAACGGTCTCGCCCATCACTTGCGGCCATACTTCTTCTATCTGCCTGTCCATCACCGTCTGCTCCAAGCCGCTCTCGCGTAAGAAATCCACAAGGGCATCGGTGATCGAGAGGGTATTAGCGCTGGTAGGCATCTTCTTCTTTGGTCTTGCGTAAGTAGATCCGCTGCCTGGTACGGAAAGTACGAATCTGCGGGTCCAACTCATTCCATTTCTGTATCGCCTCAATCTTCACGCCTGCCTCCTGGCTCAGTTGCCAAATCGACTGGCCGGTATGGCTCCATACGAAGGCTTCCTCGCCGGTACTCTTCTTTGCCGCCAGATAGATACGGTCACCTTTCGCCAACTCGCGACCCAAAGCATCGTTATCCTCACGCAAATCACGCTCGCGCACATTCAGACGGAACGCCACGTTTGAATAGGTGTCGCCCTCACGCGCGATGACATACTGAATGCCATTGCATTTCTTACGGGGGTGCATCAGGAAGAAACTATCCCTTTCCTCTTTCGCCGTCAGCGGTTCTACGTACGGCGGTTCGGGGTCGTTATGAATCACCATGATCGGCTCCGAACGACGAACGACGGTAGCCTTCAGCGGACGCTTGGGTTTGGGTGCCGGCTTGGCTACACTGCCCGTTCCGGCATTCTCATTCTGTGCTCTGTCAGCAGGCTCTGCCTGCGGTCTGCGCACTGTCTGCGAAACGGTCAACGTGTCCAGACGGTAGTCTTCAATGAGCTTGATCAACTTCGGCGCATACGACGGATCGGTCGCGTAGCCGCACTCTTTGAGTCGGCGAGCCCAACCCTCATAGTCCTCTACCGCGATCTCAAAACAAGTCGAGTAACGCGGCCGCTTGAGGAAGATCGAGTGGTCCTTGAAACTCTCTGCGGCATTGCCGTACTGACGGAAACACTCTCCCTCACTGTCGTCGTCGTGGTAATAGACACCGCCGAACCACTCGTTTGTACATTTGATACCGAAATGGTTCTTGGCGTTGAGGGCCAACTCGCTCTGTCCGGCCTGGGACTCCAACAGCGCCTGCGCCATCGTGATACTCGCAGGGATGCCATAGTCCTCCTGCTCCTGGATAGCGATGGCTTTCCATTCCTCGATATACGCTAAATACGTCAGGTCCTGTTTCTGAGCCCAACTACTCATCGTGCCGATCATCAGCACACCTAAAACAAACAGTTTTTTATTCATCTGTCATCTATTTATCTATTTATCTATCTTCTATTAGCCAGCGCCATCACCTCTTTCGCTATCCGGGTAGCAGAGTCCGCCTGCGCGAGTTTCAACACATTCGTGTGCAGCACCTCTAACTTGGCTTTGTCCTCTAATAGGGTCAGCGCTGTCGGAATCAACTTCTCTGCCGCCTCTGCGTCGCGTACCAGCACCGCCGCATCGCGGTTCACGAGCGCCATGGCGTTATGCGTCTGATGGTCCTCCGCCACGTTCGGCGAGGGCACCAAGATAGCCGGTTTGCCTAACAGACATATCTCGCTGATAGACGAAGCCCCGGCTCGGGAGATGACCAGATCCGCCTGCGCATAGCGCTCCGGCATGTCGCTCAGGAAATCCAGACACTCGATATTCGCAGGCTTACCGGCTGCTTCCCATGCCGCCTTGCAAGACTCATGATACACCTTACCCGTCTGCCAAACGACATGAATATCGCTCTTGGCCAAGTCAGGCAGCGCCGCCTTGATGGACTCGTTAATCGTCCGTGCACCCAATGACCCGCCGATAATAAGGAGCGTCTTTCGACTTTCGACTTTCGACTTTCGACTTTCTACTTTCGTCAGATTCTGCCTCACCGGATTACCCGTCAGGATGATCTTCTCCGCAGGGAAGAACCGCTCCATGCCGGGGTACGCCACGCATATCTTCGCAGCTTTGTTCTTCAATATCTTATTCGTCACGCCGGCAAAACCGTTCTGCTCTTGCAGCAGGATCGGTATCCCCATGTTCGCTGCCGCCCACATAGCGGCTCCCGAAGCGTAACCGCCGACACCGACGCCTACGTCCGGCCTGAAATCGCGGATGATCTTCTTCACCTGCTTAATGGACTTAACCAGATCCACTAACACCGACACGTTCTTCCACGGCTGCGCGCGGTTGAACCCTCGTACCGGCAGGCCGACGATCTTATACCCCGCTTGCGGCACACGCTCCATCTCCATGCGCCCTAACGCGCCAACGAAGAGGATCTCCGCCTCCGGGTCTAATTCTTTTAATGCATTCGCAATACTGATGGCAGGGAATATATGTCCTCCGGTCCCGCCGCCGGAAATTAAGTAACGCATGGGCTTTTACTCTAATGTTACAATTGGTACTTCTTCCTGACTCTCGCTGATGGTCTCTTGTACGCGTTCGCGAAGGGCTAACTGCTCGCGGCTCACGCTCATCATGATGCCGAAGTATATCGACGTAATCAGCACCGACGTTCCTCCTCTGGATATCAGCGGCAGGGGCTGACCCGTCACCGGTCCCAAGCCTACCGCCACGAGCATGGATATCAGTGCCTGGCACGTGATCATCAGCGCCAGACCCATCGTCATCAGCATCGCCGGCATGTCCGAATAACGGCTCGACACATTGCAGGCCCTGAACAAAACCGCCAAGTACAGGAAGATCAACCCCGCGGCACCGATGATACCCGACTCCTCCACGATGATCGCGAAGATATAATCCGCAAACGCCAAGGGCAGATAATCCCGCTCCTTGCTGTTACCGGGGAACACGCCAAACGGCGTCGTACCGCCGCGGGCGATAGCTACCGACGAATAGACCTCCTGGATATTCTCGTCCGTCAGGACATATTTGGACGCACCGTCGTCATTGAAATGCCGGTCGATACGGGATACCCACGTCGTTGCGCGCTTGAAGGGTCCGTGCATCTGTCTTCCCGGACGGACGAAACCGAACTCCACAATCGCGTAACCGAGCATCAGCGCCACGATGGCGATGCCTACTATCGACAGCGTATATTTCCACGGTATCCGTGCTAAGATCCATAGGCAGAACACGATCAGACCGATCAGCACCGCCGTCGAGAGGTTGGATGCCATGATCGGCAGCATCACGATACCCGAGATGACCAAAGTGCGGATGAAGTATTTCCATTTATCTTCCTCCGTATGGATACGCGCGAGCTGATCCGCCACGACGATGATCAGACTCAGTTTCGCCAACTCCGAGGGCTGGAAAGTGATTCCCGCGATACGTACCCATCGCGCGGCGCCGTTGATCGTCACCACCAACGGGTTGCCCGGGATCATCGTCGAATAGACTAACAGCGTACTGATCGCCAATAACACGTACCCGCCGAAACGGATCCAATGCGTCGGGATATACTGGATGCCGAAAGCCGCAATGATGCCTAACACGATGAAGAACATCTGTTGTCCGATCGGGCCTAAGGCGGAGTGATGCATATATACTAAGGTAGAAGACGCCGAGAAGAGGGCGATGACAGCTACGACGATCAGGGTGATAAAGAGCCCCCAGAACGTGCGGTCGATGTGTCGTAGATTCCAATTCATATTTCCATTAAGGTTTGTGGTTTGACAATTTGGGTGCAAAATTACAAAAAAATATTGATATACGCAAGCGCCCGCGCGATTTTTTCTAAAATGTGTGCTGTTTAACTAATTTTGAATTTAAATTTTTGGATTTTGAATTATTTTAACTACCTTTGCAGCAGATTTTGAAAGTCTTACAAAAGTCTTACAAAAGTCTTACTGAATGTAACCCCAAGATGGCGATTGGGGAATATACAAATATATAATTTTTAGTATGAAAAAGTAATAAATCGCACAAATTTCACTTTTGCATAATAAAAATCTTTCGAAAAATTTGCTTTTTCAAAATAAAAGTTGTACCTTTGCAGCGTTTTTCATCGTACTGATAACTATTCCAAACGCATCATAACTTTTTCAAGCGGTAGTCACCACAAAACATGTTTCCGAATTTACCGGAAATAGCGGCGATACCCGCCATCATTTTGACTTTCGGCATAATAGGAATGATTCTCATATCTTTTTTATTTTAGTGTAACAGTACGTAGAGGTCGCGGTCACGTCGCGGTCATATCGCGGTTTTGAGCCGTAAATGGAGGCTGACAACCCCTTCCTAACCTCCCCCATTCAGGGAAGGAGGGCTATGTCGGGATAACATCCCGACGCAATGGACGACGTTTCTGCCGCATAGCATGCGGCGCAATAGACGAAAGTTTTTAGGCGGACGGGTAGACCGGCGGACACCCTTGTTTATAAATCTCACACACGCGTGTGTGTATAGTTTTAGGAAAAGGGTGTCCGCCCGTCCGCCTCGTCTACCCTCTACCTTCTATATTGCGGTTTGCGTTGACCTCTTCCATGCCTCTTTCGCGTACCAACCATCCGCGTGTACGGGCTTTCCCGATCCGCTTGCTCTTGAAGCCTGCCTGCTGGAGCACCATTCCTAAGCGGCTCATACTCATCGGCTTCTTGATGGAGCCCCGGGAGACGAGTTTGTCGGAGATCTCGGCGGTGGTCATGAACTGGCCTTCTTCTTGTCTATTTGCCATATCATTTACGATTTATTGACTTTGTACATTGTTACTTTGTCGCTCGAAATGTTTTCGTATTGGACTACTGATTAAAAATAATTTGCATATAGATAATTAACTCATAATAAGCATTTTACACATCACACAACTTTGTATCACACAACTTTGTGTTAGATTTATTTGCCGATCCCGTTTTCGTCCTTTGGATGCGAAGAAATATGAATCAGTAATCCAATACGTCAAAGATCATATCATTTACGATTTAGTCATTTACCCATTGGGGTCCCCGACGGGCGCTAACGCAGTGCGTTCGATGGGGAGAGCGTAGCGTAAGGCGAGTTTCTATTGAGCGGCTGTGCCGCGAGTCGTAACAAGCCTTAACGTAAGCGAGTGCAAAGGTACGGAAAATATCTGACATATCCGTTCCAGAAATTGGGAACGTCACATAACTTGCTGATTCATAAATGATAAGGCACGGCTAATTGTTGCCGTGCCACATTTTTTGTCGTTGGAAAGTTGGATGTAATTCAGCCCCGGATGCTCCGGATGGTAGGCATAGATGTCCATCCATTGGGCGTACTTGTCCTGCAGAGAGATAAAATTGATACCCTACTGCTTCGTAGGCGTCCATAAACGAAAAGCCCTCTTCGACTGTCAGATGCAGGAAGAGAGCTTTGATGTCCCGGTTACGGCGGGCACGACGCTCC
>DFHS01000008.1:0-33733 GCA_002372695.1 Bacteroidales bacterium UBA3717
GGTTTAGCAGAGTATATAAAGTATTACAACAATGATCGTATCAAACTGCGTCTGAACATGAGTCCTGTCCAATACCGGCAAACATATATGAACAACATGTCAAAGAACATGCATACATCTAACAACATTTACTAACCCTGTCCAACTAAATGGGGGCACCTCACTGCCTCCTTACATACCCCGTTCTGCCTCCATTCTCACAAAAAAAACAGCCACCGAAGTGACTGTTTTAAGTTAAGATTGTTTCAATGCTATTACTTGCGGATTGCAGAATGCTGTGCAGGAATAGCAAGCGGGTGATGCATTGTTATTTTGCCTTTTTCTACATTGCGAGCAGGAGCCTCTGTGCCACCTCCATTAGGAACTACCACTTCAATCTTTGCAGAGATATTGAAGTGATACTCTACTGCATTGGTAGCCAAAGCGGTTCCTGTCAAGATGAACAAATCATTCTCTACCTTGGTTTGTACATTCATAGAAACGAAATCTGCATAACTTCTATCAGCAAAAGCAATATAAGTATAATCTGCATCCATATCATCCATTGTCCATTCGCCTTCCAACTGCAAAGCCTCTTTCGGGGAAATACTAATGACATAACTCGAATCAGCAGGAGCAGCAACTAACTGCCACCAACCACCAGCTTCGCATGCGTCATGACATTCTGCATCGGTCAAGTTAATGTCTTCGGTTTTATCAGCTACCAGTTCAGGGGTCGTAAATGCTTTCTTAATAACAGGAGCGCTACCAACACCCTCTTCGTCCATGTAGAAAGCAAGAACAACATAGTTGGTCTTCGGACTCAACTCATCAATCGGACCACTTTGAACACCTTTCTTCAGGAAGTCAGCATATGTATAAGTCTTACCATAAAAGTATTCATAATACATAATTAAGTAGTCCATTTGATCCTTTACAGCACTGATAATAGCGGTATCAGCCAGACCTGCGATCTCCTCTTCCGCAAAAACACTAAAGAAGTAAGTCTTCTCCAAATCAGACGGAGTTACCTTAACATTTACCGAAGTAGCAGCGACGTCGCTTACCTCAATTTTAAACGCAGCGTCCTGATCCGGCTCCGGATCGTTACCACCTTTCTTGTTGCAGGATGCGAGGCTGACAAGCATCAGCGACGCTGCTACAAATGCAAAAAACTTTTTCATTTCTTTTGTAATTTTTTAGTTAATAAAATTATTTGATTTTAGTATTTTTGTTGACTTAACACTAAAAACGACTGCAAAGGTAATACTTTTTTATCATATATGCAAGAAAAATCGTAAAAAACTACCAAAAATTTGCATATTTCACAATTTTTCTGTATTTTTGCAAGACTTTTTGGCAAAAAATATGACAAAACCATGTTTACCCCCATTAACGCGCATATAGAAATAGATCGCGTACTCAAGCGCGCGCGCAAGGACGGAAAAGATATCCATCTGACGAGCCTGGAGTTCGGCCTGCTGGAATATCTCTGCTCACACCCCAACAAACTCTGCTCGCGGGACGAGCTGATCGATCAGGTCTGGGGAGAACGCTTCTTGTACGACCCGGGAACCATCGACGTGCACCTCAACGCCCTGCGGCGCAAAATGGGATTTGACAAGAAAAATCCCATCGAGACCGTCCGAGGACTCGGGCTGATCTTCCGCACGGAGCGCCAAGTGACACATTATACCATCGACCTCAGCGCCTTCTTAACCACCTGGCTCGCCAACCATGAGGTGGAAATTCGCGACGCAGGACTAACGCCACAACTACGTCTCACGCCATTCGTCAACCAGATCACCATCTCGCCCGAAGCTCTCCGGCGGATGTTAGACAGCATCCTGGCTGCCCTCCTGCCAACAGCACAGGCCGGCTATCTGCGTCTTTCCAGCAAGCTAACCGTACAATCGTTCATCCTCGCACTCGAAATCAACGGCACTATCTCCGAACTAATCGTACCCATCCAAGCATAATTTTTTACAAAATATTGTACAACTCGCTACCTCTATCCCAAAGTCCGAGTAAGAGTCCTAAAATTCCGATGGCTACACCTATATTGCATGCTCATTGTTTTGATGTATATATAACTAATCTTAGTGGACGGGATTCATCGTCTGCCTTCTTAAATTGCAATAACACAGGATCATCCGGTTTTGGCAACTTCACGCCTACTAATTCCGTCCATGGAGACAACTTTGTGGC
The DNA here is from genome assembly GCA_002372695.1 of Bacteroidales bacterium UBA3717. Classification (GTDB taxonomy): domain Bacteria; phylum Bacteroidota; class Bacteroidia; order Bacteroidales; family Paludibacteraceae; genus Colicola. Next base: position 2,188 of record DFHS01000008.1, read on the forward strand.
AATCCTCCTTTTTCGCTGAATCTGTCGGATACTCTGTTTCTTGCGTTTGTGACTTTCTTCCGGTTGGAAGGGCTCAATAATCCCTTGCTGTTCCGCGGCAACTATCTGTTCTGCAGAGGCGACATAAAGGGCATCATTGGACAAACGACTGCAATATTCCGCAAAGCGAACACGTTCCGCCTTGCTCATTCCGAGAGCGATACTTTTTATTCTATAAGGAGCATCTTTTTGCATGATTTTCCGCCATAGATTACACGGTATTTCCTCCGATATATAATAAGGTTGCTCAGCCGGCACATAGGCAAAACGGACTTTCTTTCCCTTAATGCGAACGGAGCGCGTCAGTGGCGGCTCTTCCTGTAGCACTTGCATCATGGGGTCGTCCGGCAAGGTAAATGCCACACGAAAGCCGATATATTCGGCAGAGGTCTCAGGGACATACCATCGACGTACAGACAAGTGGCTGTTGGCATTACATTCATCGTAACTGCCGCCCCGCACGACACGATAGGATCCGGTGTCTGCGCCGCACGGATTAGGAAGAGTACTTAACTGATAAGCGCCATAAATATCTTGACACCATTCGGACACATTTCCCGTCATGTCGTACAAGCCTAATTCATTGGGATGTTTGCGTCCGACCGGATGTTTCCAGTTTCCGGAACTGGAATAAGTCCACCCTATACTATCTGCTATGTTTCCTCCCGCAAAACGGAAAGACTTGCTTTTGTTTCCTCCACGTGCGGCATATTCCCATTCCGCCTCTGTAGGAAGACGAAACGGAAGCCCTGTAATACTATCCAAACGGCGCACAAATTCCTCACAGTCGTTCCATGACACATAAGAAATAGGAATCGTCGGATAGCCCCTTGGACTGATGATTTCGCTTTCGGGCATGAGTGCACGCCATAATTCGACCGTGACTTCTGTGGTGGCTATATAATAGGGAGAAAGGAAGACAAGGTGTGCAGGTTTGTCCGTATAAATGTCAGGATCGTATTGGTCCGTTGTAGCGCCCATCATAAACGAACCGCCTTCAACCCGCTGCATAATGAGATGCAAATCTTTTCCGGATAAGCTGTCTTTTCCTGCTATATGAATCTTTATGTCTATCCGTTGTAGCGAGTCCGGCACAACTGATTTATGTCTCCGTGCTGCCAGAGGTAGCACGAACGTAAGCAACACGATTATTATCAGCCATTTTCGAAACACGCATGTGCATCTACAATTTCTGTGCCAGAGAAGAAGAAAAAAGATAATTACTATGTACCATTTGGCATATTTTTTGCATTTTTTAGTGAACGATTTGAGTTTATCGGTGTATGCAGTAGTGAGAGCGCACTCGAAAACTGAATATTAACCGATAAAGATTCAACCAAAATGAATAGAAAGTATTTGATTATTGCAGTAGCAATTTTAGCACTAGGCTGCATCGGGACTCTCCAAGCGTTTACACATTTGGAAACGCAAGAACCACAAGAAATCCGCGGTATTGTTGTAGATGAGCACGATGCCGCATGGTACGAACAACAGCAAACATTGTGGCTCAAGAAGGCACAAGCCAATCCTACTGACGAGCACGCATGGGAGCAGTGCTTCAGCGCGGCACGTTATGCCGATATGCTCCAAGAGCAGTATGGAATGACCGATCGCAAAAAAGCTGTATTGGACGAGATGGTGAAACATATCCCCAATTCGTTCACCTATAACCTCGCCATGTACCAAACAAAACGTGACATCTATGGCGAGGACGCAAGTCCGTGGGCAGAAAAGGCATTGCAACAGATTCCGGAAAACATCGGTCGTCAAGATGCATCCATGCTTATCGCTTATCTGGAGATGAGCGGCAAATGCTTCAGCGACAAAAAAACGCAGGAAACCTGCCATGAACTCATAGAGTTGCTATATAAAAACAATGCTTATCCAAGTTATTTACTCCGTTATGCCGACAATTGTATGCGCGGTATGGAGGAAAACGCACTATACTTCATTAACGGCGATGTGCCTTGGTATGGATCGCGTATTCTGCAAGAAGCCTTGGATTTGCACAAAGACAAGAAAGTAATTCCTATTTCGTTCCTTGCTATACCAGTCTATCGTGACGCTCTCTGTCAATCGCTTGGCATTAAGCCATTTGCAGCCAAAGAGAATTACGATTCCATAGATAATTTGTACCATGAAGTGTTAGAATATATCATCAATAAGAGCAAGCGTCCGGCATACTTCTCGCCGCACTTCAATTCTTCACAAGCCGATGATTTTCCTTTGAAATTATATAACGAGGGGTTGGTATTCCGTTACTCGGCAAAGCGCTATGACAATATGGCTGTAGCCCAGCGGAATGTGGAAGAGAAATATCACTTGGAGTATCTGTTGGAGCCGCAGTATGTCAACGAGGAGCAATGGCAAGGCAGTGAACGCATCCAACTCAACTATATGGTTATGCTTGCTCCGGTGGTAAAGAACTACAAGCAAGCAGGTGACACATTGCACGCCAACCGACTGGCACGCTATCTAAGTGCAGCCGTTACGAGAACGTCGCTTCCGCAAGAAGAAAAACAAAAGTATTTCAACCTACTGAGCGACAAGAAATGATAGCACTATTTGTAAACTATAAATCTCTTTCCGACGGGCAACTCATGGAGCGTGTTCGTCGGAAAGACGATGAACACGCATTTGCGGAAATCTATCGCCGTTATGCCCGATTGCTACAAGGTTTTTTCTTCCGCAGGTTAGGCGGTGACGAGGAGCAATCCTCGGATCACATGCAAGACACGTTCTTGAAAGTGTGGTCTTCACGGTGGAATTATTCAGACGGACAATCGTTCCGCACATGGATATTCACCATTGCCTACAATCTTTGCAAGAACACATATCGGCAAAATCAGCACGAGCAGGAGTATCTTGATTCGCTTCCGACGGACGAGCCGATTGCAGAAGACAGCACTCCGCTGAAATTGGATGCAGCAACATTTGATAGTGCTTTACAACAAGAACTTGCCCGTCTCAATGAGGCGCAACAAATGTTATTTGAACTTCGATTTACGCAGGAGTTAACCGTACCGGAAATAGCCGCAATTATTGACATTCCGGAAGGCACTGTCAAATCGCGCCTCAATACATTAACTAATTATCTACGACTAAAATTGAAAGATTATGAATAATGAAATTAATCGTGCCCATGTGGCTAAGAATAAGACTTTTGAATCCCAACTATCTGCTTCTGCGCGTCGTATGCGCAAGCAATCGGAAAGTAATCTCTCTGTTCCCGAGACGATTGTTATTCCGCAAAAACGCACCCGTTACTGGGGATGGATAGCGACACCAGCTGCCGCTGCCGTTGGTTTGTTGATCGGGCTTTTCATTCATCGTCCGGCAGAGCGTCAAGACAATTTTACTGTGCCCGTTGTAGTTGCTTCCGACAATTCCGGTCATAGCATTGTGGAAGACGGTACGGATTATAGTTTGTTAGTATCGCTATAAAGATAGGGATTCGACAATTGCCGCAGGCAATAATCGTTCGAGCGAAGCGAGATAAGACCCCTCCGATCGGGGGTTGAGAAGGCCCTCATATCCGAATAAAAGAAATAGGGACGCCCCTTGTGGGTATCCCTATTCTTTTACCGCGGAGAGTGAGGGATTCGAACCCCCGATACGACGTAATGCGTATACCGCATTTCGAGTGCGGCTCTTTCGACCACTCAGACAACTCTCCCCATTTACTATTTGGACATTTACCATGTACCATTTAGCAAAAAAGCGTGCAAAATTACTGCTTTTTTTTGATATATGCAAGTAAAATCGCAAAAAAATGCTATTTTACCTTAATTTTGTCAAAGCCGGAACCGAATACCCCACCTACATCGGCGATGGAGACGAGGGCATTTGGGTCGATCTCGTGTATCAGACTGAAGACCAACGAACTCTCCGGTTTGCGCACCAATACCGAAATCACTTTGACCGGTTTTTGGGAATACCACCCGGTGCCGTCGAGAACCGTCACGCCACGGTTGACAGTGGTATTGATGGCGGTAGCTATCTCGTCGTACTTGGACGAATAGATCAGGAAATGGACGGACCGGTGCAGCCGCGCCATGAGCCAATCGACTGCGACGGTATAGGAGATCGTCATCGCCACACCATAAAGCACGCGTTTGATCTGAAGATAGACCGGATTCCCCCCCTCCGCCAACATCGACTCGGGCAGCGGCAGGAAGAACGCCGAGGCGATAATAACAATATCGCACGCCAGCATGATATTTCCGAGCGATATATTCCGGTAATGATTGACGATCATCGCGACGATATCCGTTCCGCCGGACGACCCGTTTGCCGCAAGCACGCAGCCTAACGAGAGTCCGAAGACGAAGCCGCCGATGATGGCTCCCAGCCACGGATCCTCGATGATCGGTTCCGGCAGGATAGGTATCACGCGGTACCAGAACGTGATTGCCGCAACGCCTACCATCGTCCGGATGCAGAACCGCCAACCTACCGTGAGACCTGCTATCAAAAGCAGTATGGCGTTGAACACGAAAGTCGTCAGCCAGACCGGGACCGCCCCCCCGTATTCGGGAAAGAGAGAGGGGAAGAGTCCGCCGGTGTCATAATAGATCGCGGAGCAGATACCCGTCAGTCCGCCGCCGACGAAGGCGTGCGGCAGGAGTACCCAGTTGACCATCAGTGCCATGGGGAAGATACCGAAAATGATCACCAGGTATTCAAACACCGTCCTTACCCGGGACTGACTCGGCGCATTGTGCGGATTTACAAAACGATGAAACCGTAACATTCTACTTTCTTCTTTATTTCCCGTTTGCCATGGGGTCAAAGCCCTGCCCGAAAACGCCCCGTACCTGGCTCTGCGACACAAACGCATTGGGGTCTATGGATCGCACGAGGCGGAAGATCGTAGCGGATTCGTAGGAGCGCGCGATGGTCGTGACTACCTTCATCGGTTGTTTGTAATAGCCGCCTTCCGCCTCCAGAAACGTACATCCGCGGTGTGCCTGCGTGATGATCGCTTCGGCTATCTCATCGGGTTTCTGGGTGAAGATCATAAACTGGACAGACTGCCGCATCCTGTTCATCACCCAGTCCACAGCCGTCGAGCACATGAACGTATAGGTCAGACCGAAGAGGATTTTCTCTATCGCGCCTTGTGTGCCTGCCGCCTGAATGGTAGGCAGGAAGAACGCCGAGGATATCACCGTCATATCCGCCATCAGCAGTACCCTGCCCATCGGCAGATGGTGGTACTTGTTGACGATCATGGCGACGATATCCGTACCTCCGGTAGAACCGTTGTTGAGGAAGCATATCCCTAAGAAACAGCCCGTGAACAGACCTCCTATCACCACCGCCATGAACGAATCCGTGAGCAGCGGCACCGGAGCGATAGGGATCACTTTGAGCCAGATCGTGAGCCACAGTACGCCCCAGATGGTGCGTAATGCGTACCGCCAGCCTACCGTAACTGCCGCCAGAATGAGCAGCAGTATGTTGATCAACGCGCTGCTGAGCCATATAGGTACGTATGTTTCCGTCGCGAAATAGATGATCTCGCACAGACCCGTCACGCCGCCGCCTACGATAGCGTGCGGCACTAACAGCTGGTTCACAGTCAGGGCATAAGGGATCGTACTGAGGGCGATCATGAACAGCTCCTTGAGCATGATCCACGGCAGGGTTCGCCGGTACTCTTTCAGGTGCTCGCGGAGGTTGGACTTTTGTTTTATATTCTCTCTCACAGGATGCCTGTTTAGAATTTAGCTACGAGGTTACGGTCGCCAAAGCCGTTATCTACGCGACCGACGGGGCACCAGAACTTCGTCTGAGCGACCCATTCTGTCGGGTACGCAGCCTGTTTGCGGCTGTAGGGATGGCTCCATTCGTCCGCCACTACTTCGTACTCGGGGTGCGGTGCGTTGAGGAGGACGTTATCACTCTTATCCGCTTTGCCGGACTCGACGTCGGCTATCTCCTGACGGATCTGCAGCAGGACGTTGCAGAAACGGTCAATCTCCTCCAAGGACTCGCTCTCCGTCGGCTCCACCATGAGGGTGCCGTGCACTGGGAAAGAGAGGGTTGGCGCGTGGTAGCCGTAGTCCATCAGACGCTTGGCGATATCCGACTCGGTGATGCCGATGGCATGGAACTGGCGGCAGTCGAGGATCAACTCATGACCTACTCTACCCGTCTCGCCGGTATAGACGATGCCGTACGCGTCTTTGAGGCGGGATGCCATATAGTTCGCCGAGAGGATGGCTGCCGCGGTAGCGTGACGCAGGCCCTCAGCACCCATCATGGCGATATAGCCCCAGGAGATCAGCGCCATATTCGCGTTGCCGTAAAGGGCAGACGAGACGCGGTTATGATCTTCGCTCGGCAGACACTCCGCCATCTTCTCTATGCAGCATACAGCTCCAGCACCGGGTCCGCCACCGCCGTGAGGCGAAGCGAAAGACTTATGGAGATTGAGGTGGCATACATCCGCACCGATGAAGGCAGGGTTAGTCCAGCCTATCTGCGCGTTCATGTTCGCGCCGTCCATATAGACGTAACCGCCGTTCGCGTGGATCGTATCGACCATCTCGCGGATGGCTTGCTCGAAGATACCGTGGGTCGATGGGTACGTGATCATGCATCCGGCGAGGTTTTCCTTATGCTCCTCGGCTTTGGCTTTCCAGTCGTTCAGATCGGTGTTACCCTTCTCGTCGCAAGCGACTACGCAGGGAACGAAGCCGGCCTGCACGCAGGAGGCAGGGTTGGTGCCGTGCGCCGAAGCCGGGATGAGAAGTACGTTTCGATGGCTCTGTCCCTGACGACGCAGGTACTCTCGGATGACTACCAGACCGGTATATTCACCGGCAGCGCCGGAGGTCGGCTGGAGGGTACAAGCGTCAAAGCCGGTGATGGCGCAGAGCTGCTCTTTGAGTTCCTCCATGATCGTCTGATAGCCGATGACCTGATCTTCCGGCGCGAGGGGATGGATATTCATTGCCTGCGAGAACGTGATAGGTATCATCGCTGCCGCAGGGTTGAGTTTCATCGTACACGAGCCCAGCGGAATCATCGATGTCGCGAGGGATATATCCTTGCGGTCGAGGCGCTTGAGGTAGCGCATGAGTTCGGTCTCGGTGTGGTATTTCTGGAAGACCTCCGCCTGCATGTAATCGATGTCGCGTACGCGGCTCTCGTCGATGGTCCAGAGACCTTCGAAGGCTTCGTCGCTGTCCTCTAACTGCGGCAGGTTACCCGACGCCTCGGCAAAGAGAGTGATGAGGTCGTTCATGTCGTACAGATCGACCGTCTCGTCTATCGAGAGACCGATCCATCCTTCCGGAGCATAGTAGAGGTTGATACCTTTCTCTTCGGCTTTCTCTCGGAGGGTCTGAAGGCTGACTTCTGAATCCTGAAGACTGATCTTCAATGTATCGAAGAACTCCGCGTTCTCCTGAGCGTAACCGTAAGCCTGGAGCATCTCGTTGAGGTAAGTCGCCTTGGCGTGAATACCTTCGGCAATCTGACGGATACCTTCAGCACCGTGATAGACGCCGTACATACCTGCCATCATCGCAGAGAGGGCTTCGGCTGTACAGATATTCGATGTCGCGCGTTCGCGTTTGATATGTTGCTCGCGTGTCTGCAGCGCCAAGCGGTACGCCGGGTGCTCGTATTTATCTTTGCTCAGACCGATGATACGTCCGGGCATGTCGCGTTTGTACTCGTCGCGGGTAGCCATGTATCCTGCGGTAGGACCGCCGAAGCCCATGGGCAGACCGAACCGCTGGGCGGTACCGCACATGATATCTGCGGCGAGGGGTTTGAGCAGCGCGAGGGCGAGGAGGTCGGCTACGACCGTCACTTTGAGCCCTGCCTCGTGGCAGTCGTCGATGAAGCACTCGTAGTCCTCGACGGAACCGTCGCTGTTAGGCCACTGAACGAGCGCACCGAAGAACTCCGCCGAAGGCGTAAAGTCCGCATAAGAGCCGATGACGATCTCGATGCCCTGTCCCGCAGCGCGGGTACGGAGCACGGAGAGGGTGTTCGGCCATATCTTCTCATCTACAAAGACCTTGCAGACGTTATTCTTCACCTGCTCGCGTGAGCGGAGGTTACGCATCATCGTCACGGACTCTGCGGCAGCGGTAGCCTCGTCGAGGAGGGAACAGTTTGCCAGGGACAGTCCCGTGAGGTCGGAGACCATGGTCTGGAACACAAAGAGCGCCTCCAAACGACCTTGGCTGACTTCCGCCTGATACGGAGTATAAGAGGTGTACCAAACGGGGTTCTCCAGCATGTTACGCCGGATGACCGCAGGAGTGATCGTACCGTACCATCCGCGGCCGATATACGAACGCGCGGGGACATTGGTGTTCAGCAAGGTCTCCGCGGTCTCCAGATGCACCTGCTCCGTAACGGGTTCATCGAGTTCGATTCCCTCCGGCAGGAGGATATCCGCCGGCATGGTCTCACGTACCAGCGCATCGACGGACTCCGCACCGATAGCCTCTAACATCTTCTTTTCGTCTGCCTCGGAGAGCCCGATATGACGCATTTCCAGATAGTTAACTTTCATATATTTCTCTAATTCTTAATTCTCTAATTCTTAATTCTCTAATCCACTAATCCTTCTTCGTAGCGCTAAACTTAGCAAAATACTTGTTTATCATAGTGGTCATTTTTATTCCGACTGCAAAGGTACTACAAAAATTGCACATACGCAAATAAAAATGTATTTTTCCGCAAAAAATAGAATTTATTCTATTATTGGCTATACCTATACGGGCTTGGATAATACATTTATTTGCGTATACCCCGCAGGACGCGAACGTAGCTACGGGGGAATGCCGAAGGCAGGCAGATGTCCGAAGGTACTGCTTTTTCGCGCATCATTGCGCGAACCTCCGCCCCTCGGTGTCCTGTGTCCGCGAGTTTCGCGAGCGGGTTTGTCCTCCGTTCATTAGCCCCGCATTGCATGCTGGTTTTCTTTCTTGGCAGTTACGCCGGATTTAATCCGGCATCTGGTTCCGAAGGGTTGTTTACCCGCCGGTGGCTCCCTGCGTACCTCTCTGCAAACCGCCGCTGGTTAGCGGCTTCGTCTTCTGTCTTGACGTGCCCTTCTCGGTTCGGACATTTCTGCACGATCTGTTGCCCGCGGTACTTACGGAAATAGTAGCCGTCCCTGCGCAATTTCCCGTGTAACCCTTCAATCGGAATAATCAATTCTACTTTCATCTTTTCTCTATTTTTACCTTCGTTTATTAGCCTCGCGCTTTTTTCGTTCATTGTGCCGTCTGAGAGACGGCGTTTTCCTCTTTTCTTTCTTCTTTTCCCCGGCATCGGATGCCGGTGTTCTTTCCCCTCTATGGAGAGGTAGGGTCTTCCCTTTTACAGTTCAATCCCGCGACCATCTCGCGACCATTACGGACATCTACGTACCGTCTTTTTATGTCCATTCCCCGGCATTGAATGCCGGCCTTTCTCTGTGCATTTTTCGCGCATCATTGCGCGAACCTCTGCCCCTCAATGTCCTGTGCGCGCGAGTTTCGCGAGCGGGTTTGTCCTTCGTTTATTAGCCCCGCATTGCATGCGGGTTTTCTTTCTTGTCCATTCCCCGGCATTGAATGCCGGCTTTTTAGGGCTGACCAGCTGACCGGCTGACCAGTTCCTTATTATAATCTCACACACACGCGTGTGGGTGTGTATAGTTTTAGAAAACAACTGGTCATCTGGTCATCTGGTCTATTCTTTTTTATTTCTGTTGGCATTGACCTCATCTAAGGTACGTTCATATACGATCCATCCTCTAGTCCTTTGTTCTCCGCGGCGTACGTCGCGATACCCTGCTTTCTTGAGGAGCATGCCAAGGCGGTTGAGGGGCATCGGCTTCTTGATGGAGCCCCAGGAGACGAGTTTGTCGGAGATCTCGGCGGTGGTCATGAACCGGCCTTCGCCGGCACGGGGGATGTCGAAATAGACGGCAAGGAGCTGCTCCTCGTTCTCCTGCGCACGGAAGTCATCGTTATGCGCCTCAAGGAGGTCGATGTCGTCGAGGTCGAACCAGTACTGGAAGCCCAAGTCGATGAGGTACTTCGCCTGCGCGTAGATCTGCTCGTACGGGAGGGAGATATAGAAGGGGTTGAGGATGCTCTGCGCCTGGAAAGGCAGCCATCGCCTATTGCCGGTGATGTCGGTCAGGAACTCCTGTTTGTTGCCCGACGCACAGAACGACGCGAGCCTTATCCGCCGCTCCTTGGTATAGCCGTAGGCGGCACGCTCGGAGATGTCCGAGGCGGTGATGACGGACTTCATGACGTTCAGTTCGCGCGGACCCATGGCGTCTATCTCATCCAGGGCGATGAGTCCGTACTCGGCTATACGCAGGCGCTCGTCTTTGTTGAGCTGGGTACTATTCGCCATCTTACAGCTGTAGGCACGCAGTTCCGGCGGCAGGAGGTGTTCCAGCCACGTGGTCTTGAAGATCCCCTGCTTGCCCACGAGGACAAGCACCTGCTGGTTGACGACCTCGTCGCTGAGCCACGACGCCACCATCGCCACGAACCACTTGCGGAAACAGGTCACCCAGAGCTTCTGCTCTTCTTCGCCGCCGGCGACGGTCACACGGCTCGCGAGCCAGGCTATCCAGTCGGGTTGGTCGGTGGTGTACGGCCGGCAGTTAAGCACGTACTCACGCAGCGGATGGACGTCGGGGATGCGATGGCTCTGCAGCACCGCCAGCACCTCCCGCGCCGTGATCTGCAACCCGCTCTCCGCCGAGCAGTCGCAGACGATATCATTCACATCCGCCGTCGTGATATCCCGCCAGCCCGTAAGCTGTAACCCGTCCCCCATCACCGCGATCTGCACTTTGTTGGACACCACGTCGTGCCGCAACCGTCCCGATGCCACGTAGTTCTCATAGATGTAGGTACATACGATTTCTTGTCTATTTGCCATAATTCTTCGAATTTTGATGCAAAGGTACTGCTTTTTTTCGACATGAGCGACCACAAAATCGTGGGCGGTTGCTCTACCTTGCTTGCGAAATTGAATAAAAAAATGCATTTTTCGCGACAAAGGTCTTGCGTATATCAAAAAAATGTTGTACCTTTGCAGCCGAAAGTCACTTAAAAAAGGTGCGGTACTTGAAGAAAAGTCGTACCAAAAAGGTGTTAGAGCAATAAAAAAGTCACTATAAAAAGGTGTTATGTATAGACGAAAAATCGAAACTGTCCTTCAAAATTGGAAGGACCAAGCAAAGCGTAAACCAGTAATTATCAAGGGTGTACGTCAGTGTGGTAAAACAAGTTCAGTCCGGGCGTTTGCTCAAATGAACTATGAGCATGTAATCTACCTGAATTTTCATGAAAAAAAGTCCTACAAATCATTCTTTAACGGAGACTTGGATGTAGAGACCATAACCACTAATATCGCTCTTGGGATTATCGGAACGCAGTTTGTGCCTGGCAAGACATGCCTGATCTTTGACGAGATACAAGATTGTCCTCGTGCGCGTGCATCCCTTAAGTTCTTCTGTCTCGATGGCAGATATGATGTGCTATGTACCGGTTCGTTGCTTGGCGTTAACGGTTATAAAACGAAAGAAGAGCAGCTAGAAGAAGAGGAGGCTTCTATCCCTGTCGGTTTCGAGGAAATCGTATACATGTACCCCATGGATTTTGAGGAATGGTTGTGGGCAAACGGCATTCAGCCGGAGCACATAGACACCTTGAGGCAGCATCTGGCAGACGAGGAACCTCTCAACGAGACTTTTCACCATCGTTTCCGTCAGTTATTACTCCAATATGTGTTCATTGGCGGTATGCCTGAAGCGGTAGAGAAATTCCTGACGACACACAACATGGGCGAGACGCGCAAAGTACAACAAAGTATTATCGAAAGTTACGAATCCGATATGATCAAATATGCTCCGGCTGCCGATAAACCGCGTATTCGTGAGTGTTTTGAGTCTATCCCTAAACAGTTGGCGCGTGATTATAAGAAATTTACCTATACCGTTATTCGCCCCAATGCCAAAGGGCGTGACTATGCCGGTAGCTTGCAGTGGATTGAGGATGCAGGAATCATTCGCCGTTGTTACAACACAGAGATAACAGAACTACCGCTGGAAGGTGTAGCCATTAGAGACCAGTTCAAAGTATATATGGCTGATACGGGGCTGCTCATCTGTATGTTAGAGGAAGGGACTGCTTGGAGCATCATGCAAGGCGATCTGGGGGCGTATAAAGGTGCGATATATGAAAACTTAATGGCAGATATCTTAGGTAAAATGGGGCGTAAACTCTATTATTTTCATAAAGATAGCGGATTGGAAATCGACTTCTTGATGCGCTATAAGAATGAGTGCGTGTTAGTGGAATGTAAAGCCCGTACCGGTAATGCAAAATCAACCAGTACCATTCTCAAACATCCCGAGAAGTATCATGTCAAGCATGCGATTAAGTGCGGTGACTACAATATAGGACGAGAGGGCGCATTATTGACCATTCCGTTCTATATGGCTTTCTTGCTGAAAGAATCATAAGTAATCTCCCCTTCCATAAACCGGTAGGCATTCCAGACGGTGCCTTTACTAACGCGAAAAGCCAATGACACTTGCCATTGGCTTTTCTTAGGATGCTCCAGATGGTACTCATAAATCTCCATCCACTGGGCGTACTTGAGGGGGAGAGCAAAAATTGATACTTGGTCATAATGATTGTTTTTTGGATAAGTTATTATATAAAAAAACAGACCCACGATTGAGTTTCGTAGGTCTGTTTTTACTATTTCTCGTCGCCAAGGCGTCCCTTTTAAAGTGTACACCTTGCAAACCATTCATGTTGTAAATATACAAGGTGGCATTTTGTGTGGATTCCGGCAGTTGATAGTCAATTTTACTTCACCTCTTGTCCCTGCACGTTGTACAGCCTGTCCCCATGCTCTATCATCAACTGCCCCTCACGGAAAATTTTAGAAGCAGAATGCGAATCAGTATGGACATACTCTATCGCAAACGGTTCCAACTGGCATTGGTTATTATGGATGCCCAAATACAAAACAAAAAACACATGAGCAGATAAGAAGAATTATATTTTCATTTTTTCAGAGGATTAATTAGCACTTGTATCTCGTTTGCTGTTGTAATATGCTGATGATACATATCTTCAATTATGGGCGCATAGTGTATGTGTCGAGAGTCGCTCGATTTTAATACTGTAAGGGTGAAGGAATATGGTATTTGAATGGGAGTAATAACACGTGATCCATATTCTACAGGTATTGAATCCTGTACGTCTATGTTAAAGGACAATACTGTATCCTTCGTAATTGTTTCTATGTAGTAGCCCTTATAGAAAGTAGTTCTTGTTGCTTCATCGTAGCAACCCAGTGTTCCTATAATTCTTCCAGTATGGATTTTGGATTCCAGCTCCGGTTCATTGCCTTTACAAGAAACCAACATAACCGCCATTACGGCAAGTAAAAAGAATTTAAGCTTTTTCATAATCGTAATAATTTTAGTTAGACAATATTATTTGACGGTGCAAAGGTACAACAAAAAAACGAGATACACAAGCAAAAGTAGGAAAAAAAAGAAGAAAAATTTGGTGGTTCGAAAAAAAAGCAGTATATTTGCAGACGAAACTTGAAAAAATGAAAGAGTCAGAGTTGCATTTTGCGCCGATGTGGGATCTGAATCCCCTTTGGAACACGTTAACAGAGAGCGAGAAGGAACAACTCGCCAAGGACGTAGAGTTAGTACATTATGCCAAGAACGAGATCATCCACCACGACGGTGAGGAATCGGAGTACGTATGGATGCTGCTCCAAGGCAAAGTACGGATCTACAAGGAAGGTATCGGTCAACGGCAGCAGATCATCCGTCTGCTCAAGCCGTATGATATCTTCGGTTACAGGGCTTGTACCGTCAACGAACCGTATAACTCCAGCGCGAGTGCGTTTGAGGCATGTACGGTCTATCGGTTGGAGCGGGATAAATTCAACCGGCTGATACAGGGTAACGGGGCGTTATGCTACCAGGTGATACTGATGATGGCGAAAGACCTGGCGTTCTCGGAGATCCAGACCGTGAACCTGACTCAGAAGCATATCCGCGGACGGTTGGCAGAGAGCCTGTTGCTGCTGCTGAAGAACTACGGGTACGAGGAGGACGGCAGGACGTTAGCGATGTTGCTGCCGCGCGAAGACCTCGCGAACATGAGCAACATGACGACCAGCAACGCCATCCGAACGCTGAGTCAGTTTGCCCAGGAAGGGCTGCTCGCCATCGATGGGAAGCATATCCGGATACTGGACGAGAAAGCATTAGAAAAAATATCGAGGCTTGGATAAAAGCCTACCCTACCCCCTCCTTGAAAGGAGGGGGTTTTTGTATCAATCCATCATATTACCCATATTCGAGGAGAGTTGGACCATGCGGTCGTAATCCTCAGGCGAGAGATCGTAGAAATAGTAGTTTCTGGGATCGATAGGCCGGTCGTTATAATGGACCTCATAATGGAGATGTGGTCCGGTGGATTTGCCGGTATTGCCGACCTTGGCGATGACCTCTCCCCGTTTGACTTTCTGCCCTACCCTGACGAGTCGTTTGGAGCAGTGGGCGTAGAGAGTAGCATAATGGAAGCCATGGTCGATCTCGACGGTCTCTCCGTAGCCCTGTCGCCAGCCGGAATAAGTGACGGTACCATTACCGGTAGCGAAGATCTCCGTGCCGACAGGTGCAGAGAAGTCCATACCCTCATGGAAACGTCGGATATGATAGACGGGATCGACACGCCATCCGTAGCCGGACGCCATGCGCTTGAGGTCCTTATTGAGGACAGGCTGGATGGCAGGGATATTCTCCATACGGGTCTCCTGGTTCTTCGCCAGCTCGACGATCTCGTCATAGGAGCGAGCCTGGACGTACAGCTCCTTCTCGAGGATATCCACTTTGCGGCGGATATCGGCTGCGAGTTGGGTATTCGTCATACGGGCGAGAGAGTCGTAGTAAGATATCTGCTGGGAGGCTCCCATACGCGCAGAGAGGGGGATAGGTTCGGCTCCTAACATCGCGCGATAGAGGTTATCGTCACGCTGGGAGAGGTCAGAGAGGATGATCTGCATCTGGTCCACCTGTTTGCCCATGACCTCCAGTTCGGCAGAAAGGTTGCGGTTATACTGCATGAGGGAAGCCTCCCTGGGCGATGGGTAGAAATATAGGAAGACATAGAAGAAGATTACTCCCAGGCAGATACCTCCGAGGATATAGCCTCCGGAACAGCGAAGCCAGTAACGGAATCCGTGTTCGATGCGCTCGAGTTGGAGCGTCTCAGGGTTGATGCGATATTTCTTTGCCATAAAGATATTTACTATTTGGTCATTTACTATTTGGTCATTTATTCATTGGGTCATTTAGTCATTTCTTGTACCAGAAGAAGTACTGGTTTTGTTGTTTCTTCTCTTCGGGGGTACGGGCGACATAGATCGGCTCGCGGGTATAGGGGTTGATGCCGGTATAGAACATCGTGGTGGAGAGGGTCATGGGCGTCGGTGTGAAGTCCTGAACCTGCTCGGGGCGGTAATGCATCTTCTTCGTCTCGTCGGCGAGGTGCTTCATCGCCTGCTTGGTACAGCCGGGATGGGAAGAGATGAAATAGGGGATGAGTTGCTGGTTCAGCCCGGCTTCCTTATTGATACGCAGGAAGAGCTCCCGGAAGCGGAGGTAGTTCTCCCATGAGGGTTTGCGCATGATCTTCAGGACGGTATTGTCCGAATGCTCGGGTGCGACCTTCAGTCGTCCGGAGACATGACGGGTGATGAGTTGGCGCGCATAGGGTTCGGACATGAGGTCATAGCGAATGCCGGAACCGACGAAAGCATGCTTGATATACGGCAGCCGATCGACCGTGCGGTAGATATCCAGGAGGGGGCCGAAATCCTGATTGAGGTTCTTACATATCGCCGGCTGCAGGCACGAAGGCCGTGCACAACGCTCGCAGAGAGACATGTCCTTGCCATGCATGCCGTACATATTCGCCGAGGGTCCACCGAGGTCGGAGATGACGCCGTGGAAATCCGGCAGACGGCTCAGCCGCTCTATCTGGCGGAGGATCGAGGCCTTGGAGCGCGAGACGATCTGCTTGCCCTGGTGGGCAGAGATAGTACAGAAAGAGCAACCGCCGAAACAGCCGCGATGCATGCAAACGGACCACTTGATCATCTCGTATGCCGGGATGCGTTTGTCCTTGTATTTGGGGTGCGGCGTATATTGGTAGGGCAGATCGTAGATAGCGTCGAGCTGCTCGGTCGTCATGGGCGGGTACGAAGGATTGACCACCACCCATCGGTCGCCGACCGGCTGCACGAGGGTTGTCTGGTGAATCTTATTGGACTCGATCTCCATGAGGCGGAAATTCTCCGCATGAGCACGTTTGTCCTTGACGGCCTGCTCATGGGACGCGAGCATGATAGCGTCTTGCGGGAGCTCGGATTTGTCGTTCGTCAGATAGGCCGTCTGAGGGATGGAATGAAGAGCCGAAAGTCGAAAGTCGAAAGTCGAAAGTCGATCAGCTATCTCGGTCATGGCTTGCTCGCCCATGCCATAGACGAGGAGGTCGGCACCGCTATCAACAAGAATAGAGGGCATGAGCCGGTCCTGCCAGTAGTCGTAATGGGTAAGGCGTCGCATGGAGGCCTCAATGCCGCCAATGACGACAGGCACATCGGGGTAGAGCTGCTTGAGGATGCGGCAGTAGGTGACGGTACAGTAGTCGGGACGCGCCCCTGCCCTGCCCTCAGGCGTATAGGCATCATCGGAGCGACGGCGTTTGGCGGCCGTATAATGGTTGACCATCGAGTCCATCGACCCTGCCGAGACGGCGAAATAGAGCCTTGGGCGACCGAACTTCTTAAAATCCCGGAAGTCTCCATGCCAATCGGGTTGGGGCACTATCGCCACCCGGTATCCTGCCGCTTCAAGCACGCGCCCCAAGACCGCCGCTCCGAAAGAGGGGTGGTCGATATAGGCGTCGCCGGTGAAGAAGACAATGTCCACTTCATCCCATCCGCGAAGGTCGGTTTCCTTCTTGGTAGTCGGCAGATATGACAGGAGATTTACCATTTGGTCATTTACGATGTACCATTTATCGGGTCATTTAGTCTATTTGCAGGTCCAGTAATTCCTTCATCTGCGCAAGGGCAGGGTTCTGCTCCGCCATAAGGGCGTATTTCTCCTCGGCGGTGAAGGCCATCTGCTCTTGGTTAAACTCCTCTTGTATGACTTGTATATCCAGGAGGTCGTTATGGAGGGTTGCTCGTAGTTGTTTCAGGAGCGAGGGCATGGCTTTCTGCAGCTCTTTCATCTGCCATGGGTTGGGCATCTTGATCTGTGCAGAGGTGTCGGAGATGAGAGAGGGGGTGTAGGTCTCCATCAGCTGTTTGAGGCGCAGTTCATCGGCGTGTGCCGCCGCCAGACCAACCCATGCGCCTCTGAGTTGGTCATCCGTAAAAGGGCGGTTTTCCTCCTGTTTGGGAGCCTCGGGAGCCTGGGAGGGCTGCGTCGGTTGCTCTTTCTTAACGCCGAGCCCAAGGGAGATCTTCGGCATCTTGGGCATACTAGGACTACTAGGGGTACTAGGACTACTAAAGCTACTAGGGCTACTAGGTTTACCGGGAGCACTCGGCTTGCTCGGGCTACCGGGAACCACCACCTGGACGCCGAGTTGGCAGAGTTTGACAAGGGCGAGCTCGACGGTGAGGCGTTTGTTACGCGCGGTGCGGTAGTTGATATCGCAGGTATTGAGGATGTCGAGTGCCTGGAAGAGCCACACAGGTGCACAATGAGCGGCCTGCTCGGCGTAGCGCTGGCGGATAGAGTCGCTGGTCTCGAGCAGCGGCAGGGTCTGCGGGTCCTTGGAGACGAGCACGTCGCGCAGGTGCTGGGCTAAGCCCGTGACGAAATGCGAAGCGTCGAAGCCATGGGAGAGGACGTCGTTGAAGAGCAACAACGAAGCCGTGACGTCATGGCGGAGCGCTGCGTCCACGAGTTGGAAATAGTAGTCGGAGTTGAGTACATTGAGTACCGCTATCGTCTGCTCATAGGTGATGGTTGTACCGCAGAAGGCGACGAGTTGGTCGAAGATCGAGAGGGCGTCACGCATGCCGCCGTCTGCCTTCTGCGCGACGACGTTCAGCGCATCTTCGGTCACGGAGATGCCTTCGTTCGCGGCAACCGATTGCAGATAAGCGATGGTGTCAGGGACGGTGATGCGGTTGAAGTCATAGACCTGGCAACGGCTGAGGATGGTCGGAAGGACCTTATGTTTCTCCGTCGTCGCGAGGATGAAGATCGCGTATGAAGGCGGTTCCTCGAGGGTCTTGAGCAGGGCGTTGAAAGCAGCGGTAGAGAGCATGTGAACCTCATCGATGATGAAGACGGAGTACTTCCCTATCTGCGGCGGGATACGCACCTGGTCGAGGATGGATTTGATATCTTCGACAGAGTTGTTCGACGCTGCATCGAGCTCGTGGATATTAAACGACCGCTGCTCATTGAACGCCCGGCAGGACTCACACTCGTTACAAGCGTCGTGTCCGTTCTGGGGGTTGAGACAGTTGATGGTCTTGGCGAAGATACGCGCACAGGTGGTCTTGCCGACGCCTCGTGGACCGCAGAAGAGGTAGGCATGCGCCAGCCTGTTGAGACGGATAGCGTTCTGCAGGGTCTGCGTCAGAGCCTGTTGTCCGACCACGGACTCGAAGGTCTGGGGACGGTACTTTCGCGCGGAAACAATGTAATCAGACATAAGCTATAGTGTATATATATTTTTCGGATTCGTGGGTGTCCAGAGTGTAGGACGGGTTATCGAGCGCCGAACGGAGCTGGTCAAAAGAGGAGATGCCTGTTCCGTCGGCTTTGAGGACGGCTTCCTTCTGCGTCCAGAGGCGCGTGAAAGCACGCTCGGGGTGGTCGGAGGCCGCTATGAGTGCCTGTTCCGAGTCGTTCATCGTCCGGGTAACGAGTTCGGGATCGAAGCGGCGTATAGACTCGACGTCGATGCCTATAGGCTGATCATCCAGGGCGACCGCTATCGCTTCTTTACAGTGACTGATGGAGAAGAAAGGACCCCCTTCTATATAGGGTTTCCCATGTTCATTATACAAAAACTCCATCTCTCCAATATGCATTGCACTCAGCATCAACCACGATTTCAAACAGCAGAACCGTCCGAAGAGATGGCGGAATCGCAGCGCCTGCTCGCGGCGTTGCTGAGAGACCTGAGGCAGCATCGCTTGGACCGCCTCCTCGGTACACTCCTCCATTCTATCAAAAATACGTACTCTCATAATTCTCCATCTCCTTATCTCTACGCGCGTGTACACGCCAATAAACGACAGGGAGTATCGTGACGGTAAGCGGCAGGGTGAAGATCGTACCAAAACAAATGACGACACCCATAGGCATCCAGAGGCTGGTAGCGGCGATGATCATCGGTAGGACACCGAGTGCCGTGGTGGCAGAGGTGAGGAAGACCGGACGCATACGTCGCAAGCCCGCATGGAAAGCGGCGTCTTTATAGTTATAATGTTTGTATTTGCGGCAGTCCTCCGCGTACTCGTACATCATGATCGCGTTGCGGACGATGATACCGATGAGGCTGACGATACCCAAGACGGCGGTAATGGATATATCCAGGCCGAAGAGCCACAGCCCGAGCATCGAGCCGAAGATACAGAGCACGGCGCTGGAGAGGGTCAGCAGGGCAAGGCCTATCTTACCGAAATGATACAAGAGCAGGACAAGCATGACCGCGAGCGCCGCTACGATAGACCATAGTATCTGAGGTATGAGCAGTTCGTTCAGTTCGGAAAGACCGCCGTAAGTGATCGTAACGCCCGGGGGCAAGGAGGTGATATGCGTATTCACCCATTGCTTGACCGTCCGCTCGGCAGAGACCTGACTCGTCGTGCCGCGGAGGTCGGCTCCTACGGTGATGGTTCGGGTCGAGTTACGGTGCTCGAGGGAAGTGTGATGCCAGCTCGGTTCGAGGGAAGCGACCTGTCGCAGCGGCACCCAGACACCGGGGAGGGCAGTCGGCACCTGCAGCGAGGACAGTTCCTCGGGGTTAAGCGCGTTGGCACCGGCAGTATAAAGCACTACGGGTACGCCGTAAGAGCCCTCGTAGAGGGTGGTGATGGTTGCTCCCTGGGTAGCCTGACGGAGGTAGAGGGAGAGCATCGTCTGCGTGATGCCCAGACGCGTCGCTTCGTCGGCGTTCAGGACGATACGGGTAGAGGGCGCCATGTTATAATAATCGCTGTGGACCCATTGCAGATCCGGAAGGGTGAGCATATAGTTCATGACACTATCGGCGTACACCGCCATCTCCTCCCAATCGTCGCCTTTGATACGCACCTCGAGGGGGTTACGAACCGCCTGATAGTCGAGTTGTTTGAAGCGCGCGTAGGCGTTGGGGAAGAAGTTCTCATAACGATCGCCGTACCCCTTGAGGATCTGCGAGGTCGCTTTGGAAGAGGTAGTGTTGACGATGAGTTGGGCGAAGTTAGGCGCGGGAGTCTGAGGCGTATAAGTGGCATGGAAACGCGGCGAGGAGTGGCCGATGAAAGCCGTGACGCTCGTCACGCGTTCGTCCTGTCGCAGGATGGTCGCCAGCGAGTCGGCCACGAGGGCGGACTCCTTCTCTGTAGCTCCTTCGCGCAGATGGATCTCCACAGCGAAGAACTCCCGTTCCGCTTTCGGCAAGAGCTGGAGATTGAGGTTCGAGAGGAGCACGACGCCGATGACGATCGCGGCGATCAGCATGCTCCAAACCATCACAGGATGGTGGAAGCAAACCCGGAGGATACGTCTATAAGAGCCCTGGAGCCAAGTGAAGAAACGCGTCTGTACCCGCTCCACGAGGTTCATCTCTTCGGGTTTGCGCTCACGCACGAAGCGGAAAGCGAGGTACGGGGTGACCCAGGAGGCGTAGAAGATCGATGCCACGAGGGCAAAGAGGACCGCCCACGGGAAGAGTTGGACGAACTCGCCCAGAGGTCCCGTGATGATGCGGGTCATAGGGAAGAACATGCCGCTGATCGCCATGGTAGCGAGGGACATCGGCACGAAGAGCATGCTGGTACTGATCACAGCGGAGTACCAGCGAGAGTGACCGCGCGCGAGGATATTCGTATAACCGTCGATGACGATAACGCTGTCGTCCACGATCATTCCTAAGACGAAGATCAGCGCTGCGAGGGTGACGGTATTAAGCTCGATACCGGTGAGGTACATCAGACCGATACAGATGGCGGTGCAGACCGGTACGCCGGTGGATGCCACAAGCGCCGTACGCAGCGGGAAGAGCAACAACATGACGGCGATCACGACGAGGATGGAGATGACGATATCCCGCAAGAAAGAGAGGACGGAGTCGTTGACGACCTTCGGCTGATCGGTGATGCGATGGAAACGGATGTCCGGCGGCAAGAGCGCAGCGGCCTCGGCTAACCGGCGATCGACTTCTTTGCCGAAAGCTACGATATTATTGCCCGGCACCATCTCCATATTGAGGATCAGACAGGGCTTGCCGTTAAACTCGACATACTGCTTGGGGGCCTGGTACCGGCGCGTGATGGTCGCTACATCCTTGAGCCGGACGGTAGCGCCGGAGATGGGGTCAGAGAAGATGATCTGCTCTTGCAACTCATACTCGGTGAGGTACGGGATGACGACCTGCAGGACGCCCTGTATGTCGCTCTCGCCACCGATGGTACGGAGTCCTTGCATCGCCAGCTGAGCTTGGAGCACAGAAGGGTTGATCCCGTAGCGGGAGAGCGACTCGGCGTCGATGGTGACGGCTATCTCTTCGGTCTGCTGGCCCATGATCCGCAGCTTGCCCATCTCAGGGATCGTACGGAGGGTACTGCACACTTTACGGGAGTACTCCTCCAGCTCGCGCGGACTGCGTTCGTCACTCTCCACGGCAATGAGCAGCGAAGAGGTGTTGCCGAAATCGTCGATGAGAGCGGTCTGGAGGACGCCGGTAGGCATCTGGGTCTTCTGCAAAAGCGGCAGTCCCGCACGTATCTTCGTCCAGGCTTTCTCATTATCTACATCGACGAGGCGCAGCATGATATAGACATACGCGATGCCATCCTCGGAGACGCTGTAGGTTAGCTGTTTGTCCACCATCTCAAAGGAGTTGACGTAGTTCTCGAGAGGGAGAGTGACCTGCTGCTCCACCTCGCTCGCGGTAGCCCCCGGATAGAGAGCCACCAAGAGACCTTGGCGGATGGTGAACTGCGGGAACTCATCTTTGTTCATCCGCGGCAGCGACCAGATGCCGAAGGCCATTAATGCGATAAACAAAGCCATCACGATGCCGTGATGCTTCATTGCTCCTTCTATGTGTTTACTGGTTTTCAACTACAAATCACAAATTACAAATCACAAATTACTTTACATCCTTTATAGAGTTTCTGATAACCTTCGATGATAAGTGTGTCGCCGGGCTGAAGACCGGAAGCGACGCGTACGCCGTTCGCCTGATAACCGTCGAGGGTGATGGGGCGACGCTCCGCCTCGCCGTTTGAGAGGACCCATACGGTCGGTCCTTCGGGTTTCATCAGGACGCAGGAGGCGGGGATAATGAGGGGTGAGTGGTTTTCGGATTTAGGATTTAGGATTTCTGATTTCTCCAGGATGACCTTGCCTACCATACCGGCCTTGAGGAGGTCAGCACCACCGCGGACGGCAGCGACGACGTCGTAGGTATGGGTCAGGGGGTTGGCGGTCACTCCTTTCTCGGTGATGACGATCGGCAGGACGGTGTCGATAGCGCCGCACTCGACCGAACCCTCCATCGAGCGATGGTTCCTCTCGATGCCGTTGATCTCTGCTTCGGGCACCGTGAAACGCACGTTAAACGCCGTGACGTCGAGCAGCGAGCATACTTTCGTGCCGGGGATGATGGTCTGACCGATCTCAATATTGAGACCGTCCACCAAGCCGTCACAAGGGGCTATCAGGGTACACTCGGCGAGTTGTTGCTTCGCTGCCTCGTAGAGCGATCTGGCTTGCGCGAGCCGGGACTCGATCTCCACCATCTTCTGGTCGGAGACGACACCTTTGGAGTGCACTTTCGACACGCGGTCGTAGCCGTCCTGGGCATGCTTGAGCGAGGCCTCTGCGGTCTGCAGGGCGTTCATCGCCTGAGTGTTATCAATCGCCATGAGGGTCTGCCCTTTCTTCACACGCTGACCATTCTTGGCGGAGACGGAGACTACCCTACCCACGCTCTGCAGGCTCAGCGGCGTCTCGCGTATCGGTTCGATCGTACCCACGTACCGCGAGGTCATGCCTCCGGTTGCGGGAGAGAGCACCATCGTTTTCACTTTCAGCGAAGCTTGCTCTCGCTGCGAATCATCGCGATGCCCGCATGCTACCAGGCAGAGCACCGTCAAGAGAAGAGTTAACTGTTGTTTTATCCTACCACTTTGTTCCATTTGATAGTCAAATAAAATGCTCGCGCTATAAGGTGCGCGAAATAACCAATGTATAAAGCCTGCGGCCCCACAAAGGAGAAGGTCGCCGCATATCCTACTATGAATCCCACCGCTGCCCAGATCATCGAGTTACGGATCTGTACGCCTGCCGTTGCGCCTATATACACGCCGTCCCACATGAACGCCAGCGTACTGATAAGCGGCATGCCGATGAGCCAAATCTTATATTTCTCCGCCGCCATGAGAACCGTCGTGTCGCTCGTCATGAGGGCAAATGCTTCGTCGCCCCAGAAGGCGTAGAGGACCGTAAAGAGCAGTCCGACACCCAGCGCCCAATTAAAGAGCGCGCGGACGGTGGGGTTAATGTCTTTCGACTTTCGGCTTTCGACTTTCGACTCTCCGAACGCCTTGCCCACCAGCGCCTCACCGGCGTAAGCAAAGCCGTCCACAAAGAACGAGAAGAACATAAAGAGCTTCATCATGATACTGCTCACCGCGAGCTCCGTATCGCCGTAGAGGCTCGCGAGCGAGGTATAGCCAACATAGACGACCATGAAGCACAGGGAGCGGATGAAGAGGTTCGTGTTGAGGGAGAGCATGTGTCGTAGCTCTGCGCCGCGAAGCGCCTCTTTCCACCGGTCGATATTGCGAAATACCGATATCCCGATATATCGGACAAGAAGGATTGCCACCGCGAGGATCAGACCGCTATACTGCGCCACGAGCGTGCCGTACGCCACGCCGACGACGCCTAATGGCGTCTTCACCGCGAGATAATAACTCGCCGCCATGTTCACCACGTTGACAAGTATATCTACCGCCATGGGACTCTTGGTATCCTGCATGCCGATGAACCAACCCTTGAAGGTAAAGAGGCTCAGCGTCGCGGGTGCCGCCCAGATACGGACGAAGAAATACTCCCGCGCTACGGACGCCACCTCAGCCGAGCAGGGCACAACCGCCAGCACCGCCGTCACGAAGAGCCACTGAATCATTAAGATCACCACCGCCGCGATCATCGCGATAGAGAGGCTGCGGAGGAGGATTCGGCGGCACTCGGTCTCGTTGCTACTACCATACGCCTGCGCCGTGAGACCCGAAGTGCCGACCCTCAGAAAACCGAAGTTCCAGTACAGCAGGTCGAAGAGCATCGTGCCGATGGCGATACCACCGATGGCCGCCGCATCGCTCAGGTGCCCGACGATAGCGGTATCCACGATACCTACGAGAGGGATCGTGATATTCGCCAGGATGCTCGGGAGAGCGAGGCGGAGTATGGCTTTGTTAGTGGTCGTCATGTCGTTGTCCCGTAATTACGTAATTACGTAATCCCGTCATAAAAATAATAATATCATCAACTGCCCCGTGAGGACGCGGAGGAACATCGTCAACGGATAGACCGTCGAGTATGCTACCGCAGCGCGGTCGTTCGCCGAAGACTGCGAGGTCGCGTATGCCAGTGCCGGCGGATCGGTCGTCGAGCCGGCGATGAGTCCCATGAGGGTGAAATAATCAAGTTTGTATCCTTTTCGCGCGATGAAACCTATCAGCAGCAAGGGCAGCAAGGTGATGATCACGCCGTAGCCGATCCATACGTAACCGCCGTCCAAGAGGGTCTCAACAAACGAGCCGCCTGCGCCGAAACCTACTGCCGCAAGGAAGAGGGAGATACCTATCTCGCGGATCATGAGGTTCGCGGAAGTGGTGGTATAGGTCACCAGATGCCATTTGGTACCGAACGCGCCCATGAGGATCGCCACGATCAGCGAACCACCGGCAATACCTAACTTGAACGGCTGCGAGAGTCCCGGCAGCGCGAAAGGAATAGAACCCAACGCCACACCGAGGATGATGCCGAAGAACAGAGACGCCAGGTTCGGCGCATCCAGTTTCTTCGCGGAGTTGCCAAAAGCCTTCGCAATCTTGTCCACAGCCTCTTTCTCGCCCACTACGGTCAGGCGGTCGCCCAACTGCAGCCGCAGCTCCGGAGTAGCTAACAGTTCTATACCGGCACGGCGGACACGGGTGATCGTGATATGGAACGCATCGCGCACCTTCAGGTCGCATATCTGCTTGCCGTTTATCTTGTCCTTGGTGACCACAATATGCTGGCTCACCAGATGAATATTCTTCTCTTTCTCTTCCCAATGGATGTCGGTCTTCTCGCCGAGGAGGAGAACCGTTCTCTCGTTCTTCTTGTCCGTCACGAGGCGTACCTGGTCGCCTACGTGAAGAAGGGTCTCTGCGTCGGGCATGAACTCATTTCCATGCACATCCAGCACACGACTGACGACGATCGTCACATGCGTCAGCAGTCCCAGATCGCGTACATGCAGACCGTCTATCTGAGGGTTGGTCAACCGCATGTCGTAATGCTCCACCTGCTGCACCTCCCCTTTCTCTTTCGTAACCTGCTCTTCCTCTTTGTCCATCTTGATACGGAAGACCCAGCGGATAACCATCATTGCGAAGAGGATTCCTACGACGCCCAGCGGATACGCCATCGCGTAGCCGGACGCTATATCAGGGTTCGACACACCCGTCAGATCCTGATAGGTCTGTTGCGCCGCACCCAGACCAGGCGTGTTCGTCACCGCTCCGAAGAGCACACCAGTCATCGTCGCGATGTCCGTGCCGCTCAACAGGTGAATGACGTACGCCGTCGCGCAGCCTAATACCACTATACTTGCCGCCAGCATATTCAGACGCAGACCGCCTTTGCCGAACGACGAAAAGAAACCCGGGCCCACCTGTAAGCCTATGGAATAGACAAACAGGATGAGACCCAGGTCTTTGGCAAAGGACTCTACCAGCGGATCAAGCGTCATGCCGAAATGGCTGCACGCGATCGCGCAGAACAGAATCCAAGTAATACCCAGAGTAATACCTTTGAACTTGAGCTTAGCGCCCAAGAAAATTCCTACAGCGATGGCAAGGGCTAGCACAAAAATAGAATGTGCTATACCCGTGCCAAAGAATAAATTACTAAACCAATTCATTTAATTATTTTCTCATTTTTCCCATTCTGCTCATTTGAGCTCTGCACCGAGAACATTGAATTCGCGTCCGTCACGGACGATAACTACCTGCCCGTTGCAAATAACCTTGACGGCCTTCACTGCCTCAGCAGCGGTAGCATTCTCAATGCCTTGCGGTTCTTCACCGGCTTTCCAACCGAAACCGCCGCGGGCGTTTGCCTTGCGGACAGTGATTCCTGAATCTTCAGGGAACACCTCATCTTTAAGTTGCGAACCCGGCATTAGCTCTGCATTGCCGTTAAGAGCCTCTACCAGATAAATACCTTCATCTTCGATGTTTTTCAGATCGCAAACTGCCTGCGTAGCATCAGCCTTTGCCGTCTCTGCCCATGCGCCGAGGGTGTATTCCATCGTCAGTTCTGCTGCGCGCTCTGCGCTCAGTACGGTCTCCATCTGCACTTCGCTACCCTTGTTGAAGGTTACGACATTGGAAGCCGGAGTAAGAACAGTACCGTCTGCCAGATGGGAGTTGTACTCGCCGTACTCGGTCGGGTTGGTATTGATACCCGTCTGCGTCCAGCGCTGGATACCGCTGCCCGAGAAGCTGAACTCGCCTGCGCTGTAATCCACGAGTGTATTGAGGAAATACGTACGAGCCTGATCGCTCCATGCACGGCCGAGAGAAACAACCGGGCACTCGCTCTTGATAGTACAGCCTTCGAATACATAACCCTTGTCGCCGTTAGCGTCCTTACCGCCGTTAGCTGTGATACAATCGCTTCCGCCGCCATTGGCATTACGCTTCTCGCAATAGAGCAAGTTATTCTTGAAATATACCGTGCTACCGCCGCAGAGATAATCCACCGTTCCGTGGATCTCGCAGTCCTCGAAATAGTGCCTTGAGCCGGCGGTCTTGCCATAATAGGTATCCTGATAACTCAACATACGGACGTTCTTCAATACAGTGTGATTACCTTCGTCCTGCAAACTACAAGCGCGACCGCCTTGTAATCCCGCTGCTATAGCTGCATAGTAATCCAGGGCGTTCTGAAGTGTCAGATCCTGCATATAAGTACCGCTCACGCTCGTCGGGATAAAGAGCGTTGCTGTCTGCCCAAGACCCTCGTTATAAAAATTCGGAGCGTTCTTGATAATCGTTCCTTCCATCGACTGACCGATGATAGAGATGTTATTCTTACTGATTTGCGTGTTTACAGCCTCGCCCAAATCATATACTCCGTTCGGCAGGAAGATCTTGTCGCCTTCCTGAATGGACTCAAGAACCAGTTTCAGACCTGCGCCGTCGCCCGGAGCGATGAGATAATAACCGGTCGCCTCGTCCTTGGTCGGCAGAGCGGCGATGTTATAAACCTTGATATGATGGATATAGTTCGTTGCCGTGAAATAGAATGTCAGCGTGGTAGCCGGACCCTCATAATAAACGGTCTGCTTCGCGCCGTCGCCGGTTACTTCGCGCTCTACGGATACGGAGCCAACAGTATTACCGTCTGCGTCCTTGATCTCTGTCTCACCTGTGGTGGTATAAGTACATACGTCGATTGCCAGCAATGCATTGCCTGCCACCTTGATCCCGAGCGTACTACCGCTGTTGAACGCCCAGCCGTGCTGCGTGCCGTTATGCGAGTTTCCGCCGGTGATGGTCAGCAACTCATGATCCTCCGGATAGAAGTTATTCGGACGGAAATCATAATCATAAATCTTACCTAATTCAGCTACCTCTATATCCGTAGTTTTTGCATACAGATTCAGATTTTCGGTCAGTGCGAAACCTTCTGCTACTTTTGTAGCGGTAGGAGTAGTACCGTTGTACCATCCGCGGAAAGCCTTGCCGTCTGCTACCGTTACATCCGATGCATGATATGCATATGCCAATGCAGAACCACCCTCTACAGTCTCGTTACCGATAAGCGTCTTGCCATCTACGTCATAATAACGAACCTCTACCTGCGGCACGAAATCACATGCCTCTGCGAAGAAATACGGCAGATAGCCGTTTACCGTGAAGGTCAGCACGGCTGCCTCTTCTACGTTATATGTCCAAGTCACGAATTTCGTGTAACCGGCACCTACGCCGCTGTTGTCGCAACCTACCTTGTTGTCAATCGTCGTCAGGTCTGCGCCGTCTTTTTGCACGGCGATGTTATTGCCATATTGGCATCCGCCGAGGGTGAATTTCACAGGTCCATCCACATTTACCGTGATCGTACCGCCTTGAATACCGTGCTGGGCGTCCTTGTAGTTCAGGTTCGCAAAACTAACATTGCTCGGTTGTACGCCGCTTTCCTGTTGAACGAAGGTCGGAGTCTCCGAACGGAAATCGATCTTGAAGTCCGTGAAGGTACGTACTTCCTCTTCGCCGTTGATCGTACCGGTGAGGACGATATTCGACAGCGCGAGTTTCTTTTGATTATTGAAACCGGAAACATAGATACGCAGCGATACATTCTGACCTGCTGTTGCGTTGATGGTCTCCGCATGGTTCAGTGCCGGAGTGCCGGTCGTGTTGTTGTTACGAACCAGATCATCTTTCGAGACATCGGTGATAGTCGACTCCACGCCATCCACAGCATAACTCCAACTGTAGGAGGCGTCATTCGTTCCGTCCTTAAGGGCATCGTAACTGAGGCTCGTCAGAGTGAACGTAACGCCTTTCTTCATCTTTACGGAATACTCGATCATCACGGTAGCTACCGCTCCGGCATTGGATTCAGCGGGTTGGTACTGAACCATCGCGTTACCGTTGTTCGCGTCGTAGTTGCTTTTCGTGCCTACGACGGTCAGTCCTGCGCCGACAGCCACTTTCGTGTCCTTTACTCCGTCAGCTGCGTCGGACTCAATGGTCGCTGCGGACTCGTTGCCTACCGTCCACTTGACTGTGGCGGCCACGTTGTCATACGACCATGCGTTGATGCTTAACATTGCACCTAACACCAATAGTAGTGTTTTTTTCATTGTGGTTAAAAATTAATGTTGTTTAATATCGTTGTTGTTTGTTCGATTTTTTTAACTTAGGTCATCCTATGTTTTCCTAGGTTTACCTATCTCCTCCCATCCATGGGGAGGTCGGGAGGGGCTGCTAATATCGTATTCATCGTCCGGCTCTTGCCGTCGAGGACGAAGGTCACTTCGTTCGTCTCCGGCGAGACTACCCTGCCCTCTTGATCCATCGTGCGGTACTCGCCGAAGAACTCCGGCAGCGCCATCATCCCTTGTACCGTCCATCGGCGGATAGTATTGCTCTCGAGGCTGAACTCGCCTGCGGAGTAATCCAGCCGCGTATTCAGGAAGACGCACTTAGGGTAGTTCTTCCAGCTCCGTCCGAGGCTCACAACGGGGCACTCGCTCTTTATCGTGCAGCCCTCGAAGACGAAACCCTTGTCGTCCTTCCCGGCACCGGAAGCGGTTATCGCGTCCGTACCTTCGCCGCTCTTGCTGCGTCTCTTGCAGTTCAGCAGGCAGTTACGGAAATACACATCGCCGTCTCCGCAGATGAAATCCACCGTCCCGTGGATCTCGCAGTCCTCGAAATAATGCGTTCCTCCTTCGTTATCGGAGAAATAGGTATCCTGATGCCCGAGCAGCCGCACGTTCCGGCAGACGGTCTTCGTGCCCTGATCCCAGAGCGCCACGCCCCGACCGTTATCGTCGTGGTAGTAGTCCAAGGCGTTCTCTATCGTCAGGTTCATAAGCCTCGTTCCCTCTACCCCCGGGGCGATACGCAGCGTCGCACTCTTGTCGATGGACTCATAGCGGTAGTCGGGTTGGTTGCGGATGATTGTGCCTTCCATCGACTCGCCGATGATCGTCACGCCGTTCGCTTCTATCGCCGTCAGCGCCAGCGGACCTAAGTCATAGATACCGTCAGGCAGCCGGATCATTTTCTCGCCGCCCGCGTTCGCGTTCATGAGCGCGCGTATAAAAAAAGCAGCGTTCGCGTCCATCGAGTCCGTACGCATGCCTGCGCTGTATAGGGGCACCGGGTTCTCCAGAGGCGCACAAGGTGCCGGCTCAGCAAACGAGCCCTCGACGAACTCTATCCGCTCCAGGACGGTCTCCTGGTGCTTCTCGCGGGTTATATAGACGTGGTTCTCCTGCGCGCTGAGGAGGATCGTCTGCGTCTGCAGACCGTCCACCTCGCAGGTCACGCCTACTAAGTGGTACGTCCCTGCATCTTCGTTCTCGGACGCAAAGACCTGCAGCGACGTGGGGTTCTTGCCGCTACGCGGACCGAAGGTCAGCCGCAGCTGTCCCGCCACGGGCGCTTTGACGAACGAGCACCAGCCGGAGCTGTTGAGTTTGATACCCTTCAGCCCGTTCTTCACGCCCTCCTCGTCGTTAACGGTCGAGGAGTACGAGAGTCCCCTGTCGGGGTTCGCCGTCGGCGGTGCCGTCCGGTAGTCCCATAGCTGGTCATACGTGCCGGCGGCGATGCTCCCCACATAGAGAACCATCCCCACCAGCATTATTCCTATTTTGCTTATTCCTTTCAATTTCTTAGGTTATCCTAGTTTTTCCCAGGTAATCCTAGGTCGTCCTAGGTCATCCTAGGTAATCCTAGTTTTTTCCTATTTCTTCCTATTTCGCATTACCCGTTCTTACGTCTCTCGAGTTGTCCTTCCAGCGCAGCGAGACAAGCGTCGATAGCCTCCTCAAAACTATCTGCGGTCTTCTCCGCAAACAACCCTGCGATACGCACCTTCACTTCTTTGTTATCGTTCGTCTGCGGCTTGACAACCGACATGCGGATCTCTACCTTGTCATCGGCGTTCAGGTGACGCTCAAAACGATTCATTTTCTTCTCGATAAACTGCTCGAGTTTCTCCGCCATCTCAAAATTCACGGCATTAATTGTCAGATTCATAGCAATAATTTTTAAGAATTAAACTAATTTGGCTGCAAAATTACAAAAAAATATTGACATACGCAAGAGTGTATGGCACTTTTTGAAATTTTTCGGAAATTTTACATCTATGAACCTTATACTATATAACACCTAAACCATTACTATATAACGAACTATATTAAAAAAGTGA
>DFHS01000010.1:0-3465 GCA_002372695.1 Bacteroidales bacterium UBA3717
AACTTAACGATACAATCAATACAGATGGGTTTGCCGGATTGCGGGTCGATGAAGACGTTCGCAGAGTGCATATCCTCAAGGTGTAGACGGTCGCTGATATAGTTTACTCCGGTTCCGTCACCATTGTCATGGAAACCTTTTGCTCCTACCATCTCATCTATCTCCGCTTTAGTGGCGAGTCGTTGACAATCAATAAAGGGTTGCGTTAGGATGATACGGAATAATTCGTCTGAATCGCGCGTGAAACCGATAGTAGTCATTGGTGTTTCTGGGAACAAGGCGTTGTGGAGCACTATTGCTTCCAAGGCTTTGCCTAATGTCGCATAGATTGACGCACGCTCCTTAACTACAGATGTGTCACCTGATTTGCCGTATACTTTTGCCTCCGCGCCCTTAGCAATCATTGGACCATAGACGTTCGAGAATGCTTTTTCGGGGTTTGAGAACCAAATGCCCTTAGCTCTTGCCCATTGTTCGACGCACTCCTCTTGCTTAGCGTCTATTTCCCAGTTTGCTGGGCTGCCTGTTTTGCATTTAAGAGAAAAGCGACCTGGTTCAAAGCTTTCTCGCGCGAAATTACATACGGCATACGCCCCAATGAGCGGCGAATCTGCAAGGCAGAGGCCTGCATGCTCTTGTTGATTAAATCGATCAAGATTTGTTCTTCCATTGAGTATATCGTTTATATAGTTGTCTATCAGTTGGAGCGTGTGCTCCGAAAAACCATTGTAAGTGATAGAGGTGTTGATTTGCTCTTGGCGCGTAGGCCACATGTCCTCGGTCAGATCTAATCTATCCGTCGAGTCCCATTCGGCTTTTCCGAAGAGCACTTCATTAACAACCTCTACTATTTCCTCATCTGCCCATCCAAGACCTGAACGTCTAAACTCCTCCAACAACTGCGGAGCCCAGCGCGGATCAATCAGCTCTGTCCAGCCTCTATCCTCTAGATAATTGAGGGCTACGCATATAGCTGTCGGATATTGTTCGTTCATGTCTTTGCAACTTTCGGCTGCAAAGTTACTAAAAAAAAATGATATATGCAAGAAAAATTGTAAAATAATCGTTCCGCAGGATAAGAAAAATGTGAAGAAATGTCATTTTTGTGACAAGACGAAGGGCGGAAATTTGGAAATATGAATTTTTTGTTGTATATTTGCACAGAATTTGAAAAGTGAAATAAAGATTTGCGAAACTATGAAGGCGAAGTGGACAAGTATCGTGGATGATTTGCAGGGAAGTGTGGACAGTAGGCACTATGCACGGCATATCCCCGGAAACGGAGAATGGGCGGCTGTGTGTCAGAAGCCGGAGTTGAGCAAGAAGACCAAGAAAAAGAAAGCAAGTCTGCCGCATGTGAAGGAGTTTGGCGTGCTGATTGCGACGTGCAAGGAGATACTACATGATCCGGAGCGCAGGGCTGCATGGCAAGCTAAGTATGACGAGGTAAAGCGGAAAGCACGGAAATATAACAAGCCTATTCAAGGGCGGCTGTGCGATTATGTACGGCATGAGGTGAGTGTGGCACTCAAAAAGGGCGAAGAAATCGCCTAAATCTCAGGGTTTGATTATAGTTTGATTGTGGTTACGTCGGGTAAAGCATATATTCGGCATATATTGAGCATATATTCAGCATATATTGGAACCAGGTGGAAAGCAGGTGGAAGGGAGGACGCGCTCCCTTTCTATATGCCGATTAGTAATCGGCGAAACAGACATAGCAAGCGGAGCTGACGCTCCTTAAAGGGGACGTAATCTATCGCGCTCACAGAAATCGCGCGCACAGGACACCGAGGAAACATAAATATAAAGAACGCGCACACATGTGCGCGTTCTTTAGTTTATTATCCTCCGAAGTTATCAAAACGAATATCGGCATCGTCCACTCCGAGCGAGTGCAGAAGATCCAATACCGTCTTTGCCATCATAGGAGGACCGCAGAGGTAGTACTCGATGTCCTCGGGAGCGTCATGCTGCTTGAGGTAGGTGTCGCCCATAACCGGAGCGATGAAGCCCGGGGTGTACTTGATACCCAGTTGGTCTGCCTTCGGGTCCGGACGGTCCAGCGCCAAGTGGAAATGGAAGTTCGGGAACTCCTTCTCCAAAGCGAGGAAATCGTCGAGGAAGAAGACTTCGTCGATCGCACGTGCGCCGTAGAAATAGTGCATCTCACGGTCACGGCAGTTGCGGGTCTTGAGCATGTGCATGATCTGCGCACGGAGCGGCGCCATACCGGCTCCACCACCAACCCAGATCATCTCCTTCTTACTGTCATAAACAGGACGGAACTCGCCGTAAGGACCGCTCATGCGCACCTTGTCGCCCGGTTTGAGCGAGAAGATATACGTGGAAGCGATACCGCAGGGTACGTCCATGAACTCCGGTCCGTTGGGGCACTGGTCTTTCGGTTTGAAAGGCGGTGTAGCGATACGGACGGTAAGCGTGATGATGTCGCCCTCGTCGGGGTAGTTAGCCATCGAATAAGCACGCACGGTAGCCTGGGTGTTCTTCTGTTTGAGTTTGAAGAGCCCGAACTTCTGCCAAGCGGGCAAATAGAGGTCACCGATGAGCGATTTATCGAAGTCGCGGTCGTAGTCGATGTCGTACTCAGGGATGATGATCTGTGCGTACGAACCCGGCTCGAAGTGCATGTGCTCGCCCGGAGGCAGCTGTACCTTGAACTCCTTGATGAAGGTAGCGACGTTCTTGTTGGAGATGACTTCGCATTCCCATTCTTTGACGCCGAGTACGGCTTCATCGACCTTCATGGTGATGTCTTCTTTCACTTTGACTTGGCAACCCAGACGCCAGCCTTCTTTCTGCTGTTTGCGGGAGAAATGGACGGTCTCAGTAGGCAGGATCTCGCCGCCACCGGAGAGCACCTGGCACTTGCACTGTCCGCAGGAGCCCTTACCGCCGCAGGCAGAAGGCAGGTGAACGCCGGCTTCGCCGAGTTGGTTCAGGAGCGAACCTCCGGCTGCCACGTCATAGACCTTGTCGCCGTTGATGGTAACTTTGACGTTACCGGAAGAAACGAGGTAGCGCTTGGCGATGAGCAGGATAGCCACTAACAGGAGTATTACTACTAAGAATACTGCAACTGCATACATAATAGCTGTTATATTCATATTGCGTTCCTCCTATTAAAACTCGATGCCGCTGAAGCACATGAACGCCATGGCCATGAGGCCGACGGTGATGAATGTGATTCCAAGGCCCTGCAGCGGCTTCGGTACGTCGTTATACTCCATTTTCTCACGAATACCTGCGAGGCAGACAATCGCCAGGAACCATCCCAGACCCGAACCGAATGCGTACATGAACGCATCGCCGAGAGAGGTGATAGCCTTAGGATCCACTGCGGGCAGGCCGATACGCTGCTGCATGAAGAGCGAACCACCCATGATAGCGCAGTTCACCGCAATCAGCGGCAGGAAGATTCCGAGGCTCGCATAGAGCGACGGG
>DFHS01000018.1:0-180786 GCA_002372695.1 Bacteroidales bacterium UBA3717
GTACACGTCGATGAGGATCACAACTTGTGTGTCGCCATCGAGAACAAGTTCGAACACAAGGAAGAAGACAAACATTCGCACTACTTGAGACGCGAGTTTGCATACACGAACTTCGAGCAGAAGTACACCTTGCCGGACAATGTGGATGAGTCGAAGATCAGCGCGAAAGTCGAAGACGGTATCTTGACCATCGACTTGCCGAAGATCCAACGCGAAGAAGGCAAGACCGGACGTCAAATCGCCATCTCATAACGAGGCATGTTTTGCAAAATCGGAGCACTCCAAGAGCGAGTGCTCTTTTTTTGTGCAGATTTTGGGTCGATTACAATGCGTAACAAAACAAAGCCCGCATTTCTGCGGGCTTTGCGGTGCGGACGAGACTCGAACTCGCGACCTACGGCGTGACAGGCCGGTATTCTAACCAACTGAACTACCGCACCGGATAGTTGCTCTGTTTTTCAAAAGCGGGTGCAAAGGTACTGCTTTTTTTTGACATGACCAAATTTTTTAGCACTTTTTTTTCAAAAAAATGCATTTTCTGCTATTTTTGCCAAGATTATTGTGCCAAAACAGCCTCCGTTTGCTCTTTTTCCTTGCGAATACCGGCAAAATAGGTGATCACGCAAGTCGCCAAGAAATACCCTCCGGAGAGAATCCACAGAGAGATATACTCGTTGCGAGTGGACCACAATGTGGCACCCATGGAGTTTATATGGATAAATCCGTGCGCACCCCAAGTATAAGGAATGAAATACGACAGATACCGCCATGCTGCCGGCATCATCTCTTTAGGCCAGGAGATACCTGCCATAAACAGGAAAATCAACGAGGTGGAGATCAGCAGGACAAGTCCCGACTCCCTGTTCCTGATAAAGACGCTCACGGTCATGGAGAAGAAGATGCATGCCAGGATATACGGCACGATAAACCGCAGTATATCTCCGATGTCGCCGATATGAGGGATGTCAAAGAGGCGTGGCAGTAGTCCTAAGAGAATAGCCGCCAGCGCGTAGTAAATGGTAAAATAGGCCGCTGCACGTCCGAGGATAAGTCGCAGTACACCTGCAACACGTCCTTTGCCTAACACGCGATAGAGCACTTTGTCGTCGTCCCGTGCCGTTCCGGCAAGCATACAGATACCGAAAAGCAGGGTCTGATGCAGAATCAGCACGAGTACCGCTGGAATGAGGAAAGATCCGTATCCTCCGGTGGGGTTATAAAGCGCTGTTTCGGTATATGGCGCGTCTTGCACTAACGCCCAGGAGAACTCACGGCCGTAACCCATACTCTCGTATCGGTCTATCTGGATATT
Organism: Bacteroidales bacterium UBA3717; assembly: GCA_002372695.1. Taxonomy (GTDB): domain Bacteria; phylum Bacteroidota; class Bacteroidia; order Bacteroidales; family Paludibacteraceae; genus Colicola. The sequence continues at coordinate 1,313 of DFHS01000018.1, forward strand.
CCGCATCGACTCCAGCATCACCTGGTTGCAACTGAGATAGATCGCCTTCATGTACAGGAAGGACGACATGTCGCAGTACAGCGATATATGCGCTTGCCCGAGCGGGTCTGCCAGTTGCGACGCAAAATCACGCGGGAAATAGACAATCCCGTGCACTTTCTGTTCGCGCAACAGTTGTTCCGCTTCGGCGATGGAGTTGCAGGTATGGGTAAGCCGGATGTCCGGAGAAGCGTTCCAGTGATGCAGGAAAGTGCGGCTCTCCGCCGACTGGCTCAGGTCCACAACCGCTACCGGCACATCGGTGATCTGTTCGTTCCAGTAGATAGCCTTGTACAGAAGCGGGTACACTAAGGTAGCGACGATGAAAATTACTACCACGCCCGGGTCTGTAAAGATACGCTTCAACTCATGTGGAAAAACGAAGGTGGACATATTTATTTCAATGGATAATTCTGATAAATCAACGCATTATGTAGTCTCGGCGTGACGAGGAAAGCAGCGACCATGAATCCCGTCAGAGCCAGTGCGTTAGGCAGGCTGTTGATCGCCGGAGCACCCATCAGCGCTTCATTCACATAAATTAGGTAATAATGCCGTAGCGGCTCTATGTAACTCAATGCTTTTACTGGCGCCAGCATGCTCATCTGCGGGTACGTGAAACCCGAGAGCGAGAAGCCTAACATCGCGTATAAAGCGCCTATTGAAAGGGCATCACGGAGCGTTGGCAGCAAGCTGATCATCAATACGCCAAGGGCTTCCATGGAGAACGAGAAGAGCAGCAGACCGAACATCAGACGGGCCGGGTTTCCGTATATCGGAAAGCCCGCGAAGCGGTAGAGAATGATATAACATCCTATCCCCAAGACGCCGTAGATCACGCTGTAAGGCGTGAGTTTGCCCAAGAGGGCTACGGCGAAATTGTCTCCGGCGGTATGCAGCCACGCGTGCGAGGTCTTCATCTTCAGCTCAAAACCGATGGCGAAGATCGTCACCATCATGCATATCAATCCCAATATACCCGGCAGAATGGTACTGACCAGATAAACGGAGTAGTTTCCCCAGGGGTTGGCGATCATGTGTCCTTCGATGGTCAGCGGCTGGATACGATGCATGATCACGTCATCCGGCAGACCTTTTTTTCTCAGTACCTCCCGTTGGAAGGCGCCCGAAGTCAGGTTGACCATCGTCAGCATCTGCTTGTAAGCCGTGTTGCCACCGACGGTATAGGCATTTGTGATGTAAAAGTCCAGCTGCGGGCGTTTGAAGGCCACCAAGTCCCGGTAGAAGCCCTCGCGGATGACGAAGATGCCGTAGATCTTACCTTGCTGCATCGCCTCTCGCGCCTCCGGATAGGAGTTTGTGACGAGTTGGATATCGATGGACGGAGTAGCCTGCATCTCATGGATCAACCGCCGCGAGATGGAACTCTGATCTTTATCCACTACCGCTACCGGCATGTTCTCCGCTGACCCGCTGCGCATCAGGGTCAGGAAGAAAAAGGTCGAAAGAACCATCACGCCCACGGACGCGAACATATATAACGGGCGCGCGAACATCTGCTTCAGTTCGCGTTTTATTACCGCCCAAATATTTCGGAAAATCTCTTTCACTCTACAACCAACGCAGTCATTCCCGGTCTCAAGCCCGGTATGTCAGCCATCGGGCGACATTTGACGTCAAAGGTACGTACGTCGTATCCGCCGTTTTGTTGGGTGGAGCGCCAAGTGGCATAGGTGCCCATGGCTTTCAGATGGGTTACTACAACCGGATATTTATCGTCTCCTAAAGCCGGAATCTTTACCGTAACGGTGCTGCCCATGGAGAATTTGCCCAGCATATCTTCGCGCACGGCAAAGGTGAACCACACGTCCGTCAGATCCACGATGGACATCACCGGACTGCCTTGACCGACCAGCTCTCCGACTTTCGGAAATTTCTCACTCACTTCTCCGTCGCACGGGGAGAGGAGGTATCGTTCGGCTTCGGCTGCAGCCACTTCTTTGAGGATGCCATCCACGCGTGCCACTTGTGCTTCCGCAGCGGCTTTATCCTCCTTGCGAGCACCGGCAAGGGCCATGTCATACTGGCTCCTGGCGGCACGAACGGTTGCGACGGAGGCCTTGTATTGCGCCTCTACCTCATCGCGTTTCTGCGCGCTGACGACACCTTTGTCGAACAGCCTTTGCACGCGTTCATAACTCTTGCGGTAGATCTCTTCACCGGCTTTGGCTTTCTGGTACAGCTCATAGGCACCGGCGATCTGTTCCCGTTGCGCACCGTTGTGGGCTTTCTCGTTCACCGCCTCTGCCATCTCACGGGCAGCTAACGCCTGTGCTTTCTTCGCTTCTACCTCCGGCGAGTAAATGATGACCAAGGTATCACCTTTCTTCACCTGCTCCCCCTCGTCAAAGAGATACATCTCCACACGTCCCGGCACTTTTCCGGAAACACGGTACTCGGCGGCTTCTGCCTCGCCTTGAATCAGCGTCTTCTCCGGGCGCAGGGCTAAGAGTCCCACTAATGCAACAATCACGACGACTGCTAATAGGGCAATCAGTCCTAATAACAGACTTCCTTCTTTCTCTTTTCTCATATCAATATATTAAACTTTTGTCATTTCAGACTGCCGAAGTATTTGCGGAGTTGTGTCTCCGTCGTTTTGGCTTCCGCTTGCGCGTCAATCAGATCCGTTGCTGCGGCTAACCAGGCGGTCTGCGCCTGCATCAGTTCGCTGGAGGTGATCATCCCGGCTTCGTATGACTCTTGTGCCATGCGTAACACTTCGGCGGCGTTATTCTCTGTCAGTCGCGCCAAGGCGATTTTCTGTTGTGCCTCCATCATCTTCTGGTTCGCCTGCGTGGTCTGCAAAGTCAGTAACTCACGCGTCTCTTCGGTCTTCAGCGCAACGGCTTTGGCTGCATGTTTGGCGGCTTTGTAACGCAGGATATCATCGGCATGAACGATCGGTACGTTCACCACTACGCCGGCGGAGAACCATCCTTTGCCTTTCCAGTCACTTTTGATACCGTTCTCCGCATTCGGGTTGGAGTAGAGGTAGTTGGCTTGTGCCACGATATTCGGTTGCAAACCTGCTGCAGCGATCATCGCTGTCGATTTGGCGATTTTCTCCGCCTCCTGCATCAGCTGCATCTCGCTGCGGTTGGAGACAGCGGCTTCGGTATTCGGCGCATCGGAGGGCAGGGACGTCTCTTCCAACTCATGTTCGTCTAACTTGAACCGTGTGGACAGCGGCAGTCCGCATACTTGCGCCAACGCCATGTTCGACAGCGTCAGACCGTTCTCCGCTTGTAGTTTCTTCACATCCGCTTCGCCGCGTTTGGTAGTCACTTTTAACAGGTCGGATTGCGTGGCCAAGCCCTCTGCTACCGCCTCTTTGACGTCGCTCTCCAACTGACAAAGAAGCTTGTGGTATTGATCTGCCAGCTCTTTCTTCTTACCCACCGTCACGACGCGCCAATAGGCCTCGTCGGCTTTGTAAATCGTCTCGTCGTGATCCGCTTCGGATTTCAGCATGGCGATGCGTTCGTTCGATTTGGCAATCTTGTACAGTTGGGTCAACCGGCCGCCGACATAGATCGGTTGCGTCACACCCACTTGCGCCACTAACACATGCGTCAGATCGACCGTCGTAGCATCGTACAGATACTTGTGAACATCGGAAATGACCTGTCCCGCAGCGTCCGGCAGGATGCCTTCTGCGCCGCTTTTCCACGCAAATGAAGTAGTCCCGTCCGGCAGGATGGTGGACTGACCGAATGAGAACGCTAACTCATTTCCCACCAGGTGCATATTACTCGATGTCCACATATAGCCACCGTTGGCGCTCACCCGCGGAAACATAGCGGCTAACGCAGCCTGACGGTTGTATTTGGCAGCCTGTTGCAGCTCCTGCTGACTCCGCGAAGAGGCATTATAAGACAGTGCCTGCTGGCGGCAATCCTCCAAACGGTAATATACGGTGTCTTCGCTCATCGCCGGGGTACAAAAAATCAATGCCATACATACCATCAAGGCACTTAAACCTATCCGTTTCATGATGTTTTGTATATTTAATAACGACATTTTTTGTTCAATTTTAAAAAAATCTCGCAAAGGTACTGCTTTTTTTTCATACGCGCAAGAGCGAGCGCATATTTTTCCTTATTTTTTTGTAGATTTCTTGCGAAAATGCAGAATTTTTTCTTTTTTTTGCAAAAAAATTTGGTCATTTGGAAAAAAAGCAGTACCTTTGCGCGATTTTTCGTGTAAATATGCGAAGAATACCTGTTTTGAAAATAATATAAAATATATACTACAATGTCAAAAATTTGTCAAATTACAGGCAAGAAAGCCATGGTCGGCTGCAATGTCTCGCATTCCAAACGCCGTACTAAACGGAGTTTCGATGTGAACCTCTTCCGCCGCAAGTTCTACTGGGTAGAACAAGATGTATGGATCGAGCTGAACGTGAGTGCAGCTGGTCTGAGAACTATTAACAAGATCGGTCTCGACAACGCGCTGAAACAGGCTGCGGAGAAGGGCTATCTCAATTAACGAAAGGAACTGAACAATGGCAAAGAAAACAAAAGAAGCACGAGTTCAAGTTATCCTCGAGTGCACGGAGCAGAAAGCGAGTGGTGTTCCCGGTATGAGCCGTTATATCACGACCAAAAACCGCAAAAACACCCCGGATCGCTTGGAATTGATGAAGTACAACCCGTATTTGAAAAAATACACGCTTCACAAGGAAATCAAGTAATTAACCCCTAATTAGAAAGGCTTAGAACTATGGCAAAGAAAGCGGTCGCAACCCTTCAAACCGGTAACTCCGGACGCGCGCACACTAAGTGCATCAAGATGGTTAAGTCGCCGAAAACAGGGGCTTACATCTTCCAAGAGGAGATCGTCGTGAACGAGAAAGTGAACGAGTTCTTCAAGTAAGAAAATGAAGTAATTTTCAGAAAAAATGACATACAATTTGTGTATGTCATTTTTTTTGTGTAACTTTGCACTCGCAAACAATAAATGATATCATGTTAGGCATCATTATTAATCCGAAATCGGGAAAGAAAGCGTTTCGCGCGCAGCGTATATTTTTATGGAAACTGTTGCGCAAGCGCCATCAGCCTTTTGCCTATCGCTTGACGAAATACGCGGGTCATGCTATTGAGTTGGCGCGGGAGTTGGTGGAGAAAGGCTATGATGAGATCCTCGTTCTCGGCGGCGACGGGACGCTCAGCGAGGCGGTGAACGGTATCATGCGCGCGGAGATAAGCGCGGAGCAACGGGCTACTATCCAGTTGGGACTCATGCCTCGCGGAACCGGTAACGACTGGGCGCGGTATTGGTCCCTGACCAAGAACCATAAGGAGTCTCTCCGGCGATTCTTCGAGGGTGAGGGACATCCGATAGATATAGGTTGCGTCACCTATTGGCGAAACGGCATTGCCCACCATCGCTATTTCATCAACTCGGTCGGTTTTGGCGTTGATCCTCTCTGTTGCAAGAAAGCCGAGACCTTGAAATACTACCTGGGTTCCCACCACGTCAATTATCTCTTCGGCCTCATCGCCGCAATCATCCAGCATAAGGCGCAGCACATGGTTCTGACGGTCGATGGACAACAGGCGGTGGACGATCTGCTCTTTACGATGAACGTCGGTAACGGACCTTTCTCCGGCGGCGGCATCAAGCAGAACCCCGAAGCCGATCCCACAGATGGAGTCTTCCATACGATGTTTATCAAGAAACCCACTTTCCGCCAGATCATCGAGGCGCTTCCGAAGCTCTATAACGGCCGCTTGACGGAATTGCCCTTCGTCTATCCCATCTGCGGAAAAGAGATCGAGATCGCTTATCGCAAACATATCCTCTTTGAGGCGGACGGTATTTTGGAAAATATCATCGGCCCCTGCAAAGTGACTTGTATCCATAACGCCATTCAGTTCCGATCATGATTCAGCAGCAAGGCAGCAACCGGGTGTATTCCCGTGTGACGGATGAGCAAGGCCGCTCCCTCATCCGTGTGGAAGGCACGAACCGCGATGAGAACCGTGCGTTCATCTATATGGCGCGGCATTTTCACAAACTGGGTCTGCCTGTACCCGAACTCTACACCGTCAGCGACGACGAAATGACTTATACCCAGGAGGATCTGGGCGATACGCTCCTTTTCGACGCGATCAAACATGGTCGTGAGACAGGCACTTTCGATGAGACCGAGCGCACCTTATTAGAACGCACGTTACGCGCGCTCGCGCATATACAGGTGGAGGGCGCAAAAGATTTCGACTGGAGTATCTGTTTTCCGGTGCCCGAAATGGACGAACGTGCCATCCGCTGGGACCTCAATTATTTCAAGTACTGCTTCCTCAAAGGTACCAAAATCGAGTTCTCCGAACCGAAGTTAGAGGATGATTTCGACCGTTTAGTCTTTAATCTGACTGCGGAGCGGTCTGTCAACTGTCAACTGTCAACTGTCAACTGTCAACTATCAACTGTCAACTGTCAACTGTCAACTTTCCTCTACCGCGATTTCCAGAGCCGCAATGTGATGATCAAAGACGGCAAGCCGTATTTTATTGATTTCCAGGGCGGACGCAAAGGCCCGACGCAGTATGACGTAGCCTCCTTCCTCTGGCAGGCAAAAGCGAATATCCCTGCCTCTCTCCGCGAAGAACTGATAGACGCCTATCTGGACGAACTCAAGAAGCTTCAGCCATGCATGGCTGAAACGGAATGGCGTGCAGCACTCCCGCATTTCGTCCTCCTGCGCACGCTGCAGGTCCTCGGCGCGTACGGCTACAGAGGATATTTTGAGCGCAAACCCCATTTCCTGGAGTCCATTCCCAACGCCCTGAAAAACCTGGAAGAGATTTTTACCCAAAACCCGGAATTGCAGCAAGAATATCCGACACTCTTCATCCTCTCCAAATACCTTCCTCGAACGACGGTCAACCGACGGTCAACCGACGGTCAAAGCCAATGTCAAGCCCTTGTTGTTACCATTTATTCTTTCTCCTTCAAGCGCGGAATCCCTGCGGATGAGTCCGGAAACGGCGGCGGGTATGTCTTCGATTGCCGCAGTACTCACAACCCCGGTAAATACGACGAATACAAGGCTCTCACGGGTCTCGATCAGCCGGTGATAGATTTCTTAGAGAAAGACGGTGAGATACTGACGTTCCTGAATTCCGTGTACGCGTTGGTTGATCACCATGTGGAGCGGTTCCTCGAGCGTGGTTTTGACCATCTGCAGGTCGCTTTCGGCTGTACCGGAGGTCAGCATCGCTCTGTTTATTGCGCCGAACATTTAGCGGCACACCTCAAAGAGAAATACAATGTTCAGATCGAACTCATCCACCGTGAGCGTGGCATAGACAAATGCCTAAATGAATAAATAAATGACCAAATGGTAAATGTCCAAATGGTAAATGGTTTGATTTTTGCAGCAGGCTTGGGCACACGCCTCAAACCGCTCACCGATACGATGCCGAAGGCTTTAGTTCCCTTAGCCGGCAAACCTCTCCTGCAATGGCAGGTGGAGAAACTGCGTGATGCCGGAATCACGGACATCACCGTCAACGTGCATCATTTCCCGGATATGATCATCGATACCATCCGTCACAATAACGGATGGGGATGTAATATCTCCATTTCCGACGAACGCGATTGTCTCCTTGACACCGGAGGAGGACTCAAGAAAGTCAAATCTGAAATCCTAAATCCTAAATCTGAAATCCTAAATGCGCCCATTCTCGCCTGCAACGTAGATATCCTCTCGAATATCGATATCCGGGCATTGATTGCGCAGTATGAGCAAACGGGCGTTTCTCAGCTGGTAGTCTCCGAACGTCAGACCCAGCGCTATCTGCTCTTTGACGAGCAGAATCTTCTCCGCGGATGGACGAATATTGCTACCGGAGAAGTCAAACCCTCATCAATCCATCAATCCATCAATCCATCATTCCGAAGGTTGGCTTTCTCCGGCATGCAGATCCTGGCACCGGAGGTCTTAATGCGCCTGGATGAGATGGAGAAGGAGAAATTCTCGCTGATTGATTTCTATCTGCATCTCTGCGAACAAAACTCTACACCGTACGCCACACACCATACACCCTTACAGGCTTTTGTCCCGAAGGACTACAAAATGATGGATGTGGGTAAGATTGACCAGATTCAAGAGGCAGAAAGCTTTGCTGAAAGCCTATGACTAAAAAAAGAGACGCGATTGCGTCTCTTTTTGTGTCCCCCGAGGGACTCGAACCCTCGACCCACTGATTAAGAGTCAGTTGCTCTACCAACTGAGCTAGGGAGACAGATCGTGTTTCACGAACTGAGTCTCAAAGACTCGTCTTTTTCAAAAGCGGGTGCAAAGGTACTGCTTTTTTTTGACATGACCAAATTTTTTGGCACTTTTTTTTCAAAAAAATGCTTTTTGACCTTATTTCCCGATCTCTTGAACCCTTTGTTCGAAGGTATCGCGGTCGCCGATAGCGCTGTTCTTCACTTTCACGCGGTAGTTACTGATGGTGTTCGGACTGTAACACAGCAGTTCGGCAATCTTTGCGGAACTGGTGATACCGAGCAGGATCAGCGCGAAGATTCGCATCTCTACCGTCATACGCTCGCCCGGCTTGGGAGTGATCCGTCCTTCGGGTTTAAGCAGCGCGTTGAAATCCTGAACGAAACTGCCGTACAGCGAAAGGAAGGTATCGTCGAACGAGCGGTAGAAATTCTCCATCTCGCGGTCCATGAATCCCGCAGGATCTTTCTCTCCCGCCTTGCGTGCCATGGTCGTCAGGCGGCGGATATAATCGCTATACACCTCCAAGTATCGGCAGATATACTGCTCCTTGATATGGTTGGCTGCTTTGAGTTGTCCGTTGATCGTCCGCAGCTGTTCGTTCATCACCTTGATCTCGCTGTTGAGCGTGTGAAGACGCCTGTTCTGGTTCAGCGAGTACAACACGGCGATAACTAAAATAGCAAGGATCACTGCGAGTGTGGACAATACGATAATCAAGATGTTGGACGACTTCCGAAGCCGCTCTTCGTAACTGTTGGAGATGTCGTGTCCCAAGGCGTATGTCTGTATGAATCGTGTCGGTGCATTGAATAGCGAAGCGTTCGTCAGCGAGTAGTCGCTGTAATGGTATGCGCGCTCCAGATCGCCGGCTTCGTAGCAATCTTTGGCAACCATCCAGGACGAACCGTTATCCGTGATGCCGCATCGTACGTCCGCGATGGCGGAGCGGGTCAGCCAGGCATACTGTTCGCGTTGCTGTCCCATACGCTCATACAAAGTGGAGCGGCTGTATGCCTCTATCGCGTACCGGTGCGACCATATCGGGGAAAGCGCCATGATCGAGTCGTTGATCGCTAACGCGCCTTCTAAGTCATTTGCATCGCTGGCTCTGAGAAAATTCCGGCGCAGACGGATGTGATTGTTGTACGGCGCTTGGCGCTCCATCTCGTTCAGCAACGAGTCATAATAGAGTTGTGCCTGCGAATGGAGATAGTCTGCATAGGCGGGCATACGGCAGGCAGCATACGCCTCTGTGTATAGACGCCATACAGCCTCCAGCCAATCCACACTCAGCGAGTCCGGTGTAGAAGTGACATTCGGAATGATGGCAAAGCCCTCTCCGTATTTGCCGATGGACGAAGACAGTTGCACCAGACCCGTGTAGGCCTGCGTGCGGTAAGGCTCCGGCGCGTCAATCAGTTTCAAGAACCACACACGAGAGCTGTCACTCTGGAAATATTGGTACTCGCGCGCGATACGGATCTGAATAGCCTTGCTCATCGGACGGATATTGCGCAGCGAATCGATGCGCTTCTCATGCGCGTCACGGTAGAAGACCGCGCGAGAGACCTCGTTGTCATAGATGGTCAATAACGAGTCTAAGGTGGACATAGCGCTCATACTGAGGCTGAGCACCAATAAGCAACCACTCAAAAAAATGTGTCTTTTCATCTTATTTCGCTATTAGTTGTCCTTCCGGAGAATAAACGGCTCCGTTGCGGCGGATCTGTAATTGTCCGTTGATAAGTATCTTCTCGGCTTTCGGTTGTTCCTTGACGGCTTCTATACCGAGTGCCGTGGCATCAAATCCTAATTTGTTATCCATCCATTCAATGCGGTTGGACATATAGTTCCGTACGTTGTTCACCTCTGCTTCGTATGACCCGTGAAGACGCGGGTTCTGGTGTACATACTGGTTCATGATCTTCCACCGGATGAAGTTCAGCCGCTGCGATGCGTTCAGCAGCTGTGCCTGTTCGTCAATATAGTCCAGCATCGACTCTTCGGTAAATCCCGATAGGCGTATATTCGCCCATAGTGTTGCTAACTGCTGCCGGGCATCGGCATCTTGCACCACGATCTTATCCACTAAACTCTGCATGTAACCGGCACTGCTGCCGCCGGACCGGTAGATATAATCCGTCTTGTTATTCACGGGGTACGTACGATTGTCGTTGTCGAACGCCAGGTCAAAATCCCAGCACGGACCCACATACATCGTATCGTTCGAGCGGTGCTTGTACATGTACACGCTCCAGTATGTATCCGTATTGCCGGACACTTCGCCGACGAGGAAATGCCGCAGGAAGGTATTGAGGTCTAACTTTTGTTTCCATCCGTTACCGTTTTCCAGCTGGTCGTATTGGCTGCTGATATAGTTCTTTTGTTGGGTGGTGATACTGTCCTCATCCGGCGATTTGATGGAGACAGGCGTCCCGTTGCCGGAATAGAACACGCCGTTCTGGTTCGGTTCGTCTCCGGCATAGGCATCCACCTCAATCAGATACCCTCCCGTGAGTGCTTCGCCGCTGTTGTCCTGCGGTGTCATTTCGGTTATATCCACACGTTTCTTACGCACCTCTATCTGGTCGCAAAGTTGGTACGTACCTTTGTAATCGCCGTTCAGCACAACATCCACGTACGTGCAGAAAGGCGTATAGGGCATCCCGAAACGACGGCTGAGTTCGAAGGCTAACTGATTGCGCATCAGCGTCTTGTCTCCGTAGTTGTTGATGAGTGTCCATTTCTTCGCTTTCGCCGGAGAACCCAAAACCTGTTGCTTGTGGGCAAACTTGATTCGATACGGTTTCTTGGGAAAAAAACGCGACGCATTACCGCGTTCGCGGATAGTAGCAGTGTCGGCTAAGAGTTTTGTGCCGTTATTGGAAATAATGGAGATGTAGCAATCTATCTCATGCTCTTTGTCGTACGGTGCCTGGTTGTTGACCGTATGGATGACTACGGTCGGCAGGTTCGTCAGTTGCGGCAGATGGCTGTCATCGCCTGCTCCGGCTGTGCCGCGGAACTCCAATGCCTGAATCTTATATTCTCCTTTGAGCTCCGACTTGAGGTAACGCACGTAACGGAACCCGCGCGAGCATTGGACGGTCGCGTAGTTCATCTGGTTGGCTACTGATGCACCGTCATGCATATACAACGGGATAGCATCCATGAAATCCGGACTGTTGGCTCCCTCGAAGAGTCCTAACTCTGCTGTCGTTGTACTCAAGGGATTCCATCCCACTGACGTGATCACGTATTGTGATCCTAAATCCAACCCGCGCCATCCGTTGCCGCTCAGCGACGTGCCGGTGAGAATTTCATCTGCGTACCCTGCCTGCAGAAGCATGCAAAAAAATACAAATACGGCTATTCGTTTCATATCGACGACAAAGGTACTGCTTTTTTTTGAAATATGCAAATATTGCGGAAATAAATTTGTAAATTTCGGGTAATATTTACGTACTTTTTTTCGGTGTTTGAAAATTATAAATCATTGAATATAAGTCTTTTAGCCATTAAATACACGTACTTTTATGTTGTACAACATATCCGTACGTTTGCGTATGTGCGGGAAAAACACTAATTTTGTAACCGATTTCAAAAAATCATCAACACCATGGCAGACGAATTTCCTTACAAAGCATCCTCGGATCGGTATTCACAAATGCCGGCGATTTATAATCGTTGTGGCAAGAGCGGAGTCCTACTGCCGAAAGTCAGTTTGGGTTTCTGGCATAATTTCGGCGACGATGCGCCGTTTGAACGCAGTCGTGCTATCTGTCGTTATGCCTTTGATCATGGCGTGACGCATTTTGATTTTGCAAATAACTACGGTGTGCCGGCAGGTAGTGCAGAAGCCAATTTCGGACGTCTGATGGACGAAGATTTCCGTCCGTACAGGGATGAGCTCTTTATCTCTACCAAAGCCGGTTATCTGATGTGGGACGGTCCTTATGGGGAGTGGGGTAGCCGCAAGTATCTTATGTCCAGTCTCGATCAGTCGCTCAAACGGATGAGGCTCGATTATGTGGACTTGTTCTACTCGCACCGCTATGATCCCAATACGTCGATAGAGGAGACGCTCCAGACGCTTGTGGACGTTGTGAAGATGGGTAAGGCGCTGTATGTCGGTATCTCCAACTGGCCGCTGGAACCTCTCAAAGCCGGTGCTAAATACCTGAAAGAGCACGATGTGCCGCTCTTGATCTATCAGGGACGGCTGAATATGTTAGACCGTGAGCCGATCAACGAGGGAATCCTGGACTTTTGTAAGGGGGAAGGAATAGGATTCATTGCCTATTCGCCTCTGGCGCAGGGACTGCTGACCGACCGCTATCTGAACGGCATCCCGTCCGACAGCCGTATGGCGAAGGAGCATTTCCTGAAATCCGAACGCCGCACGCCGGAGCTCTTGGAGTATCTCCATCAACTCGAAGCAAAGGCACAAGCCTCCAACCGCTCTATTGCGCAAGAGGCGCTCAAGTGGGTGTTGGACCAGAAGGGCGTCACTTCCGTCCTCGTCGGCGCCAGCTCCGTAGAACAACTGAAGAATAATTTACAAACGATTTCCTAAAATTTTATACGCTTATGAAAAAGACATTGACTTTGTTCCTTGCATTGTTCATTGGAATGATGACGTTTGCAACGGACTGGAGCAGTATTGCTTATTTGGCGGATGGAGCCGGAGACGGCGCTTATGCCAATAAGTACAAGGTCGCGGCTGCTTTTGGTCAAAATGTGATTAACATTCAGCAACCGGGTTTTGCAGCTGCGCCGGGTATCTACACGAATTTCCCTGCCGGTATCTCTTCTTGTACGCTCAATGAGGGCGACTACGTGCTTGACGGCGCAGGAATGATTTTGTATCTCACGGCTTTTACGGCGAAAGTAACCGCTGTGTCCGTAGAGGCAGGTGGAGTCAGTTATGATTTTCAAGTCTATTTCGAGGATGGAACAGGTGAGATTCCCGATGATCCGCAACCGGGAGGTGACCCGCAACCGGGAGGCGACTTGACGCCGGCTACTTATCATGGTTCAGAGGTGGTTGCTTGTGCAGGTGCTGATGTAACTTTCAACTGGGCTATTACCCGTAATGCCGATGCTACGCTGACGTTTGAACTCAAATGGTCGAGCGACATCGTTGGTTCGGTTCCGCAGGTATGTATCAATGGCGCATTTACTACGATGCCGGCGCAGGAGCGGGTAGCGCGTTTCACAACTACGGCTACTTTCGTGGACGGCGAGACGCTGAACGATACGTTCTTCTACATGGCATATGCAGGTGGTGCTGCGCGTATTGAGATCACCGGTTACACGGTGGGCGCAAGCAACGACGAACCGCAACCTATGGCGATTGAGAATATATTTAATAATGAAACGCGTACGCGCAAGGTGATTGAGAACGGAATGCTGTATATCATCAAAGATGGTATCCGTTACAACGCCCTTGGTACAGAAATCAAATAACTAATCTTAAATAACTAATATTATGAGAAAATTAACTTTACTCTTCGCGCTCTTATGCGTGAGTGTGATGGGATGGGCTATTGCCGAAGATACGTACATCGGCACAACGGATCCAACGTATGCAAATCAATTTAAATGGTACTCCGTGCCTGGACAAACAGCACCTCAAGAGGTTGTGAACATCCAACCGGGTACCAATGGCATTGCTCTTTACGTGAATGTGGGAACTGATTTGTTTGATGGTGTAAACTACAATGGAGTTGCTGTCGCAACAGCTGATTTGGAAGACTATTATGCAAAATCAGGTGCCGGCGCATGGTTCTACCTTAGCCAATTTACTACTAAGTGTACAACTATCGAGGTAACAAATAGTGGCACAGTAATTCGTGCTTTCCGCGTTCAGAATGACAATGAAATAGGAGATGCATGCGGAACCGGTGGCGGTGATCCTACTCCGGATCCCGACCCCGAAGATATAGATTGGAATAGTGTGTCATTTGTCCCTGGCTCAACGCAATATAAAGTAGGCGCTCTGTCTGCTTCTAATCTTCCCAATGAAGTGATTAATGTTCAAAAACCAGGATGGGCGGAAGAACAGGGAATCTATATGACCTTCCCTTCTGCAGATCAATTGTCGTGTAGCGTAGACGCTGCTATTAGTGGTGCGGGAATGGTGGTCTATTTATCTGATTTCCAGAATGCAACCGAGACGGAGGTAACTGTTAATTGGAATGGAGGAAGTCGTACATTTTATGTGTACAATAATAGCCTAATGACCTTGCCTGCTACAAAAGCGGCATCTCCAGCTATAGCGGCATCTAATGTTCGTGCTGTGTATAGTCAATATACTTTAAACACTGGTATGACCAGATATGGATGGAGCGATGGAACCACTCAGAATGTAATTGTTGATGGTCGTCGCTTTCCGTCTTACAAAATTACGAATCAATTAGGATTGGGAATAGGTCGTACAAATGTCTCCATGATGAATAAATTACACCTTGATGTATGGGCAGAAAGTAGTTTTGATATAAATGTGTGCCTTATATCTGATGGGGCCGGTGAACATAATCAAACTGTTTCTCTAACTGGAAATCAATGGAATAGTGTTAATCTGTCCTTAGATGATTTCCAGGCTACAAAAACAGCGGTCACCGCAATAAAATTATCTAGCCCCTCTGTTTCAAACCAGCTATTTTTCCTCGACAACATATATTTTTATTCGGAGAGTGATCTTCCAGATCCCGATCCGACTGATGTGTATGATACCAATTTTGCACTTTTGTCAAATGGGGGAATTGCATACCCCTCCACACATAATGGCGAAAATTTCGCGGCAAGATCCATTGATGGAGATAATGGTACTCAATGGGAGTCTGTACAAGGTTCAGATCCTCAAACATGGACGGTTGATTTAGGACAACGTCGTATATTCAATATACTGCAAATACGATGGGAAGGGGCATATGCTCGCGCATTTACAATTTCTATTTCGAATGATGCCATCAGTTGGACACAAGTAGCCGAAGAGACTAATTATACGACGGGCGGAGATAATGTGGAATATCAGATTGAGTTGGGAGAAAACAAGACTGCTCGATATATTCGTTTCAACGGAACGGCACGTGCAACGGGCTATGGGTATTCATTTAAGGAATTCCGCGTTTTGTTAACCGGTACTCCCGTGTTAACCTCTGTAGGACTTGTTTCGGATAAGGAATTGGCGAAGGTGGGAGAATATGCTACACTAACAGCGTCTCCGAAGGATCAGAATAATAGCCCAATAGCAGCTGACTTGTCTTATTCAGTTTCTCCTTCTGACCTTGGTCATGTGACGGATGGGAAATATTATCCTGATAAATATGGATTAGCAACTATCACGGTAACTGCAACCTCAGGAAGTGATGAAGTAACGAATAGCGTGCAAGTATGGGGTGTGACAAGTACTAATCTGGCAAAAGACAATGCACTTTCTGATGATGGTACATATACAAGCGATGGAGGAAGTGACCATTTACCGGCAAAAGCAGTA
Source organism: Bacteroidales bacterium UBA3717 (assembly GCA_002372695.1). Lineage (GTDB taxonomy): Bacteria > Bacteroidota > Bacteroidia > Bacteroidales > Paludibacteraceae > Colicola. Next base: position 17,122 of record DFHS01000018.1, read on the forward strand.
GATGGATTAAACAATACTTGGTGGCAAGGGTCAACTAATGGAGAGTCTGGAGCCGCTGACGATGAGGCTCGCACTTATGATGCTTATTTTACTATCGATTTAGGAGGTTTCTATAACCTGCAAATGGTTAGAATTATCTTTGATGGTGCTTGTTCCGATAAATATAAACTAAAAGTTTCTGCCAATAATTCAGACTGGGCGGATGCATATACCTATGATCAAGTGACAGGTAATCACGCTCATACCAAATATATCGCAGCAGCGGATATGAATAACTCAGATAATGTCCGTTATTTTAAATTCTATTCTACGAAGGCTTCTACGCAGTGGGGTGTGAAGATCTATGAACTGGAGGTATACGGAACAGAGGCTTCAACTACAAAGACAGTTTCTGCTTCGGTCAATCCTGCATCAACCGGTTCTGTAACCGTCATGGCTGGTGATCCGTTGGTAGCCGTAACAGAGGTGGCAAGTGGAACGCCGGTAACCTTTACCGCAACGCCTGCTGAAGGATATGACTTTATTAATTGGACACAAGGCGGTGTAGAGGTTTCTACTAGTGCTGAATATGTTCCTACCATTACTTCAAATACATCTTTAGTAGCAAACTTTGAGCTGAAACGAACGCCTTATTGCGGCACGCCGCTAACGGATACGCAAGGTAGAGTGCTTTATCTTACCATCTCGAAGACGGAGAATGAAAATGAATACAAGATTTTGCTCGAAGGATCTGTAAATAACAAAATCGTAGGCAATAATGTCTATGTCGGAACTGGACTGAGACTGAGAAATGTCAATGGCGTGTCTGAGTATCATTTTAGCAATGCAGAAGGTATTTGGCATGTGACGGCAGCTGATGAGCATTCGTATGGATCTGCGTACGTAACATTTACGGCTACCGATTTCCGCGAGATATCCTTTGTTAATAAAGGTATAGATCTGTACCGTGATATGTCAGGTGGTGGAGGTGATTTGTCCTCTTTCAATGCCTTCCCGGATGCGAACCTTATCAAATGGGATGCGACATGTACCGATGCTGAGGCTCCCGTTCTCACAGCTCCTGTTGCAACGCCGCTCAGCGGAACGTCTGTTCGTCTGGCTCTTTCCGCTACGGATAATATGGCTGCTCTGCTGACCTATTCTATTACGTACGAGGGATTGGCTACTCCTATAGAAGTGCCTGGTGCTGCCGGCGAAACAACATACTACAATGTCAAAGGATTAAGTGCCGGAACAAACTATACCTTCTTTGTAACAGTTTCGGATGGAGCGAATGTTTCCGCAGCACAATCATGTTCTGCAACTCCTTCTATGCCGACAGCTCCTGTTCCTGCTCATGAGGCAGTGGCCGTTCGTTCGGTATATTCGGATACGTATGAATCGGCTTTGGCACATGATTTCATTAAGAATAATTGGTCTTGGGCACACTATTCAGAGCAAAATATCGGAGGTAATCATTTGTTAGTCTATACTTCAGATCCTTCTATTGAAGTACAAATGCCGGATGTGGCTTGGGGAGCAGATAATGATGGTGAGACTGCCATTATAGCGAAGGATGGCTACAATGACGGAATTAATAAGGGATTGGATGTTCGCTCAATGACGTATATTCACTTCGATATATGGTCCGCCGTTGCGACCAACTATCCAGAACTTCGACTGAATGACACTGAAGCCGGTCATATTGTATTAGACGGTTCCGGCTGGCAGTCATTTGATATTGATATTACAGGCTTGACGGACGAGCAGAAAACCAATATCAGGTGGATTAAGTTTATTGCTCTTCGTACTCCTAATCCGGAGGAAATAGCTATCGACAACGTCTATTTCTGGAAAGAGCCGGATATTACCCGTAATGAAAGCTGGATGGCACCGGGCGAGTTGGGTACTATCTGTATCCCGCAAGGCGCTGTTGCTACAGGTGGTGATATATACGAACTGCTCGGCAAAGACGAGAACGGCAAGATTGTCTTCGCTACGGTTGCGAACAACGAAATGAATCCGGGTAAACCTTACCTCTTCGAGGCTAAGAGCAACGCGATGCGTTTCTACTACACCTCCGCAACTCCTGCCTCCGAGCCGGACAACAGCGGCGCTATGAAGGGTACGTTTGATGGAGAGGAATTAACGGAGCTCGATAACGTCTATTACTTCAATGGTCATGCGCTTTGGTCCAGCACGAACCTGACACAACTCAATGTTCCGGCTAACCGTGCATGGGTAGTTATCGACGAGTATATGCCACCGGTAAATACTTCAGCGCCGCTACCGGGAAGACGTATCATGACGATGAATGTGAATGGAAAGAATACTCCGACGGCTATTGACCAAGTCAACTCTTCGGATGCTGTACGGAAGGTCATCCTTGATGGTACGCTATATATCCTCCGCGGTGAGAAACTCTATGATGCAACCGGACGGTTGGTAAAATAACATGTTTAATGATTTAATTTCTGAAGTTATGAAAAAGCAAGTATATAGCCAACCGGTGATCAGCATCGTAGAGATGCATGTGGAGAATCTGATGCTGTCCGTTTCTGTTAATGGTAATGGATCGGGTGAGGTGCATGCACCCGGCCGTCGAGTAGGAGATGTGATCTACTAATCACCTCTGATTCCTTTAAACAAAGAGCCTCGCGCAGTGCGGGGCTCTTTGTTTTGTGTAGGGAGATTGTAAAGTCCGAATTAGCAAAAAAAATTTTTCTTACAAAGTCCTTGCATAATTCAAAAAATTGTACTACCTTTGCAGTCGAAAATCGGAAACAAAAATTACCTTTTGACGAAAAATAAACCATGATCAATCGCTCCATAGATATGATTTTCGAGACGTCCGGACAGCCCGCTCCTACTGAGGAAGAGGTGCAGTTCGAGGCGCAGGAGATCGTGCAACGGAGCGGATGGGGACTGCCGCTGATTGAGCGGCTGAAGAAGATTGCCGACCCTTATTGGCGCGAAGCCATCGCCCGTAACCTCCTGGAGCTATGGCGCGAACTCGTGCGCGACAAAGACGAGCAGACATATTACTACGACATGGACGGATATATGTGCTATTGCTGGGCGGATGCCGAGTACGATTTCGGACGTATCATCCGCCGTTGCACCGCCGAGCAGGTCGAAGCAGAACAAGCACAACCAACGGTTCCCGACAAGGATGACCGGACGGAAAACGAAAGACTCAGATTAGAAAATTACCAACTCAAAAAAATACTACACACTATGGCTAATCAAGATTCAAAACACCAGACGAACATCTATAATTATGGTATCTATAACGACATCCACGATAACCCCAATGCTACCATCTATGCCGCACCGCAAGACACCGCCAAAGCGGATCTCATGCCCAAGGAAGGAGACTACTCGGCGCTCGTCAAATGGCTGGAGATAGAGAAACAGAACGGTAACGACTATCTGGCTGATGCGGACTTTAACCGATCGAAGATGTGCCGTAACTTATTGAAAATCATTGGTTGGGAGCCTAATCAAGACAGCCTGAGAAAAGCGCAAAACAGATAATTCGGACAAATTTCGGACAAATTTGGGAATCTTTTCCCAATCAGTCCCAACAAAAAGCAGTACTTTTGCACCGTCATTCGGAAACGAGTGGCGGTGCGTTGTTTTAGAATGCATCGATTTAACCGCCGCGGGGCGTTCCCCGCAACCGCGAAAGTTTTGGTTGGAGCTTGTGTACACGGGAAAGGCCTTTCGTAAGATCAAAGCCAAGCACCAAACTTTCACAATTATGCAAAACAGTATTGATGCCAATCTTTTGGCGCAAATGGCAAACGACCAGATCGAAGTAAATGAAGTAGTTAACATCCTCGACGGCATGTACCGGCAGATGCCGTGCAACGAGCCGGAGAACCGCGATTATCAGCTGCTCGTGGCAGCCAACCGTCTCGGCAAAGCCAATGACGCGGAGATCAGTAAGTTCAAAAAGGCGATCATCGCCCTGCTCCAACGTCCCAACGACCACACCCCGCAGACCATCACCATCGGCACGCGTATGATCAAACTCTATTTCACGCCTTCCTACCATTTCGAGCGCGTGTTCCTGCCCGAACCGACTGACGAGCAACTGCAGCAAATGACCCGCGAGGAGTGCAAGGCGGAGGGGGACAAACACGACCTGCTCGACGAGCAGCACGAGCTCTATCGCGAGATAGCCGATATCGAAGCGCAACTCGCGCCCAAGAAAGCCAAACTCCGTGGTATCAACGAAGCACTCGCGGCGATGATGCCCAAGTCCAAGGCTATCCATTACACACCTGTCGTTCAAGTGGTATGATAACGATGTCATTAGACTTCTTCAAAAAGCATTTCCGGGTCGTTGATCCGGAGGTGCTTATGAAGGAAGAACCCAACAAACACTACGACCCCTTCATCGAGCGGGAGGATGCCGTTCTTTCTGTCGATGAGTAGTCAATTTTCCTGAGTTATTTAACTTAGCCGGGTTATAGCTTGTATCTTTTTGGGTAAAAATTCAAGCAAATAAATACAAGCTATCCTTGGGTAATTTTTAACGATCGGAATAGGTCAAGACCTTTGGGAGTGAGCCGATAGGCTTGTGCAGGCAAGTTAGGATGAGCCGGTTGGGTCATGGTTATATAACCCTTTGAGACAGCAGGTTTAAGGTAGTTGTTGATAAAAATCGCACGACTCTTCTGTTTCAACTGCAGACCATCCACGATGGCGCGACGCGGAAGAACCGATTCACCAATAACCAAAATCAGTTTCTCTATCCGAACATCTTCTCTTGGCTGTACTACAGCGACGGCCGGTGCCGGTTTATCGACGAGCTTTTGCAGGCCTCCGGCGGTGAGCTCCAAACACAGATCACACCCCTCTTTGCCGGCAGAATCGTTTCGAACGAGGGCCTTGTAACGTACCTCATGACCTGCACTCCGGAGAGCTTTGACAACCACAGGCAAATAAGCCTGCGTATCAGCGGCGGTCTTGATATAAATCTTCATAACAGATGAGTATTAAATTCAACTTTTTGTCATTTGTTTTGGTGTTTTTCCTAAAACTGCTGCAAAGTTACAAAAAAATTCCGATTCCCGCAATAGCTTGTATCTTTTTGGGTAAAAATTCAAGCAAATAAATACAAGCTATATCTTACTGAACAAGGATTAAAAGAAAGCCGATAAAAGCATACGGCGAAGCAGATCGTTAGAGGCTTGCTTTGAAAAAGAAAGCCGATAAAAGAAAAGAAGCAAAAGAATAATAAAGAATTTTTTTCTTTTTTTCTATTTGACAATATAGAGAAAATGATAAAATGAAAAAATGAAAACATTTAATGATATTTGGCAATTATTATCGCCTAAAGTCGAATATGCGAACCGGAAGAAGGCCTGTTATGAGCTATGGATTTCTTTGACGGAAAACCAGCAAGATACCATCTTCGATGCTATCTCAGAAAAACTGGCAAAAGGAAAATTCGTTGACTATAACCCTTTGTTTGCTATTAAGAACCATTGCCGGCAACGCTCACAGACCCTCTCCTTCAACGACTACTATGCGCGGTACGGCACGACGGAGGAACGCGACGGATGGAAGATGGAGAATCCGACAGGAAACTGCGTCATCTATGTAAAATCATAGTTCCCTCCCCGCAATGTCCTGTGTGCGCGAGTTTCGCGAGCGCGATTGCAAGTCTTCGTTTATTGCGTCGGGATTGTATCCCGACATTAGACCTTTTAATTTTTAATCCCCTATGAACTATCCTTTATACGACGTACCCTACCTCGTCCGTGACCCCAATGACACCTATATGTCCCAGACCCGGCACAAGATCGAGGTGCAAAACCAAGCGATTGTCGATGCGTATTTCATCGCCCGGGACAAAGGGCTATCCGCGGAATCGGCGAGAAAAACGGCCGCACAAAAGCACGGCATTCCCACCATCTGCGTGTACCACTCCCTGCGATGGTTTTACCAAGAGGCAGTAAGACGTGGAAAATACAGTTTTTTGATAAAATTTCCACCTGCAAAGGAACACATTGTTCACTTTTGATGTATCTTTGCACCGTCTTTCAAAATTCAGTAACACCTCAGTAAGACTTTTGTAAGACTTTTGTAAGACTTTTGTAAGACTTTTCACCCCACAGGTTTAACTCTCGGCGTTACCCCGCCGAGCCCCTAACCCCTAACCCCTAACCCCCTAAACCCCTAACCCATAACCCCTACCATTATGCCCAAGCAAAGAATCTACAAAATCATTACGACGCTCGCAACTGCTCTGGTGACGTGTGCAGCGATCGCACTGGGACTCACGTCCTGCAATGTGACTCGGACCATCACCACCCAGAGTCAGTACTACCAACGCGGCGACACCACCTGCACCATCGTCACCAAGACCATCGAGCAGTACGATGCGAGCAAGAAACTGTAATTATTAAACATCAAAACCAAATCTTTCAATTATGGCAAGAGCAACTGTTGGCGCCGGTGGAATCGAGTACATCCAGGGCGCCCTGAAGAAACCCAAGAAACAAGACGGTCACAAACACGGCAACTACGTCATCATGACGCACCGAACGGCAGCGACCACCAACCCGGAGTGCCAGCGCATCTATGTCAAGGAGGCTGATGCGTACAAACGCACCTCTCCGCTGACGCAGCGTGAGCACGCGATCCGCAACCGCTTTATCGGTGTTCGGGCGATGGTCGCTGAGCGCAGTCACGACCTGTCGAAGATCACGACTGACCAGCAGACCTTCATCGCTCAGAAGAACGAACCGAACGGCTGCAAGACCATGCTCAAGTGGTACTGGCGTGTCTGCGGTCAAGAGTGGGATCAGCAGCACAGCTAAAGTCCCGGGAAGCGGCCCTTAGGGGTCGCTTTTTTACGTACTTTTTTTGCACTAAATTTTGAGCTAAAGTATTGAGTATCAATAAAATCAAATATACTTTTCGTACTTTTATGTTTTATAACATATCCGATTTTTTGCAGTTTTGAAAAAAAGTAGTAATTTTGCACTCGAAATTAGCAAAGCTAAAGACGCTTAACCCCGACAAATTAACAAAATCAACCATATCGTTTAACAAAAAATTCATTATCATGAGAAAGATTTTCTTTTTGGTCGCTTTCTTGAGCGCAAGTATCATGAGTTTTGCTTACACCACTGATCCGGGAGCATGGATCGGAAGCACTGATGCCGCTTATGCGAATCAGTTCAAGTGGAGTGAGGTAGAAGGAGTAGCCGCACCGTCAGATGTGGTAAACATCCAGCAGCCGGGTTTTGCCGGTGAAATCGGTATTTATGTGACTTTCGCTGATGCCGCATTCAATGCCGTTTATTTCAACGGTGTATTGGTGGCAAACGAGGCTCAGTACAAACAGGATGGCGCGGGAGCGGTATTCTATCTGTCTGCTCTGACGGCTAAAAACACCGAGATTCTGATTAAGAACGGTGAGACGGTTCGTTTTGGTCTGAATGTCTATAATGACAAAGGCGAGACGGGTGAATTGGACAGCGACATTGATTCGGAGTATTGCGGCGAAGTAATGAGTAGCGGTAATACGACGGCTGCTTTTACATGGGAGACGAAGGCCGATGGTTCAGTCGTTATTACGATCAGCGAGGCTCTCGGAGGCGATGATGCAGCAACCCATTTCCGTGGCAATGGTATTTCCATAGAAAAGTTCACTGTGGGCGACACCAACGAACCGGCAGCTACTTATTTTGATCATTCGTGCGCAGGCAACAAGGTTACTTTGACTCCGAAAGCGGGCGTGGAAGCTCCTGCCTTTGGCACTAAGATCCATGTGAACGCCATTATCGAGTACACAACGAGTCTGGACGGCAATGCATGGCCGACGCTGCAATTCGAATATACTTACGGTGGTGTTTGTAAGATTACTCCGGAGTTGACGAAGATTGTACTGAGTGCTTCCGCTGTCTATGCACAAGTGGGTGAGACGATTACGCTGACTGCAAAAGGCAAGGATCAGTTGAACCACGATATTGATGCCGACATTACCTTATCTATATCGCCCGCATCCGCAGGTACGCTTAACGCGGGCGTGCTTACTTTGGCGCAGCCGGGCGCAGTGACGGTAACTGCACAAAGCGGTGAGATCAGCAAGGAGATTGTGGTATATTGTGTACCGAGTGCCAATTTGGCATTGAATCAGCCTTGCGAGGGCGGTTATTATGACAACAACCCGGCAGAGAGCTTTGACAAGGCTAATGACGGTGATACGAATACGGCTTGGGTTACTTATGCCAACCGTCCGGCTACCGAAGAGTGGTGGTACGTTGACTTGGGCGATAAATACACCTTGTTTGCTATCGATGTAACTTGGGGAGATCCGGCATCGAAGAAGTATATTCTTCAGGTTCGTGACGATGCTCCGTCGGATAGCGACAAAGCTGATGATGAGGCATGGGAGACCGTACTGAACGATGTTCAGGCCGGTAATAACAGCGAGCAGTTCAATGTGGTGAATGCAGCAGGCCGTTATGTCCGTCTTCGTTCGCTGGACAAGACCGCCGATTTCCTGCGTCTGAAAGAGGTTCGTATTTTCGGAACTGAATATGTAGCAACGGACGATGATGAAGCACCGGTATTGGTTAGTGCTGCTTTGGAGAGCAAGACATGGAACAGCGCCATGATAGCAGTAGCTGCAACGGATAATAACGGTGTTACCAAATACCATGTGGTAGATGCAGCCAACGGTATTGATGCTAAGTATGCGGCAGCAGAGGGCAAGATCACGGTAACGGGTCTGACCGCAGGCACTGCTTATAACTTTGTTATCACAGCTCTTGACGCAGCTCAGAACGAATCGGAGAACAGCGTGACCGTTTCGGTAACGACGGATGCTCGTCAGACCTCTCCTGTAACGGCTGCTCCTGTTCCGACCTGGCCTGCAGCGCAAGTGAAGAGTATCTACAGCGATGCTTATGATTTTACTCCGGCCTCCCTGAACAGCTATAACGAAGGCTGGTGGGACAATCCGAACATGGTAGAAGAGGCAATAGGTGAGGACCATTATTTGAATTATGACCTGTATCGCAACGGTATGATTGGCGCACAGATGGCAGAGACGTCTGTTGCCACGATGGAGAAATTCCATATCGATGTATTTGCTTCGGCAAGCGGCAGTGTGACGTTCCGTCTGATCTGTGCAGGTGATGCAGAGGCGATCAACCAGACGAAGCAGACCTTGGAGTTGGTGGGCGGTCAATGGAACTCGTTCGATTTCGATTTGTCTGATTTCAACGCCTCGCACAACTGGACGCGTTTCTTCCAATACGCGATCGAGGCTTATCAAGCCGGCGGTTTGGTAGGCGAGCACATATGCGTAGATAATATGTATTTCTATCGCACGACGGAGTTGGTTGATACAGAGGCTCCTACGGGCGTTAGCGCAAGTGTGTTATCCTATAGCTATTTCGGTGCGATGCTCAGCGCCAAGGCGAGCGACAACAGCGGTGCAGTATTGTTTGAGGTAAAGAACGGCGAAGAGATAGTTGGCACGGCAGGCGGTGCGAGCGGCGCAGACATAACGATCGTTGTAAGCGGTTTGCTGCCGAATACCGAATACAATCTGGCGGTGGTTGCTAAAGACGATGCGGGCAATATGGCAGAGGCTATCCAGGTAGCCGCTACTACGGCAGTTGCTCCTGCTCCGGCTCCGAAGCCGGGCTTCACCGGCAAGAGTGCAGTAGCCGTCTTCTGCGACGAGTTAGACGGCGGTCCGGCTATCGCTATCGGCGGTTGGGGACAGAGCACTGTTGTAACCAACGGCGAACTGGCTGCAGGCGACCACGTACAATATCTGAGCAACTTCAACTACCTCGGTTGGGAACTGGCTCCGGCGGTGAACGCTACCGGTATGGAGTATCTCCACTTGGATATCTACAGTACGAGCATGACTTCTGTCAAGGTTACTCCGATCAGCCCGGGTCACGAGCAAGTGATCGAGAAGAGCCTGACGAGCGGCGAGTGGACTTCGCTGGATATCGCGCTGAGCGAGTATGCGGCTGCCGACATCGAGTGGAACAATGTCTTCCAGTTCAAGTTCGACGGCGGTAACGGTGGTGACTTCTTTGTAGATAACGTCTATTTCTACAAGAACGTAGGTCAAGGCACTTCCGTTGTCAACACCGAGATAGGCGAAAAGGCAATCAAGATGATCGAGAATGGTCAGTTGATTATTATCCGCGACGGCAAACGCTACAATGTAACGGGCGTACGCGTACAATAATTAATAGGTATGAAACGAATTTTGACAATCTCCGTAATGGTCATGCTCGCGCTCGGTATATGGGCGCAGAGCATGACTGTGACGGGTGTAGTGATGGCTCAGGACGAGCCGGATCCTGTGATTGGCGCCAATGTGATGGTGAAAGGTTCGACCAACGGTACGATTACCGATTTCGACGGAAACTTCTCTATCAACGCCAAAGCAGGCGATGTGCTCCATGTATCGTTCATGGGGTACAAGAGCCAGGAGATCAAAGTGACGAACGCCGGTCCTATCCGCGTGACGCTGGTGCCGGACAACGTGCAGCTGCAGGAGGTCGTAGCGATCGGTTACGGCGTTATGAAGAAGAGCGACCTGACAGGTGCCGTATCTTCGGTAAAGGCAGAGGATCTGCAGAAGACACCGCTGGCAACCGTTGACCAGGCTTTGCAGGGAAAAGCAGCCGGTGTGACGGTGAATGCCAATTCGGGACAACCGGGCGCAGCCGCAGAGATCCGTATCCGCGGTATCGGTTCCGTGAAGTCCGAATCCACTCCTATCTATGTAGTGGACGGAGTGGTGCTGAAGGATATTAACTTCCTGACCCCTTCGGATATCGAGTCGATGGAGATCATGAAGGATGCTTCTTCGACCGCCATCTACGGTAGCCAAGCCGCTAACGGTGTGATCCTGATCACCACCAAATCCGGTCATAAGGACCGCAAGGCGGCAATCAGTTTCAATGCGTATTGGGGTATCCAGAACAGATGGCATAAGTTAGATGTCATGAATGCCATGGATCAGGCTCAGACAGAGGTGCTGATGGCCGGAGGTGCCAAAGCGATCTCGAACTGGAACAAGGGTTTTGCTACCTGGTGGACGAAGACGAATAATGCCGGAGGAAAGAACCCGTATTATCCTGTCAATTTCGATTATGCAGATTATGCCTCTACCGGTGGCACAGATTGGCAGGACGAGGTGTTCCGCAAGAATGCATTGGTGCATAACTACAGCCTGTCTGTCGATGGCGGCGGTGATTGGGGTTCTTATTTGTTCAGCGCCAGTTATTTTAACCAGGACGGTACCTTGCTGGGTAGTAATTACGAGCGTCTGACACTGCGTGTGAATACGAAGTTCAATGTCCGCAAATGGTTGCGTATCGGCGAGAACCTGTCTTTCGCGACGAGTCGTTCGCGCAATGCGATGAATAATAACGCCTCGCCGCAGGCATCTGTCCTTTCTGCCGCTCTGGCCATGGCTCCGTGGGATCCTGTATATTATCCGGAGGACGCCGTGAACGGTCTTGGCGAGAAGATCGGAGGTCAACCGTCGGCGGCATCGAACTTTACGAATGTGGTGAACCCGATGTCCATGATTTATAACTCTGAGCCGAAGAACCGGGTGCAGCGTTGGGTAGGCGATATCTTTATCGAGATCATGCCGGTAAAGGGTCTGACCATCCGTCCGTCCTTGAGTATGGATCTGAGCAACAACATGGACCGTACGTTCAATTACGCATACCGTTATTCCAATGCGGACTATCGCGAGCATAACTCCGTAGGCGCAGGAATGGCGCGTTATATGACGCTGACGAATGATAACGTCATCACCTATGCCCGGGACATTGAGAAACACAGCTTCTCCGTCATGGCCGGTGAGACGATGCAGCAATATGACTACTATAGCGTTAGTGCCGGAGGTCAGGATATCGTCAATACCGATCCTAAGAACTGGTATATCTTCAACACCAAGAAAGACTCCACCCGTACCGAAGGCGATGCCGTAGCCCGTACGCGCCGTTTGTCTTTCTTCACCCGTTTGCACTATAGCTATGATAACCGCTATATCGCTACGTTTAACTTCCGCGCAGATGCTTCTTCGCGTTTCAAGAAGAGCGATAAGGGCGTATGGGGTTATTTCCCCTCTATGGCTTTGGCATGGCGTATCAATCAGGAGGCTTTCCTGGAAGATGCCGATTATATTGACAACCTGAAGTTGCGTTTCGGTTGGGGACAGGTAGGAAATGACCAAGTGAGCGAGTCTGCTTTTGTCCAGTCCATAGAAACGCCGGGACCCTATTTCGTAGGATATATCTTAGGCGATAATCTCGTTCCGGGAGCCGCTGCGCTCACGTTAGTGAACGAGAACGGCCGATGGGAGACGAATGAACAGTGGAACCTCGGTTTTGACTTCGGTTTCTGGAACGGCAAGTTGAGCGGTACGTTAGAAGGATATATCCGCGATACGAAAGATGCTATCCTCTCGGTGAATGCTCCCGCTCATATAGGAAACCACTGGGCTATGTCCGCTAACCTCGGAACGGTTCGTAATATGGGTCTTGAGTTAACCTTGGGACACCAGAACCGCGTAGGAGAATTCGAGTATGGTATCAATGCCAACCTCTCTTTCACCAAGAATAAAGTGACCCGTATGAACGGAGGTAGTCCGGATTACGGCGATCGTACGAAAACGGATGAGGGACTGCCGGTTCGCTCCTTCTGGGGATATAAATATTTAGGTATCTATATGACGGACGAAGAGGCTGCAGCGCATCTGCCGCATTCTACGAACGTAGTGAATGAAGGTGACGCGAAATACGAGGACCTCAATAACGATGGTAAGATCGATGAGAACGACTGCATGGTCATCGGTAATCCGTTCCCGTGGTTGTCCGGCGCATTGACCTTCAACTTGGGATGGAAAGGTATCGATTTCAGCATCAATTTCCAAGGCGTATATGGAAACCAGATCTACAATGCTCTCCGCGAGCGTCTGGAAGGAACCGGTCAAACGGCTACTTTGAGTACCGCGATGAAGGATGTACATATCTATTATAACTCCGATAAACGCGAGGCAATGGATGCTGCCGGCATCAATTGGCAGGCCTATATGAATCAGTATGCAGGATCGATTCCTAACCCGCATGGCAACTCGCTGAACGCAGCCAACTCTTCCCGTTTCATCGAGAATGGCGCTTATCTGCGTCTGAAAGACCTGACATTAGGTTATACGCTGCCGAAGAAATACAGCCAGAAAGCCTATATTGATCGTATCCGTGTCTATTTCACGGCAAGCAATCTGCTGACCATCACCGGCTATACGGGCTATGATCCGGAAGTAGGCGGAGGTGTGGATTACGGAAACTATCCGCAGAGCAGAACATTCATGTTTGGTATCAACTGTGACTTTTAATTAGGGAGGAAAGGAATATGAAAAAGTTAGTGTATATATTTTTAGCCCTTAGTGTATTGGGATTGTCTTCCTGTGATTGGGTATCGGAGCCAACGCCGGGTGTAACCCAGTTGTCGGATTATTTCGTTTCCGGTCAGGCATGTATCTATAATGTCAACGCCGACTATGTACCATTGGCATGGGAGTTCAATAATACGTATTATAGCGAGTGGTTCATCGGAGATGTGATGTCCGACGATGCGTTAAAAGGCGGTCAGAATATCTCGGATATGGCTGCGGCTTATCAGTTGGAGAACTTCAAATCCAATGCGGATAATGAGATAGCAGAAGAGTTCTTCAAAGCCCAATATGAAGGTATCGCCCGTTGTAACCTCTCGCTGCATTATATTCCCACGGTGGCTTGTGACTCGGATATGAACGAGGAACTGAAGCAACGTCTGTTAGGCGAGTGCTATTTCCTGAGAGCATACTATTATTTCCGTTTGGTACGTACGTATGGAGGAGTGCCTCTGACCTTGGAAATAGAGAATGACGATGCGAAATGGCAGCGTGCCCGCTCCAGTGCCGATGTTATTTATGCGCAGATCATCTCCGATTTGGAGAAAGCCGAATCCCGTCTGTGGAACAAGAGTAAGACAGGCGGCGAGGATATGGGACGTGCCACGAAAGGTGCTGCGCAAGCGATGCTCGTGAAGGTATATATGTATATGCATAATTATACCAAGGCCAAAGAGTGGGGCGATAAGTTCCTGACGGATCAGAAATCGGAATACAGTCTGGTACCGAATTTCGCAGACAACTTCACCCTCTCAGGTGAGAATAATGCAGAGTCGATCTTTGAGATTCAATATGCGAATGAGGGGACCTCGGATTTTAACCCCGGTAACGGTGCTACCCGTGGTACTTTCACAACGGTCTTGACCCGCTCTCGCTCCACCAATATGGGTGATGAAGGATGGGGATTCAATAAACCTACCCATAACCTCTATAACGAGTATGAAGAGGCCGATTCGCTTCGCCGTGATGCCACCATCATCTTGTTGGATTCCGCGCATTTAGGCGATCAGGATGTGTACCTTGGTACCTCTTATCTGAATCGTAAGACAGGTATGTATAACGCGGACGGAACGGGATATACCTACAAACTGGCTCATAACACCCGCGGCGTGCTCAATAACAAGCAGATCCGATTGGCAGACCTTTATCTGCTTTATGCAGAGGCATGTCAGGAGACAGGCGATGACGCTACCGCCATCATCTATCTGAATAAAGTGCGCGACAGAGCCGGTTTGGCCCCGTATCCGGGGTATAGCTTTAAGGTCAACGGCGTAGAGATCACCTCGCCGACCTTGCAGGAGGCTATCCGTCACGAGCGTCGTATGGAGCTGGCGATGGAGGGGCATCGTTGGTTCGATTTGTGCCGCTGGGGTGTAGCATACGAGGTGATGACCGCTTATATGGCGCAGGAGGATCCGGAGGCAAAAGCTGAGATGCAGCCGTTTATCAAGGGTGTGCATGAGTTGCTCCCGATTCCTAACAAACAACGTCAATTAAATAGTTTATTGGATCAAAATCCGGGATATTAAAAACAAACAAACGAGTGTTTGTCTTAAATCAACTTTTTATTAACTAAATTCATTTACAACATGAAAAAACTTTTTATTATTGCAATGGCTGCACTGGCAATGGTAGCCTGCAACAAAAAAGATGAGCCGCAACCAACCAAGCTGACTCTCAATGAATCTGAGATCTCCGTAGCTGTTGCAGCTACCTTCCAGTTGACCGCCAACATGGAAGTAACATGGGCATCGTCGAATGACGCTATTGCCGGCGTTAGCTCTACGGGTCTTGTACAGGGTATAGCCCAAGGTGAAGCAACCGTTACCGCTACGAGCGAAGACGGCCAGAAGGCAACCTGCAAAGTAACGGTTACAGCCGGTGGTGTAACTCCTCCTCCCGCTGGTGATACTTATGCAGACTTCGCTCAACTGCAAGGCTCGGCATACTATGTATTATTCCTGCAGGAAGGTGCTATGAAGTATCTGGGTAACAAGGTGCTTTATTACTTTGGCCCGAATAATCACAAGGATGAGGCTGTAGGTAAAGATCAAGGATCCCGTTGGCTCTACATCTGGAATCATCCGGCAGAGTCAGGCGGAACAGCTGTAGGTACCGATCCGTTCGATATGGCAGAAGGTTGGACTTGCATCAAACAAGTTGAGGGCTGGTGCGCCGGAGGTTTATGTATCGGTATTACCGGTGATAATAACGTATCCGGAGAAGGCGCTGCAGAGGATCTGGCAGCACTCAGCGACATCCAGAACCACATTACGAATTACGATGAGTGGTATTTGGCAATTGCTTTGAAGAACACTGTTCAAGGTGCAGCTTACGATTTCGAAATTATCGGTAGTAACGTGGACAACGTAGAGTCCGGTAAGGGCAAATTCAATATTGCTCCGGCAGCAACAGGTGAGTGGGTTTACAAAGAGTACAAACTCTCTGAAATCCAAGGATTGGAGTTCGGTAATTTCAATCACAATGGCTCGAACCTCTTCACTTTCTCGGCTAATCCATTCCTTGCAAACACGCAGTTGGATCTGGGCTACGTATTCATTTATAAGAAATAAGTAATCCGTTCTTTTGGGTCGGTGGGGTTGAGTCTCCCGCCGGCTCTCTATTTAAAATAAATGACAAGAATGAAAAATTTATCAGTATTCAGTATTCAGTGTTCAGTATTCAGTATTTTATTAGGATTGTCCCTTACGGCATGTAATCCCAATGATCCCGATGATGAGCAGATTGTGGACTCCAATGAGTATGCGTATATTCAGCAAAAAAGTCCGAAGCGCGGTGTAAGTTTCAGTTGGCAGATGGATGCGGATTTTGATATGCTGGGACCCGCTGTTTCCTGGAGCTATAACTGGGCCAATACGTATGCTTCTTCTCAGGAGGCTAAGTACCAGCAATATGGGATTCAATATGTCCCGATGTGCTGGAACAACAACTACTCGGCATCCAATATCGCCGCTTATTACTCTGCCCATTCGGGTCAGCAGAACTATCTGTTGGGCTACAACGAACCGAATCTCGTTGACCAAGCCAATATGACTCCGACTCAGGCTGCGGAGAAATGGGCAGACGTAGTGGCTTTGGCGAAAAACAGCAATGCGCGTCTTATCTCACCGGCGATGAACTGGGGTACGTTACCCGGTTATAGCAATGGCGTACAATGGTTGCAGGAGTTCTTTACGAAGGTTAATCCGAATGATATTTACGGTATTGCTGTACATATTTATATGAACTCGGCAAAAGCTGCATTGGGTGATCTGCAACGCTATAAAGTATTTGGCAAGCCATTATGGCTGACGGAGTTTTGCGCATGGGATGGAACCTCCAGTTCTGCAGCACAAGTTCAATTCATGACCCAATGTCTCAATGCCTTGGAGCAAGACCCGGATCTGGAGCGCTATGCTTGGTTCATTCCGCGTGGAGGTTATGCTACGGAAGCAGAACCGTATATGTCTTTGTTGACGAAGACGAACCCTCCTGTGTTGACAGAGCGCGGCGTCGTGTTTGTCAATATGTCTTCGTTTGATAAAGAGGCCGTTTATCCTTGTGGCAAGCGTATTCCGGCAGAGCACTATCGTGCTTGTAGTGTGGATGAGAGTTATTCATCTCCGCTCATTGCCATCTGTACGGACGCAAGCGGTATTCTGCAGATCGACGGTCTGGCACTCAATCAATGGATGGATTATCAAATCAAGGTGCTCAAGGGAGTGAAGCACTTCCAGATCCGTTATTCTGCTACCCGCGATTCGGAGATCACTGTCTATAAGGTAGATGCTAATGGCAATGAGACGCCGTTGCTGGCAGTGGATATGCCTACTACCGGCGGTAAATCCAACTGGCAAACGCTCTCAGTCGATTTCACCCCGGCATCCGGTACGCAAGTGCTTCGTCTCAAATGTACGAAGGGTCTGCCCCGTATCAACTGGTTCAAACTCAATTAAGCGATATGAAAAAACTATTCATCATCCTTTGTGCGCTGTGTGCGACGACGGTAAAAGCGCAGGAATACAGTCTGGTGTGGAATGAAGATTTCACGGACGGGGCACTGGATACCCGGGTGTGGAACGTAGAGGTGAACGGTGATGGCGGCGGCAATAACGAGTTGCAGTACTACTGCCAGAAAGGGGTGTCTGTCGGTGCAGAGCCCACAACAGGCAAGCAATGCTTGATTTTGACGGCTACCAAAGAGGAGTATCTGGGTAAGAAATGTACCTCCGGTCGTGTGAACAGCAAGCATAAACTGCATTATACGTACGGCAAGATCGAGGCGCGTATCAAGTTGCCTCAGACGGCTAACGGTCTATGGCCGGCGTTCTGGCAGTTAGGAGAGAATATTGACGAGGTGGAATGGCCCAAATGCGGCGAGATAGATATTATCGAGATGGGAAATCAGAACGGTTTTAATAATCGTCAGGATCGCTATTTCAACGGCGCGATGCATTTAGGTCGTGCGTGGAATGCTGTATGGCAGGACGCACAGGCGCATGAATGGGCTTATTCGCTGCAAGATACCTTCCATATCCTGACCATGATCTGGACGCCGACATCCGTAGATATGTACCTGGATAAGGAGACACATCCGGAGAATGACGCTTATTTCCATGCGGACTTAGAGCCTAATGAGGATGCGGATTATAATAGGCAGTTGGTGTTCGGCAAACCGAATTTCGTGATTGCCAATCTGGCAGTGGGTGGTAATTTCCCGGGAATATGGGATATCAACGGCATCACCGCCTTGGCTAACGGTCCGCGGAAGATGTATATCGATTGGATCCGTATCTATCAGAAAGGTGATGTGAAGGAGACGTTCTCTTGTCCGTCGGCTTCCGATGCCATTGAGCCGGAAGGAGGATGGCAAGGAATAGAAGCGGTTATGGGTGACGGGTTACCGGTTCTGGGGGAGAAGGAACTGCGTAACGGGCAGATCCTGATTCGTCGCGGAGAAAAGATATACACCATAATGGGACAAATAGTAGAATGATGAAATGATGAAAAAGCTTTTATCTTTAAGCATAGCGGTCTTTGTGCTCACCTCATGCGCTTGCGGCGAATGGCGGTTGGTATGGTCCGATGAGTTTGAGGGCAAGACACTCAATACCGCTTATTGGAACGTGGAGGATAACGCCCGTGGAGGCGGCAATGCAGAGTTGCAGTACTATGCGCCGAAGAACGTGACGATAGAGAAACATCCTCTGTCCGGCGAGTCGTGCCTGGTCCTCAATGCCCAACGGGAGAACTACAAGAACAGGCCTTGCACCTCTGCGCGGTTGAACACCCACGACAAAGTGACCGTGGAGTACGGAAAGGTAGAAGCACGTATCGCTTTTCCTCACACGGCGGACGGCTTATGGCCGGCGTTCTGGATGTTAGGAAATAACCTGGCAACCAACCTCGGTAACAACGACGACGTGGATAAACGTGCGGCGCAGTTAGCAGCCGAAGGCAGAGTCGTTTGGCCCAAATGCGGAGAGATAGATATCTGCGAGATGGGTCATCATACGGGAATAGAAAACGGCACACAGGACCGATTCTTCAACGGCGCGTGCCATTGGGGCGAGAGTTTTAATAACGGTGCGTACCCTAATTTCGGTCAGTTCAAGACGGCGGATTATCCGGTGCAGGGAGATTTTCATCTTTATACGCTGATCTGGAGCGAGGACTCGATAGCCATGTATCTGGATCAGGATAAGTTCCCCGAGGCAGAGCCGTATTTCCAACTCTCGCTGCGGGGCAAAGAAGTGAACGAACCGGGACATTATTTCAACCATCCGTTCTATCTGGTGCTGAACTTGTCGGTCGGCGGTTTCTTTCCGCAGATGCCGGCAGCAGAGAAATATCCGGAGGTGATTACCGAAGATGATCCTTCGTTCCGGAAAGTAACCGCGCTGCCAGCAGACGGCACGCCGGTAAAGATGTATGTGGATTATATAAGAGTTTATAAGCGATGAAACTATCTATTCGAGAGAAATTTGGTTACAGTTTAGGTGATACCGCGTCCCATTTTGTGTGGGACCTGGTAGGTTTCTGGTTGTTGATTTTCTATACGGACATCTATGGTCTGAGTCCGGCTTTGGCAGGTGTGATCATGTTTGTCGGCAGTATCTGGGATGCGGTTATGGATCCGGTGGTGGGTATTATCTCCGACCGTACGAACAGCCGTTGGGGTAAGTTCCGCCCGTATCTGTTATTCGGATCGGTACCATACGCCATTCTGGCAGTATTGGCGTTCACAACGCCGGAGTTTGGACTGAATGGTAAGTTCGCTTATGCGCTGATCACTTGTCTGTTGCTGCGTACGGCGTATGCGTTTGTGAACCTGCCGTATAGTTCGCTTTCTGCGGTCATGACGGATGATTCCAACGAGCGTGCGGGACTGAATACCTATCGTTTTATCGCAGCGTATATCGGTCAGTTTATCGTTACCGGCGCAGCGCTGTATCTCGTCAAATGGCTTGGTGCAATCGGCAATGACGGCGTAGTGAATCAGGCGCAGGGATACCAATATACGGTCGGTCTGTTCGGTGTGCTGAGTATTGCGTTCTTCCTTATCGCTTTTGCGACCACCAAAGAACGTGTGCCGCAACCTCAAAAGCAGGACAGCAATGTGCTGAAAGATTTCAAGTACCTGTTTATGAATAAGGCATGGATCGTGCTGACGTGCGTGGGTATCGTGTCGTTTATCATGTTTGCGATGCAGAATGCCGCGATTGCTTATTACTTCAAGTATTATATCCACGACGCGGAGAACGTACAGCTCTTCAATGTGCTCGGAACCGTGGCGCTGATTGTAGCTCTGCCGGCGTCTAAACCGCTTGCCAAACGATTTGGCAATAAAGCCGTCTATATTATGTCGTCTATCGTGTCGGGAATATTCTTCTCGCTCATCTTCGTAGCGGGCGATAACTTACCACTTGTTTATACCTTTAATATCCTTGCGAAAATGGCGTACGCACCGGCTGTTCCGCTCTTATGGACGATGCTGGCGGATGTAGCAGATTACGGAGAATGGAGATTCAATCGTCGTACGACGGGTCTCTGTTTCTCAGCTTCGGTGCTGGCGCAGAAACTCGGTTGGGCAATCGGTGCAGCTGCCGCAGGATGGTTGCTGAGCGTGACGCAGTTTGTGGCGAATGCCGATGTGCAATCCGACAGCGCGATGATGGGAATACGACTGCTGGTAAGCGTCATTCCGGGTGTGCTGTATGCTTCGTGCGCTATCGTCATGGCGTTCTATAATCTGGATAATGCGACGATGGTGCAGATGAAAAATGAATTGGAAGCCCGCCGCGTAAATAGTAAATGACCAAATAGTAAATGACTTTATGGTTAAGGGACAATTTATAACGATCAACGGAGAGCGGTTCTATGAGATCGCCAACTATAACGAGATGCAGCCATTCTTCATCTCGTTGGCTTCAGACACGGATTTATGGATGTACCTCTCTTCCACGGGCGGTCTGACCTGTGGTCGTCGCTCGCCGGGAGAAGCGCTCTTCCCGTATTACACTGACGATAAGATCACCGAGAACTACGAGACGACGGGTCCGAAAACGGCAATTCGAGTGAAGGGCGAACCATTCCAGGTGAACGGAGATCTGCTCTGGAGACCTTTCTCCGCGCAGCAACAGGATGTGTTTGTGCTCTCCCGTAAGATTGCCAAATCGACGGTCGGTAACCAGATTGTTTTTTGTGAAGAGAACCACACACTCAAACTGCGTTTCTCTTATCTCTGGGCGCCGGCAGGCAAACACGGATGGGTACGTCGTGCGACCTTGGAGAACTTAGGTAACCTCTCAACCGAAGTAGAGATAGACGACCGTCTCATGAATGTCCTTCCCGCGGGCGTGGAGCGTAAGACGCAGAATGAGTTCTCGACGTTGGTGGACGGTTATAAGAAGACCGAACTGATTGAAGTAGAGAACCGAAAGTCCCACGAGAAAGTCGGTCTGGCACTTTTTAGGATGGAAGCGATCCTCGTGGACCGCGCAGAACCCTCTGAATCCCTCACATGTAATACCGTGTATGGTCTAGGATTACCCTTAGTTAACTATTGTTTGACTCCTTCTAAAGGTGTGCGGGGTGCTTTCGTGGCGCAAGCGAGTGTGCATCTGGCGGCGCGAGGTGCGCAGACGTGGTATAATGTGCTCGATGTGAGTCAGGATGCTGTGGCGGTGCATGAGTTGATGCATTTTGTGGCGCGTGAGGATGCGGTAGAGCAGATCGAGGCGGCAATGGCGCAATCGACAGAGACATTACGGGCTATTGTGGCAAAGAACGACGGTGTGCAACATTCCGGCGATGAGGCGAACGATGCGCGGCATTTTGCGAATGTGCTGTTCAATACCATGCGCGGAGGATATTATCTGACGTACCCGCCGAAGGCGGACGAAAAAGGCGGCGAGGAATATCTGCCGCTTACTTTCGGGCGTCGGCATGGGGATCCTTCACGGCCTTGGAACCTGTTCTCAATCCGCGTGCAGGACGAAGAAGGCAAGCCGGTGGTCGCTTATCAGGGCAACTGGCGGGATATCTTCCAGAACTGGGAAGCGCTCTCGTTCAGTTATCCGCTTTTTATCAATCATATTATCGCCAAATTTCTGAACGCCACTACGGCGGACGGCTATAACCCCTATCGGATCTCCAATGAAGGTATCGACTGGGAAGTGATTGAACCGGAGAATCCGTGGTCGAATATCGGTTATTGGGGAGACCATCAGATTATTTATCTGTTGAAACTGTTAGAACTCAGTTATCACCATGCGCCGGAGACCTTGCGCGGCTTGCTTAATGAGCGGAAGTATGCGTTTGCGAATGTGCCCTACCGCCTCAAATCGTACGCGGAGATAGTGGCTGATCCGAAGAACAGTATCACGTTTGATAATGAGTTACACCAACATATCATGGCGCTGGTACCGAAGATGGGCGCGGACGCCAAACTGATCCTGGACGAGAAAGGACAAGTCTATCGGACCACGATGGCAGATAAGCTGTTGATTCCGCTGTTGACCAAACTGTCGAATTTCATTCCCGAAGCGGGTATCTGGATGAACACGCTTCGTCCCGAATGGAATGATGCGAACAATGCCCTGGTGGGTTACGGCACATCGATGGTGACGCTGTGTTACATGCGGCGATACGTGGCTTTCCTGCGCCAACTGATCGAGAGCGATGTAGAGGTCGGCGAAGAGACCTTGGACTTCCTGCGCGCTATTCGTCAGGCGTATATGAACGGAAACAGAAAGCAGTTTACGGATGTTGTCGGCTCTGCCGGAGAGAAATACCGCACGCGTGTTTATGCGGGAATAAGCGGCAAGACGGAGATCTTGGAACTGAAAGAGTTGCAGGATTTCTGCGACGCGACACTCAATAAGATCGATGAGTCTATCCGCGCCAATAAGCGCGCAGACGGGCTGTACGAGGCATATAACCTGATTCGTTTTGCGGAGAACACCATCGAGGTGTCGCATCTCTATGAGATGTTGGAGGGACAGGTGGCAGTGCTCTCTTCGGGTCTGTTGTCAGGAGAAGAAGCAGCAGATCTGTTGGACGCTATGCGTGCTTCGGCGCTCTATCGCGAGGATCAGCGGAGTTATATGTTGTACCCGAATCGCAGAAGACCTTCGTTCCTGGAGATGAATAATCTTCCCGAAGAAGCGAAATCGCTGCCGGTGGTACAGAAATATCTCGGAACGATTTTGAAACAAGACTGCGACGGCGGCATCCATTTCGATGCGCAATACCGCAATGCCAATAACCTGCCGGAAGAACTGAAAGATCTCTATGAGTCGGTCTTCCATCACCACGCGTTCACCGGTCGTTCCGGCACGTTCTATAAGTACGAAGGCCTCGGCTGCATCTATTGGCACATGGTGAGCAAGCTGCTCTTGGCGGTGGGAGAGAATATTCAGCAATCGGATAATCAGCGCTTGCGCGATCATTATTTTGCCATCCGTGAGGGAATCGGTTCGCATAAGCGGCCGGATGAGTATGGGGCTTTCCCCTTCGATCCGTATTCGCATACGCCGACGATGGCAGGTGTGCAACAACCCGGAATGACCGGACAGGTGAAGGAAGATATCATCAGCCGGTGGTTCGAGTTAGGCGTCTCTGTGCGCGACGGACAGATTACTTTTGCACCGACGATGCTGCGCGACGAGGATTTCAAGGACGGCGAGTTGCGGTTCACTTACTGCGGAACGGAGATTATATATCGCAAAGCCAAATCAGTCTGTCAGTCCGAAGGACGGTCTGTACTCTGTCAGGCAAAGCCGGTCTGTGTTCTTACCAAAGAACAATCCGCACATCTTTTTGCCCGCGATGGCGAGATCAAACAGTTAATTATAGAGTTATGAGAAATAATCTTTTATCTTTGAGCGTTAGCGGTCTTTTGTCTTTGAGCGCAGCGGTCATAATTTGTGCGTCCTGTACGCCGCAAATAAAATCTACCCATGTCTGGCTGACCTCCGAGGCCGGAGATAAATGTGCCGAGAAAGAGGCAGTGGTGTTTAAGAAAGGCACGGCGGAGAATGCCGTTGTGATCAACCCTTCCGAGACGAGGCAGACGATAGACGGTTTTGGCGGTTCGCTGACGGAGAGTTCGGCTTTTGTGTTGGCATGTCTGCCGGTAGAGAAACGTCAGGCGGTGTTGGAGGAATTGTATGGCGAAAAGGGAGCGAATTTCTCAATGAGCCGCACGCAGATTGGTGCATCGGATTTTTCCGTCGAAGGCAAATATTCGCTGGCGGAAGAGGACGGCGATGTGGAGCTGCGTTCGTTTACGCTGGATCGTGACAAAGAGGGATTTTCAAAAGCGCAGTATCCGCAGATTCAGGACTGCAACTACGACCTTTTCCATCTGATGAAAGATGTCTGGGCGATCAAGCAAAATCAGACGGATAAGGAATACCGCATCGTGGCGAACACTTGGACGGCGCCGGCGTGGATGAAAGAGAATAAGAAATACTACGAGCGTGAGAACGGTTTTCATCGTGGCGGTGCGTTGCTGCCGGAATACTATGATGCTTACGCACGGTATTTGGCGAAATATGTAGAGGCATGGAAGGCGGAAGGTGTAGATATTTGGGCGCTCACGCCGGTGAACGAACCGATGGGTAATGACGGCGGATGGGAGAGTATGGATTTCTGGCCGGCTGTAGAAGCAGAGTTCATCGGTCAATATATGCGTCCGCGTTTGGACGAAAGCGGTTTTCAGGATGTGAAGATCCTTGGTTTTGACCAGAATATCTTCGAGATGGGACCTTACACGGCGGCTATCTACGGCGACTCGCTGGCGAATGCAGCTACGGCAGGCATGGCGGTACACTGGTATGGATCAACGATTGACTGTTTCCCGGATGTGCTGGATTCCGTACATGCCCTTTATCCCGATAAGACTATTCTGCACACTGAGGGATGTATTGATAACCTCGGCTGCGAACCCTGGGACGGTGTGACCGATCCGGAGGGATTCAAAGAGTCCGGATGGTTCAATAATGATGCTTTCTGGTGGAACAAAGTGGCTACCGATTGGGCGTATTCGACCCGTTGGGCAGGCGACACGCACCCCAAATACGCGGGTGTGCACAGGTACGCGCGTTATATAATAGAAGGTATGAATCATTGGCTGACGGGTTTCATTGATTGGAATATCGTGCTGGACTCCATCGGCGGACCGAACCATGTGAATAACTTCGCTGCGGCGCCGGTGATGATTGATTACGAGAAGGAAAATATCTATTACACGCCGTATTACTTTGTTCTCAAGCAATTCAGCCGCTCCATGCGTCCGGGAGATCAGGTGATCAGTTGTCAGCTTTCAGAAATCAGCGATCAGATTTTTGTCTGCGCGACGAAAAATGCAGAGGGCCAAATCGCGGTGAATATCCTCAATACCGGCGAGGTCGCTTCTTTCCCGCTGCAGATTGGCGAATACAGCGCAACGGTGGAAATGCCGGCGAATAGTGTAGAAACAATATTAGTGAAACTATAAGGTATGAAACGGAGTCTTTTGTCTTTGAGCGCAGCGGTCTTTCTTCTTTCAGCGATAGCGGTCTCCTCTCTCGCCCAAACGCCTGTGTCTGTGGGCGCGGGTTCTTATGCTTCGTATGTGCCGCTGTCCAAGAGTCATACTTCGGCTCACGGCGGTTGTCAGGCGTACCAGATGGAGCATCGCAGACTCTATCTGCCTGACTCGCTCTTGGCGCGTTTGGGCACTCCCGATGGTTCGCAACAGGGTTCTCTGGTGCTGCCGACAAATGACTGGTGGACGCATGCACTCGTCAATACATGGACCGGCAAACTGTGGTTCTATCCCGGTTGGGCAGAGGCAAAAGACGGTGAACTGACGATCGGTTATCCGTCTTATTGGGAGCCTACGGGATGTGAGGTCAAATGGGACACACCGCTCTCGGTGACGTTCTCCAATACGGCTACCGGAAAGAAAGCGGCTTTTAAGGAAGCGCTCGTCGATAGCTGGTCGGATTTCGCGATGTCGTTTATCATGCAGGACGGCGAGGCATGGGTGCGCGTGACGTGTATGGAGGGTTCGCCGCTGGTGTGGCTCGAGGCGTCCGGAATCACGATGCAGGTTACCAATCCCAATAGCGCTCGATATGCGGTCTTTACGGACACGGACAAGCTCACTATCGCATTACTAACCACTGGATTAGACGCTGCGGCGTGTGCGCCATATGCGTTCCAAATCCCGCGCAAGACCACTTTCTCGTACGCTTATAATGCCGCTACCTCGTCGCTCACGACGACTTTTCATGTCAGTACAGACCAAATGGTAAATGTTTTGATGGGCTTTCTGCCGCATCATTATTATGACTCAAATGACCAAATGGTAAATGACCAAATGGTCAATGGTACTTATCTCTCTCCTCGCGGCACGATGAGGCTGTACGCGGGCAATGATTTTACGTTTACGTATCCGGTGCATTCCTTCCTGCCGTTCTTCCCGGCTCCGATAGAGTGGGGAGAAGAGTTCTCCGAAGCCCGTATGGCAGCGCTCAATGCCGATTATGCCAAGCGTGGTTCGTTCGGTGGCGATACCTATTGGGGCGGCAAAGGCCTTACGCAGATGGCGCATTATATGACTTTTGCGCTGCAGATGGGCGATACCGCTACTTTCCGAATGGCGAAGAATCGTCTGAAAGAAGTGCTCGTCAATTGGTACACCTTCACGCCGGGCGAAGAGCGGTTCTATTTTGCGCGTTACCCCAAATGGGGTGCACTCATCGGTATGGATCCTTCTTATGACTCGGATACCTTCAATGATCACCATTTCCATTACGGTTATTTCGTCTATGCTTCGGCGCTGTTGTGCATGCTGGATGATGATTTCCGCACGAACTATGGTCCGATGGCACGGGAGGTGGCGCGCGATTATGCCAACTGGCAGCGTTCAGCGGACGAGCCTTGGTTCCGTACGTTCAATCCTTATAGCGGACATTCGTTTGCAGGCGGATTGGGAAACGCAGGGAACGGTAACGGACAGGAGTCCTCTTCGGAGGCGATACAAGGCTGGGGTGGCGTGTGGCTGCTCGGCGCTGTGCTGCAAGACCAGGAGATGTTGGAAGCAGGAATCATGGGCTATACCCTCGAGACACGTGCTACGGCGGAGTATTGGTTTGATAAGAAACGTCGCAATATCGATTTCAGCAAATATAACCACCCCTATTGCTGCAACCTGACGATGCAGGGTGTAGGCTGGTGGACATGGTTCTCCGGCGACCCGGTATGGATGCACTCCATCCAATGGCTGCCTATCTCGCCGATACTGACCAACTGTTTCAGCGAAGACCTGCCTTTCGCCAAATGGGACTACACGCAGATGTATGCTACTAAAGAGGTCGGCAATTACGAAGCCCCGCAAGGCGGTTTGGGCGATGAGTCGGGTCTGGGTAATGTGTGTCTGTCGTACCTCTCGCTCTTCGATGCCGATTCGGCGATTCATGTCTGGGAGCGGATGGATCAGATGGGAAAGGCGCTGGCGAAGAACCCCGACACGGGCGGTATCACTTATTGGCTCGCGCATTCGCATAAGGGCTTGGGCGAGAAGCGGTATGATATCTTTGCTTCGCATCCGATGGCGTGCGCTTATACGGACACCCTCAGCGGACGCATGACATACGCGGTTTATAATGTGGCTCAGACGCCGCTATCCGTGCATTTCTTCGGGGCAAAAGACACTACGGTCATTGTGCCGCATGGCCTGACCCTTGTCTCCGGCGGAGAGACCCGCACGGTGACGACCATCGAGGATGAAGAAGAGACGATCGAACCCGACCCGATGGCTTGGGATCTGCCGTACCCGAACCTCGCGCTGCATAAACCCGTGACGGTCTCTTCGTTTGAGAACGCCGGTTGTGTGGCAGCAAATCTCACGGACGGCAAGACGGACACCCGCTGGGGTTCGCAGCATCACGATGGAGAATGGGCGATGGTGGATCTGGGCGAGGTATGTTTTATCGACCATCTAATCCTGCGTTGGGAGACAGCTTTTGCGTCCGAATACGAACTTGCACTCTCGTCGGACGGCAGTACATGGCATAGCGCTATATACGCTTCTGCAGGCGGAGTAGAAAGAATCTCCCTTCCCTTTAGGGAGGGAATGGGGGTAGGCCCCTCCAGGGCTCGATATATTCGCTTGACAGGGCTCCAGCGCGCTACGCAGTATGGCACTTCGCTCTATGAACTGGAGGCATATGGACGACCGCTGACCGGCGACCCGGAAACAGTCTTTGCAGTAGCACTCTCTGCGTCCGACACTGTCCTTCAGCAGGGACAGACAACCACCCTCACCACAACGGCGTATAACTTCAACGGAGCAATCATCTCCACCTCTTCGGAGCAGAAGACATACCCCGACTACGGTCTCTTCACGGAGACCCGCACGGTCGGTGGCTGCTCGGCGTCTTTGACGATCATCGTCATGGAGACCGAGATGGCGGCTACGGCAGAGGTGACGCCCGCAGAAGTGACCATGCCGATCGGTACGCAGCAGACGTTTGTCGTCTCCATCCTCAATCAGTTTGGCGACGTCATGGATACCTGCAGCTCGGTTTATCTCGCCACCCAGGTGGGCGATCACGAACTCGTCTTCCCGTGCTTTGAGAGAACCGACACGGCAATTGTGCACATCCTGCCGTTTGAGGAAGTGAATCTCGCGCTGCATAAACCCGCAACGGCTTCCGGAGCCGAAGGAGATGGAACGGCAGCGCCAAAAGCCGTGGATGGCGATATGAAAACACGCTGGTCCAGCCGCTTCCAGGATAACGAGTGGATAGCTGTCGATCTGGAGGATTGTTACCGTCTGACCCAGGTGCGCCTCATCTGGGAGAACGCTTATGCTACTTCGTTCGATATCCAGGTCAGCTCCGACGGGGAGAACTATACGACCGTCAAATCCGTCACGGGCGCTACGGGCGGCACGCAGCCCCACGATATACGCATTAATAACGAACCCGTGGAGGCACAGTTTGTGCGCATCTTCTGCAAGACCCGCAACACCGGCTATGGTGCGTCCCTATGGGAACTCGAGGTGTATGGAGAAGGCCTCTGCGACCCGATTATAACCGCTATCGAAAATATAAATCCTAAATTTGAAATCATAAATCACAAATTCATCCACCATGGCCAGATATACATTTCGCGCAACGGTGCTGTCTATACTATTGATGGCCGTCTGTGCGTGCTCCCACAAGAGTGATGAAGACCGCTTTATCGATGACCTCCTCTCCCGCATGACGCTGGAGGAGAAGATCGGACAGATGAACCAGCTCGACCCTTCCTGGAACGCCGAAGAGAAAGAGACGCTTATCCGCGAAGGCAAAGTGGGTTCGATCTTCAATATCGTCGGTGCGAAAGAAGTGAACCGCTTGCAACGGATGGCGGTGGAGGAGACACGTCTGGGCATTCCTTTGGTGGCTGCGCGTGACGTCATTCACGGCTTCAAGACTATCTATCCCATTCCGCTGGGACAGGGCGCTACATTCAATCCCGAACTGATTGAGCAAGCGGCGCAAGCTACTGCGAAAGAGGCATACCAATATGGTATCCGCTGGGCATTCTCGCCCATGGTGGATGTGGCGCATGATCCCCGTTGGGGACGTGTGGCAGAGGGCTACGGCGAAGATCCGTATCTCACCTCCGTCATGGGCGCCGCTACCGTCCGTGGATACCAAAATGACCAAATGGTAAATGACCAAATGGTACCTGGAATGGCTGCCTGCGTCAAGCATTTTGCCGGCTATTCGGCTTCGGAAGGCGGACGCGATTATAACACCACTTGGATTCCCGAAACCCAGCTCCGCGATATCTACCTGCCGCCGTTCAAGGCTGCAGTAGAAGCCGGCGCAATGAGTCTCATGTGCTCTTTCAACGATCTCAACGGACTTCCTTCGTCTGCGAATCATCATCTGAATGTGGATATTCTCCGTGACGAGTGGCATTCGGATGCGTTGCTGGTAAGCGACTGGGGTTCGGGTTCAGACCTTGTGCCGCATGGCCTCTGTGCAGATAAGAAAGACGCGGCGCTGCGTTGCATCAATGCCCGCATGGAGATGGATATGCAGGGTAACATCTACCACGACTACCTGGCGGAACTGGTAAATGAGAAAAAGGTAAATGAACAAATGATAAATGAATGTGTCCGTTCGATCCTCCGTCTCAAATACCGTTTGGGCTTGTTCGATAACCCATACGTGCCGGAAGATACACCGGCTCCAGGAGATACCGAACTCGCTCTCCGCGTAGCCGAGGAATCCGCCGTTCTGCTCAAGAACAACGGCATCCTGCCCTTAAATGACAAATCACAAATCATAAATCATAAATCACAAATCCTCATCACCGGTCCTCTTGCCCACCAGAAAAAAGAACAACTCGGCACTTGGGTCTTTGATGGCGATACCTCCCTTTCCGTGACACCTAAGATGGCTTTCGACTTTGAGCACAGCGGTCTTTCTTCTTTCGACTATATCTATGAGCCCGGCCTCACATTCTCTCGCGATAAGAACCCTGCCGGCATAGCGAAAGCCGTTGCGGCAGCGAAAAAAGCCGACGTCATCCTTTATTTCTGCGGCGAAGAAGCCATCCTCTCCGGCGAAGCGCGTTGCCGCGCCAACCTCGATCTGCCGGGAGCGCAGATAGAGATGATGGACGCACTTGTGGCTACCGGCAAACCCGTTGTCATGATTGTGATGGCAGGACGTCCGCTGACCATCGGGCGTCAGGTCGATCAAGCCGCTGCAGTCCTCTACGCCTTCCACGGAGGCACGATGGCTGGTCCTGCGTTGTATAACATCCTCACAGGCAAAGTAGTGCCTTCCGGCAAAACGCCGATTACCTTCCCGAAGATGGTTGGTCAGATTCCGCTCTATTATAACCGCCATAACACCGGCCGTCCGTCGTATGACCCGCCGATGCTCATTGACTCTATTCCTATCGGTTGTCCGCAGTTCTCCATCGGGCAATCTTCCTATTGGCTCGAGACCCCCACCGAACCGCTCTTCCCCTTCGGTTTCGGACTGAGCTACACGACCTTCGAATACGGAGAAACGGTCGTGGACACCATCATCAATGACGAAGCATCGACAAATAGTACATCGTACATCGTCAAATCGTACATTACGAATACCGGCTCCTATGATGCTTACGAGACTCCTCAACTCTATGTCCGCCAGCTGTTAGGAGACTTGGTTCGGCCGCTCTGCGAGTTGAAGGGCTTCCAGAAGATTTTCATTCCTGCCGGCGAGACGCACGAGGTGACTTTCACCCTCACGGACGACGATCTGGGCTACTGGCATGAGTCCCACGACGGCCTCTCCAGCCGCGTCTGGTTCGCCACCGACTCAGCTGACTTCCGCTTCGCCATCCTCCCGTATTCCCAACCGCTCGTTCCTAAAGATAAATAGTCTCCAGGTAAAAGATAAACTCAAAAATCTGCTCTCACAAAAGTGCAGATTTTTTTTGTACCTGCTTGTGATAAAATGTGATCTTTGACGTATTGGATTACCGTAAAACCTCAAATTACTGAATAAAAAATCCTCAAACGGCTAAAATTTTTCAAAAATATTTGCATATATCAATAAAATGTAGTACTTTTGTGGCCGAAATGGTGGCTAAACAGCCACCTTATAGGATGTTTTGTTGATAAATTACAGTTAAAAACGAATAAAAAGGTTACACAACAATAACCTTTTAATCGCAAAACTGATAAGATGTATATGAAACAGGTAAGCGTAAAGAAGGCATTGCAAGCTTGGGAAGGCATCCAACCAATCTCGGAGAAAGACCGCGAGCGCCTGAGTCGTCGGTTTACCATCGACTACAACTATAACAGCAATCATATCGAGGGTAATACCTTGACCTATGGTCAAACTGAGATTCTACTATTGTTCGGAAAGGTAATAGGTGAAGCGACTGTTCGTGATATACAGGAAATGACGGCAAGTAATGTGGGACTTAAGATGATGACGGAGGAGGCTAAAACGCAGGACATGCCGCTGACCCAGAATTTCATCCGCACATTGCATCAAACATTACTGCGTGAAGATTATACTGTCTATCGTAACTTGCCCGGAGGTGTCCAAACGAGTTATACCATCCATGCCGGACAATACAAAACGCGTCCTAACTCGGTTATTACGCGTTATGGCGACCGTTTTGAGTATGCTTCTCCGGAAGAGACGCCTGCATTGATGACCGATCTTATTAACTGGTATAACTCCGAGGAGGAAGCCGGTCGGTTATCACCAATTGAGTTGGCGGCGTTGTTCCATTATCGCTATATCCGTATTCACCCGTTTGAAGACGGTAACGGTCGTATAGCCCGGCTGATGGTGAATTTCATCCTGTCGCGGCATGGCCTGCCGATGATTGTTGTGCGTAGTCGCAAGAAGCAGGATTATCTGGAGGCGTTGCATCAGGCAGATCTGATTGTGGGCAACATGCCGAGTGATGGTGCACATGCTACCATCAAGGATATTGCACCTTTCGTACAATATTTCCAAGGATTAGTTGCCAACGAGATATACCACGATTACTTGTTTGTGACGCATAAAGCGGAGAATGTATGGTGGTACGACGGAGAGATGATAGAGTTCAGAACGCCGAACTACGCGAAGATTCTACGATTAATGCAGACTCAACCGACATTGACGCAAGAAGATATGCGGGATGAGTTAGGTATCAGTTTGACAGCAGTGCGTAAATTAGTAGGACAACTGACAGAGAAAAACTATGTAGAGAGAAATACGAAGGATGGTTGTTGGCGGGTGTTTATTACTCCGTCCATCTAATTATATGTAATAGAACAACATCCTCTCAACAAAAGCGGTAATCCAATCAAGCGGCCCACCGCTTTTGGTAATATCCCGCCACCGACCGATGACCGAGAGAAGAGCGGCACAAGACCGAGAAACAAAGTTTGTAAATTTATAATAAACACTATGACTAAAAAGGCGAGAGAACAATTGTTTAGATGTCACAAAATTAAATCAACATTTATAATATGTGGCCAGCATTATCAAAAGAAGAAATGATATTCATGCATGAGCATGATGAGGAATGTACGCTTTGCGGAAGATCTTTTAGAGATTATGAAACAACAGCTATTGGATATGATTCACAAAATACAATGCAAATGGTGTGTGAAGATTGTATTTCGAGAATTACACCCAAAGTGAAATATATGCATAAGTGCCGGGCTTATAAGAAACCTTCTCCTGATGATATGTTATGGAGATTTATGGATTTGGCTAAGTTCATTTCGTTACTAAAAGAGAGGGCTCTATATCTGACACGAATAGATCAATTTGCAGACCCATTTGAATGCGCTATCGGGTTAGCGGAACATAAAGCTAAATACGATGCGTACTATATGAATTTTCTGAAGGAAGCAATTGCTACTGCTCCAATGGAAGACAAATCCAAACTAACACCAGAATATATTAAGGAAAATGCAGAGCGGTTGTTTAAAGAAATGTCAGAATTGAATAAGAATCAGAGAAAAACAATTTTTGTAAATTGTTGGCATAAAAATACGGTTGAATCCGAGGCAATGTGGAATCTGTATGTAAAAGATTTGTCGCAAGGTATAGCAATTCAAACAACATATGACAGACTGTATCGGGCAATCGGAAGAGAAAAGATGCCAGTTATAGGTGAAGTGAACTACATTGATTACTCAAAAGGAACTGTTTATATGCAAGATGTTCAATGGTACAAGCGAAAATCTTTTGAGCATGAAAAAGAAGTGCGTATCATACAACATAGGCATAATGCGACTCCGTCATGTCTTGGAATTTCAGTTCCGGTAGATTTGTCGGTATTAATTGAAAATGTTTATGTTTCACCAATGGCACAATTTTGGTTTGAGGATATAGCAAATGATATTCTAAATAAATACGGTATCAATAAAAAGGTAATACCTTCCCAATTGAATAGGGAGGTGTTCTATGGATAGGAGAGATAGTAAAGACTCATAAAATAAAACAAACATACACTATATGGCAAATGTAATTGATCCGATGTGGGATGACAAGCCCATTGATGTATCATCAGAAGTGAATTTTATTTGGGCTATTGCCAATCGCTTGCGTGGTCCGTACAAGAGCGAGAACTACAAAGATGTCATTATTCCGATGACTATTCTTCGTCGTTTTGAGTGTGCGCTTGCGCCCACGAAAGCCAAAGTGGTGGAGCAATTCCAAAAGAACCCGAACTATCCGGAGAAAGCCATGCAACACCTCTCCGGCTACCAGTTCTACAACACCTCGCGTTTCGACCTCGCGGAATTATGTAACGACTCTGCCCATATTGCTGCCAATCTGCAAGCCTATATAGATAGTTTTTCCACGAATGTATTAGGCATATTCAATGGTTTGGAATTCTCCAACGAGATAGCCAAGATGGATAAATCCAACCGGCTCTATACGGTTGTCAAAGCGTTCTCCGAATTGGATTTGGACCCCAAGACCATAGACTGCATGAAGATGGGATATATCTTTGAGGAGTTGATCCGTAAGTTCTCGGAGAATGCCGATGCCGGTGACCATTATACAGGGCGCGATATTATCAAAACGATGGTTGCCATTCTTCTTTCTGAAGGCAGCGAAGACTTGTTGCAACCCGGGCGCGAGGTGACTATCCTTGACCAAGCCTGCGGAACGGGCGGTATGCTCTCTACATCGTATAACTTTATCAAGCGCACCAATCCCGAAGCCAACATCCGTTTGTTCGGTCATGAGATCAATCCGAACTCATATGCCATGTGTCTGGCGGAAATGCTTATCAAAGGGCAGGATATTTCCAATATCCGTTTGCAAGACACGATGAAAGCGGACGCTTTCCCGAATGTCAAGATGCGCTATGTGATTGAGAACCCGCCTTTTGGTCAGGCGTGGGGAGGGAAAGAAGCAGGTGAAGGAGTGGAAGATGCAGTAAAAAGTGAATACAACAAAGGTTTTTCCGGTCGTTGGGGAGCCGGTCTGCCGGGAACGGGCGATATGCAGATGCTGTTTCTGCAATCGGCCATCGACAAACTGAACCCCACCAACGGACGTGCAGCTATTATTGAGGATGGTTCTCCGTTGTTCGTCGGAGGCACTTCATCGGGCGAAAGCCAAATCCGCCGTTGGCTGTTGGAAAACGACTATATAGAAGCTATTATCGCGCTACCTACGGATTTGTTCTACAATACCGGTATCGCTACCTATATCTGGATTTTATCCATGAACAAACGCGCAGAGCGCAAAGGCAAAATCCAATTGATAGATGCTTCGGCTATCTGCCATAAACTGCGCAAACCCTTGGGTAACAAGAAGAACGAGATCGGACCCGAAGAACGCAAAGCCATTACGGATTTGTATGTGAATTTTGAGGAGAACGACCTTTGCAAGATATACCCCAATACAGAGTTTATGTATCGGGAGTACGCCGTTATGCAGCCGCTTCAACGCTCCTATGCCATCAATGATGAGCGTATCGAGCAAATGCTCCTTTCCGGTGCGCTAAACTCGCTCTATGATGCTGTCAAGGTGACGGAGATTGAGGAGAAAGAAGAACCGACCGACAAAGAACTGAAGAAAGCGGAGGAATACAAGAAAAACGAACCGGTGTATAAACAAGTGATAGCAGCATTGCATGCAGCTAAATCCGATAAGGTTTATTTGTCGCCCAAAGAGTTTGAACCGGTATTGGCAGCGGCATTAGCTCATGTGGTCATCCCTACTAACAAAATCGTAACTGCTGTTGCGGATGGTTTGTCCGTAATGGATAAGTCTGCCGAGATACAATGCGACAAGAAAGGGAATATCATCTACGATACAGAAACCAAGGATATAGAGATCGTCCGCTTTGATGAGTCTATAGAGGACTATATGCAGCGCGAAGTATTGCCGCATATACCCGATGCAAAGGCTTTCTTTGAAGAAGACCTTTCCAAGAAGAAACCGGTTATCAAGACTGGAGCAGAGATACCATTCACACGCTATTTCTACAAATACCAGAAACCGACCGACAGCCATATCCTCCAAGAGCAATTTGCCAAATTGGAGAAGTCCATTGCTGAACGTGTAGCTAAAATCTTTGATTGACCATGACGCGAGAAATGAAAAATAGCGGCGTGCAGTGGATTGGAGATATTCCAAGTAATTGGGGTGTCTTTCCTGTGTACAAGTTTTACCATGATCGCATCTTCTTGAATCTTGATTATGAGTACCAACGTGCGTTTAAGTTTAATTATGGCACATTGAAATACAAGGATGAACAAGGTGATTTGGAGTACTACAGAGATACCTATATAAAATATAGCAAGGTAAAGAAAAATGACATTGTTATTAACGGTTTGAATCTTAATTACGACTTTATTTCTCAAAGAGTTGCTATAACACCAGAAGACGGAATTATCACATCGGCTTATATCGTTATGAGACCTTATGACGATATCGTGCATAATTATTTTTGTTATGTGTTCAAAGCGATGGATAACATGAAGTTATTTCATGGTATGGGCAAAGGAATCCGTCTCACTTTGTCTTTCGACGAATTGAAACGGCAAAGGATATGCCTTCCTCCTCTATCCGAACAAAAAGCGATTGCCGATTTCTTAGATGAAAAATGTGGGGAGATTGACGGACTACTGGCTGACTTGGCTGCAGAGGTAAAAACACTAACCGAATACAAGAAATCCCTTATAGCGGAAACAGTTACGCGCGGACTTAATCCTAATGCGCCTATGAAACAATCCGGAATACCATGGGCAGATACAATTCCGGCTCATTGGAAAGTACAAAAAGGGAAATATACTTTCACTCTCTTACAACGTCCTGTAAAAGAAGACGATGGAGTTATTACTTGTTTCCGTGACGGTGAAGTTACATTGCGTAGCAATCGCAGAGAAGATGGATTTACAATGTCCGCAAAAGAATATGGCTATCAGGGGATAGAGCCTGGGGATTTAGTAGTTCATGGCATGGATGGTTTTGCTGGATCAATAGGCATTTCTGACTCAAGAGGGAAGGCCACTCCTGTATTGAATGTTCTTGATTCAGAACAAAATAAGCGATATTTGATGTACTATCTGCGTAATATGGCATATGGAGATGTATTCTTATCCCTGTCTACAGGAATACGTGTACGTTCTTGTGATTTAGGTTGGAAGAAATTAGGTGAAATACGCATTGTCATACCCCCTCTCACCGAGCAAAAAGCTATCGCTGATTTTTTAGATACAAAATGCGCTGCAATAGATCAAGCCATTACAGATAAAACAACACAAATAGAAACCCTGAAGGCCTACAAAGCCTCGCTTATTTACGAGTACGTAACCGGGAAAAAACAAGTTGCACTATGAATACCATATTAACCGAAAAAGAGTACCAGGCATATATCATCCAACGCCTATTGGAAAACCATTATGCATTGCGTTCGGCTGATAAATACGACCGTACACGCGCCATGGATCCGGAAATGCTTTTCCAATTCTTGGAAGAAACACAACCCAAGAAAACGGCACAATTGAAAAGCATTTTTAAAGAGAACTATGCGGATACGCTGCTCAATTATATCAACACGGAGATATGCAAACCTTCGCGCTCGTTGATTGATGTGCTCAAACATGGTATTGATATTTCTAATACCCACTTGGATCTGCTCTATACCAAACCGGCAACTTCGTTCAATCCGGATTTGGTAGAAAAGGCGTCCAAGAATGTCTTCTCTGTAATGGAAGAAGTATGGGCTTCCGATAAAGAGCGTATCGATTTGGTAATCTTCCTGAACGGTTTGGCAATTATCTCGTTCGAACTTAAGTGCAACAACAGCGGACAAGATTACACTTTCGCTATCCATCAGTATAGAGAGCAACGCAACCCGAACACACGTTTGTTCCTCAAGAAAGCCGGTTGTTTTGTCAATTTCGCAATGGATTTGGAAGAATGTTATATGACCACCGAATTACGCGGATTGGAGACCTCTTTTCTTCCGTTCAACATCGGTAAAGGCGAAGGTATTCACACCGGAAAAGGCAACCCTTCCTACAAAGACAAACTGTCTGTCTCCTATATTTGGGAAGACATTTTAACCAAAGAGACGCTATATGATCTGATTGACAAGTTTATCTTTGTTGAGACTAAGCAGAAAAAGGACAAAGTAACCGGACAGACAATCACCCAAGAGCAACCTATCTTCCCGCGCTATCACCAATTACGTACAATTCGCAATCTGGTCAAGGATCTGCAAGACAATCATACCTCGCAAAACTATCTTATCCAGCATAGTGCCGGTTCGGGAAAGACAAAGACTATTGCGTGGCTGGCACATCGTCTCTCGTCGCTGCATGATTTGGACGACAAACAGATATTTGATAATATCGTCATTGTGACCGACAGAGTGGTAGTGGACCGCCAACTGCAAGATGCCGTCAAGCAGATAGACCACAAGTCCGGACTCATCAAAGTGATGGACGAGAAATGTACTGCGGATGATTTGCGCAAGGCATTGGAAGGCAACACCAAGATTATTGCTACGACCATTCAGAAGTTCCTCTATATTGTGGATACCATCAAAGCCGTTAACTACAAGCACTTTGCCGTAATTATTGACGAGGCGCACTCCTCTACAGCCGGTAAGGATATGGGAGCACTGACACAGGTATTGGGCGCCGGAACGGACAATGCGGAAGAATACGACACCGAAGATTTGTTGGCAGATGAAATACGCAAAAACGGCAAACAACCGAACGTATCTATGTTTGCCTTTACCGCCACTCCGAAACCAACTACACTGCAACTCTTCGGCCGTCCGGGCAAAGATGGCAAACCGCAGGCGTTTGATCTCTATTCTATGAAACAAGCCATCGAAGAAGAGTTTATCCTCGATGTGCTGGAGAACTACATGGAG
This sequence comes from Bacteroidales bacterium UBA3717, assembly GCA_002372695.1. Taxonomy (GTDB): domain Bacteria; phylum Bacteroidota; class Bacteroidia; order Bacteroidales; family Paludibacteraceae; genus Colicola. The sequence continues at coordinate 55,988 of DFHS01000018.1, forward strand.
TATAAGACCTATTATGACCTGAACAAGACCATACAAGACGACCCGCGCTATAAATCATCCAAGGCGAAAAGACAGATCGCGCGTTTGGTAGATATCACGGATGAGAATGTAGAGAAACGCACGGAGATTATCGTAGAGCATTTCCGTAATTTAGTGAAGGACGAATTGGGAGGAACAGCAAAAGCAATGGTAGTTACCGCTTCGCGCCCTGCTGCTGTCAAATATAAAATGGCTTTTGAGCATTATATCCACGAACACGGCTATGCCGACCTCCGTTGCTTTGTCGCTTTCTCCGGCAAAGTGAAGTTTGACGAAGGAGATTTTGCCGGTGTGGAGTTCTCCGAGTCCTCATTAAACGGTGTTTCCGAGAAACAACTGCCCGATGCCTTTGACAAGGACGACAGCCGTATTCTGATAGTAGCCAACAAGTACCAGACCGGATTTGACCAACCACGCCTGTGCGCAATGTATGTACTCAAGAAATTCCAGAAGATAGCTGCTGTTCAGACCTTGTCACGTCTCAACCGCATTTGTCCGCCGTACAAGAAAAAGACCTTTGTGGTGGACTTCTGTAATACTTATGAGGATGTGCTGAAATCCTTTGCTCCGTATTATACCGCAACGGTTTTGGATAACAGCATCACACCGAGCGACATCTATAAGATGGAAGCCAAACTGGATGCGTTCGACGTGTTGGATGAATACGATATTGATAATTTTATCGAGTTGCTTGCTAAGGCAAGACCCACCACACGCGAGAAACTGCAAATGACAGGTTATCTCTCCAGAGCGGAAAGAAAAGTGAACAATATGCATGAGGATGTCCGCAAAGAATTTATTGCGGTTCTCAAACGCTTTGTGCGCTTCTATGAATTTGTTATTCAGGCAAGCCAGTTTGAAGACATCAATCTGCATAAGAAATATAAGTTCTGTTCCATCCTTCAATCATGGTTCAAGAAAGACCAATCGGGAGAAGGCTTCTCGCTTAAAGACCAGATAGTGGCAAATAATTTCCTTAACAAATTGCAGGGAGAATATAACAAGCCGGAGGTTAAAGCAGACCCGTATATCAAACTGCCGAAGGCGGAGACACAACTCTCCGAGGACGAGGAGAAGAAATTATCTGTTATCATTGAGGAACTGAACAGCCGAACCGGTAACAGTTTTGACAAAGATGTTGCAGCAAAGGCAATGCTGCAAATTAAGGAGATTTTGCTCAAATCGGAGAAACTGCAACAATCGGCAGCTGTCAATTCGGAGGATGAATTCAAGTTCTCATATTTTGATGATATTGACGATGCACTGGTACAAGGCTTGGAGCAAAACCAGGATTTCTTCTCTATGCTTCTCAATAATCCCGAAATCAAGAAACAAGTCCTTGGTGTCTTTGTCACAGAAGTTTACAAAACCTTAAAGAACAAGGAATAATAACAGACTGCTGCCCAATTAATGAACGACCAAGTAATCGTTACTAAATCGTAGAATGATATATGAATATCAAGCCTCAAGAAATAACAATAGACCCTAACAATCCGTATGATGGAAATCGGCTGTTCCGCAATGAGCAAGCAGCAAAAGCCCTGACGCAGATTGTTAAACATACACAGAGCGGTTATACGCTATCCATCAATGCTGATTGGGGCTATGGGAAAACCACATTTGTCAAGATGTGGAATGTCGAGTTACAAAAAGAAGGATACAAAACTATCTATTTCAATGCATGGGAAAGTGATTTTGTCGCAGACCCAATGATGGCTTTAATAGATGGGTTCAGAGAAGGATTCGATAGCAAAGATTTACCACAAGAAAAACTGCAATTATCGCAGGCTATTTGGAAATCTGCTGTAAAGCTAATGCAATTAATTCCGCAACTCAAAATAATAGGAGAAGTAACTGAGATATTCCAAAATGGAATAAATGCTTGTTTGGAAGATCAGAACAAATTACAAGAACACCAGAGTTACCATCAGTTGATACTGGATTTTAAAGAACAATTGACTAAATTTTCAAAAGAGATAAGTCAGGATAAACAATTAATAATTTTTGTGGACGAACTGGATCGTTGCCGTCCTGATTATTCAGTGCAGATGCTTGAACGCATAAAGCATTTCTTCTCTATAGACAACATCATTTTTGTTCTATCTATTGACAAAGGCGTCTTATGTAAATCTATCCGGGCTATTTATGGAGGGCTTGATATAGATACAGAAGCATATCTGCGTAGATTTATTGATTTGGACTTCAACTTGCCGAAACCTAATCCTCGCGATTTTATAAAGCTCCTCTATGATCAGCGGAAAATGGGCGAGTACATGGAAACATATTGGAATTTGAATAGAAAAACCTACGGTGGAGGAGATAAAAACGCTAATTTCTTACAAATGATAAGAATTTGTTTCGCTTCGGCGCAACAGAGTTTGAGAGATATAGAAAAATATATAGCGCGTTTGGATGTAATTCTTCGGTCATTTGATCCGGAAGATATACCTCTTTCCTTAGTTGTTTTCTTATTGTACTTTGAGATGTTCCATCCCGATATTTACGACTGCTTCCGTAATAGAAAATGTGAAGCTCGCAAACTCTGGGACGAGATGGAAAAGGCATATCTGAATAATATACCCGAAGGCGGAGAAAAAGATGCTACGATGGAGTTGCTGATACAGATTTTGGTATATTATTGCAAATGGGAGATGACGGATGAAAATTATGGAACAAAAGATACGTCTCTTTATAAAATAATCACTCTTAACGAGGTAGATTGGTTACCGGAAGACCATCGTGTAGAGTTCAAGAATAGAGTTACAAAAGCAAGAGCTGGCGATTTTGGCTTCCTATTTGACCGCATAGAACTAATCACTGTAGACTTCAACTGGAAAGACATAAAAGGAGTAATGGCTCAATAAAATACAAAAAAAATGAAAAAAGTTGCTTTTCAGGTGATAGATCCGGGCACTTTTTTGACTTATATATGGAGGGGTATATATATACACGAATCTATTAATACAAAACACAACGGATAAAATATTATTAGATATATGTCCAAACAATTACAAATACGCAACTCCACAGCTGAGTTCCTGATCTTCCAAGCCGAAGACAAGGCGCAAGGTGTACAAGTCTTTTACAAAGACGAGACTATCTGGGCAACACAGAAAGCAATGGCTACGCTTTTTGATTGCTCAACTGATAATATAGGTGTGCACCTAAAGAACATCTTTGAGAGTGGAGAATTAGACAAAGATTCAGTTACCGAGAAAATTTCGGCAACTGCCGCAGATGGTAAGAAATACCTTACGCAATTCTACAAACTGGACGCCATCATCTCAGTCGGGTATCGCGTCAACTCCATACGTGCAACGCAGTTCAGGCAGTGGTGTACAGCCGTGTTGCGGCAGTTTGCTATCCGTGGCTATGTCATCGACAAGAAACGCATGGAGAACGGAGCATTCATCAGCGAGGATTACTTTGAGTACCTGTTAGCGGAGATACGCGAGATCAGGCTATCCGAGCGCCGTTTCTATCAGAAACTGACCGACATATATGCTACGGCTATCGACTATAATCTCGATGCACCCACTACGCGCGAGTTCTTCGCGAAAGTGCAGAACAAGATGCACTATGCCGTACACGGACAAACGGCAGCAGAGTTGATTGTGTCGCGTGCTAACGCGGAGAAAGAGCACATGGGCTTAACCACATGGGAGAAGGCACCAAACGGCAAGATCGTCAAACCCGATGTGAGTGTGGCGAAAAACTACCTCAATGAGTTAGAATTGGAAGATATGGGGCGTTTGGTCAACTCTGTTCTGGACACTGCAGAACGTATGGCGAAACGGCATATCCCGATGACGATGGAGGATTGGGCGAAGCGTATTGACATCATCTTAGAGGCAAGCGATGATAGGATTCTAACCGACGCAGGTTCTGTCTCTGCCGAACAAGCCAAGGAGTTTGCCGAGACGGAGTTCGAGAAATACCGCATCATCCAAGACCGCCTATTCGAATCCGATTTCGATAGGTTTGAGTTGCCGACATTACCTTTCGACAAGCAAGAAGAATAAGTAATAGCATTTGACAACAAGCCGATTGACTTTATACAAAAAAGTGAGATATTTTTAAAAATATTAAAATTTGAAGAGCACAAAAGAATTTAATCAAAGTGTTCCATACGACTCGCTTACCGGACGGATCAGAAACGATAACTCACCTCTTGCCATTAACATCGAGTGGCTCGTGTGTTATTTAAACAACTGTTCTATATGATCGTATTTCAGTAGCCATATATCGCCGGCTGTATTCTCGAAGTCTCCGCCATAAACCATAGCACGACGTTTGATAAAACGGACTTGTAGAAAAGACTAATCATGGTCAATATCGAAAAGTAGCGTGACGCTTTGTCGCTATGTCGCTTTTGGATGCGGATGTAATAAGCAGAAAATCAGCGGATTAGCACAAAAGCGACAAAGCGACATAGCGACAGGACAAAAATTATTGTCGGATGACATCCGACCTAATGGACGACGCGCAGGAGGATGTCAGGTGGATGTTAGGTAGTCGTACCGATGATATCGAACAAATATCCAACAAATATCAAACTTATTACTAAATTATAACTAACGATTGTAATGAAATATGGCACAAGCAGAATTAAGCGTAGGCATTGATATGCTACGCGGCAAATTGAAGGAGTATGGTACTACCAAGAAAAAACAGAGTTCGCGTAACGATGCGCGAGGAGTGCATAGAGAAAAAATAGAGAAAAATGCGCGCATATTTGCATATGTCAAAAAAAAGCAGTAAATTTGCAGCCGCTTTTAATTTGTAATTAAAAAAATATCTATATATGGCAGAGTTTAAATATGCACCGATGTTTCAGCTCGGAAAAGACGAGACTGAGTATTATTTGCTGACCAAAGACCATGTACGGCTTACTGAAGTCAGCTTTCAAGGTTCGGACAAGAAAGAACAGATTTTGATGGTTGAGCCGGAGGCGTTGACCCTCATGGCGCAGCAGGCTTTTCATGACGTGAGCTTCATGCTCCGCCGCTCGCATAACGAGCAGGTGGCAAAAATCCTGCGTGACCCGGAGGCTTCGGCGAACGACAAATACGTAGCTTTGACTTTCCTGCGTAACGCCGAAGTGGCTTGCAAAGGCCAGCTGCCGCTGTGCCAGGATACCGGAACGGCTATCATCCATGGCGAGAAAGGACAGCAGGTTTGGGTAGAAAGTCAAAAGTCGAAAGTCGAAAGACACATTTCTGACGAAGAGGCACTTTCCCGTGGCGTGTATAACACCTATACCGAGTGTAACCTGCGTTACAGCCAGAACGCGCCGCTCAATATGTACGACGAGGTGAACACCAAATGCAACCTGCCGGCACAGATTGATCTGGAGGCAACCGAAGGCATGGAGTACCGTTTCCTTTGCGTGACCAAGGGTGGCGGTAGCGCGAACAAGACCTATCTCTATCAGGAGACCAAAGCCCGCATCCAGAACCCCGGCACGCTCATTCCTTTCCTCGTAGAGAAGATGAAATCCCTCGGAACGGCTGCTTGTCCGCCTTACCACATCGCCATCGTCATCGGCGGTACTTCGGCAGAGAAGAACCTTCTCACCGTGAAGCTCGCTTCGACCCACTATTACGACTCGCTGCCGACGACCGGCGACGAGACCGGAAGAGCATTCCGCGATGTGGAGTTGGAGAAACAACTCCTGCAGGAGGCCTACAAGATCGGTCTCGGTGCACAGTTCGGCGGTAAATACATGGCGCACGACGTACGTGTCGTTCGTCTGCCGCGTCACGGTGCGAGCTGCCCGATTGGTTTGGGCGTAAGCTGCTCGGCGGACCGAAACATCAAATGTAAGATCAACAAAGACGGTATATGGATTGAGAAACTGGATAACAACCCCGCTTCTCTCATCCCCGAGGAGCTGCGTCAGGCGGGCGAAGGCGATGCCGTACGTATCGACCTCAACCAGCCGATGAAGGACGTCTGCGCCATCCTGACGAAATACCCGATCGGCACGCGTCTTTCCCTCAACGGCACAATCATCGTCGGCCGCGACATCGCTCATGCGAAGATCAAAGCGCGTCTGGATGCAGGCGAACCGATGCCGGAGTACCTCAAGAACCATCCGATTTACTACGCAGGTCCGGCGAAGACTCCTGCAGGCATGGCTTGCGGTTCGATGGGCCCGACGACGGCAGGGCGTATGGATCCGTACGTAGATGAGTTCCAGGATCATGGCGGTTCGCTGATCATGCTGGCAAAGGGTAACCGCTCCATCGACGTCACCAACGCTTGCCGGAAGCACGGTGGCTTCTACCTCGGTTCGATCGGTGGGCCTGCAGCTATCCTGGCGCAGAACAATATCAAGTCTATCGAGTGCGTCGAGTACCCGGAACTCGGTATGGAGGCGATATGGAAAATCGAAGTGGAGAACTTCCCGGCATTCATCCTCGTGGATGACAAGGGCAATGACTTCTTCAAGCAGTTGAAGCCCTGCGAGGGATGCACGATTCTGAATTGATAATTGATAATTGATAATTGACAATTGGCAAGTAAGAGAAATAAATATCGCTTGGCGATGCTGGACGACCGGACGTTGCGCGAGGTGTTTCACATCCGCGTGAGTCTCTTGGGCGCAATCAGCATGATTACGATCATGATCGTGGCGCTCATTGTGCTCCTCTCGATCCTCATCGTCTATACGCCGATTCGTAACATCCTGCCTGGCTATAGCGAGAGCCTGCGTCAGCAGTTGGTTCAGGAGTCCGCACGGGTCGATAGCCTGCAGGCGGACCTGACGACTCAGCGCCGCTATCTCGATGTCATCAAACAGCTGACAGCCGGAGACATTGAGACCGACAGCGTGCAGAGCCTTGACTCATTGCAACGCGTGGAGCGGGCGCAGTTGGTAGCGCAGAGCAGCGAAGCGACAGAGGCTTTCAAGGCGCAATACGAGCAGAAAGAGAAGGACCGGCTGATGCTCTTCGACAACACGGTGACGCGTACCGTACGACAGCTCTATCGCCCCGTGCGCGGCGTGATAGAGCAATCTGCGCGGCCGGATCTGCATGAGTACAGCATCTCCGTCCGCACGACCAAAGGAGAGAACGTCATGGCGACTACCCGGGGCACGTTGGTGTCTGTGGAACGGCTGGCGGATAACACCTATCTGATTGCTCTCCAGAACGGCTCGTTCACTACCATCTACCGCCATGTGAGCCGTGTGCTCAAGAACCAAGGCACCATGGTTGAACGCGGCGAGTCATTGGGAATCATGGACGGCGAGAAGAACGTCTCCATCGAGTTATGGGACGGCGGACAATTCGTTAACCCGGAGGAGGTGATCGTATGGTAGAAAGTCGAAAGTCGAAAGTCGAAAGTCGAAAGCAGTTGGCAATATTAGGTTCGACGGGTTCGATAGGTACCCAGACGCTGGATGTCGTGCGCGCTTATCCGGAGCGTTACGGAGTCTATGCCCTTTGCGCAAACAGAAGTATTGACCTGTTGGTCGCTCAGGCGAAAGAGTTTCATCCGGAGGTGGTCTGCATCGCCGACGAGAGCCTGTACGAAGCTCTCAGCTCTCGGCTCTCGGCTATCCATTTTGAAGGCAAGGTTTGGACCGGCGCGGACGCGATAGCTGAGGTGGTGACGATGGGTTCGGTAGATATCGTGGTCGCTGCGATGGTCGGTTATGCCGGTCTTCGCCCCACGATAGAAGCGATCAAAGCCGGTAAGACCATTGCGCTCGCGAACAAAGAGACGCTCGTTGTTGCCGGAGAGATCATCTGCGATCTGGCCCTTCAACACCATGCACCTATACTCCCCGTCGATAGCGAACATTCCGCGATCTTCCAGTCTCTTGTAGGCGAAGACCGCTCGGAGATTGAGAAGATCCTCCTGACTGCTTCCGGCGGACCTTTCCGTACGTTTACCCGCGAGCAGATGGAGACTGTTTCCGCAGCAGACGCACTCAAACACCCGAATTGGGAGATGGGCGCGAAGATCACGATCGACTCCGCCTCGATGATGAACAAAGGATTTGAAGTCATTGAGGCCAAATGGCTCTTCGGCGTGCCGGTGGAGAAGATCGAAGTACTCGTTCATCCGCAGTCGATTGTGCATTCCGCGGTTCAGTTTACCGACGGTGCTATCAAGGCACAACTCGGTGCACCGGACATGCGTCTGCCGATCCAATACGCCCTCTCTTTCCCGGAGAGACTGGCAAGCGATTTTCCCCGTGCAGACCTCTTTGCGCTCAAGAACTTGACATTTGAGAAGCCCGACTTGGAACGCTTCCCGAATCTCGGTCTGGCGTACGAAGCGATGCGACGAGGAGGAAACATCCCCTGTGTCCTGAATGCCGCAAACGAGGTGGTTAACCTCGCTTTCCGTGAGAACCGCTGCGGCTTCCTGCAGATGAGCGACATTATCAGCGAGACCATGGCAAAGGCTGCCTTCATCGCCAAACCGACGTACGAAGATTATGTGGCAACCGATCTCGAAACTCGGAAAATAGCAGAAGAAATGGTAAATAGTAAATGACCAAATAGTAAATAATTTGATGATACAAGCAATTCAATTGATACTCGCCCTTTCGTTTCTCGTGTTGATACACGAGTTGGGGCATTTTACGTTCGCAAAGATCTTCCACGTCCGCGTGGAGAAATTCTATCTGTTCTTCAATCCCTGGATCAGCCTCTTCAGGGCAAAGAAATTTGATGGCAAATGGCATTTCAAGTTCTTTGCGCCGAACGAAGACAAGGAGTGGGAGGCGCATCCCGAGACCACGGAGTGGGGCATCGGATGGCTGCCTTTCGGCGGTTATTGTGCGATAGCCGGTATGGTCGATGAGACGCACTCGACGGATGACTTGGCGGCTGAACCGCAGGAGTGGGAGTTCCGCTCCAAACCGGCTTGGCAACGACTGCTCATCATCCTCGGAGGTATTTTGGTTAATTTCGTAGGGGCGCTCGTGATCTTCGCGATGCTTCTCTGGCATTGGGGCTCGGACACGCTGCCACTCAGAAACGCTACGGAGGGATTGTACTTCTCGCAGATCATGCTGGACGAAGGATTTCAGCAGAAAGATAAGATCTTGACCATCAACGGTGTAGAACCGGAGTTGCGCGGCGACATCGTCCAGGCGCTTATCATCGAAGGCAAGCGCGATGTAGTCGTTCTTCGCGGCAAAGACACGGTGGCTCTGACGATGAGCGAAGATTTGGGAAACCGTCTCTTGGCGTACCAGAACGAGTACGACCGCGTGGAGCGTGAGAAGAAACGTGCGGATAAGAACTACCAGAAACAGCCTTTTGTGCTCCTTGCCGAGTGGATCCCGTGCGTGATTGATACCGTGCTTCCGGATTCTCCGGCGTACTATGCAGGTCTCCAGAAAGGCGATAGCGTCGTTTCTGTTGCAGACCAACCGACACCGTCGTATTACGAGATGTCGCAGGAGCTGCGTCGGCATCCTTGCGACTCCATCTCCGTCGGTTATTACCGCAATGGAGAGTTGCAGACCGCCCGCGTCTTCTTGGGTGATCAATGCATGTTAGGCATTCAGGCGCGCATCGACCTGCAGATGGAGCATACATCCTATACGTTCCTGCAATCCATCCCTGCAGGTATCCGTTACGGATGGGAGATCTTGGAGAGTTACGTCAAGCAGTTCCGCCTTGTCTTCACCAAAGAGGGTGCGCAGTCGCTCGGAGGATTCGGAGCCATCGGTTCGATGTTCCCGTCCGTATGGAGCTGGTACTTGTTCTGGCACATGACGGCCTTCTTGAGCATCATTCTGGCGTTCATGAACTTCCTGCCAATCCCTGCGCTCGACGGAGGATACATCCTCTTCCTGCTGGTAGAGATTATCACGCGGCATAAACCTAGCGATAAGTTCCTCGAGCGGGCAAACGAGATCGGTTTCTGGCTCTTGCTGGCACTCCTGATTTTTGCAAACGGAAACGATATCTTAAAACTGTTTTTCTAAAGACGAAGATCCGATCTTCTTGAACAAATGAAACGCTTTTCCCCTATACTGATGTTCGTTCTTCCACTCACGGTGATGGCCAAAAAGCCTACTGTGAGCGGCTATGTGACGGATATACAAACCGGAGAGCGTCTCATCGGAGCAACCGTGGTGGATATACGGACAGGCATGGGCACGGTGACTAATGTGAATGGTTTTTATTCACTGACCATTCCTGCGGACACTATACAGCTCCAGGCTGGATATGTGGGGTATGACCGCACTCTGTCAGAGTCGTTCATGTTGGATGCGGACACGCTGGTTGAGATGGAGCTGGTTTCCTCCACGGTGCTTCAGGAGGTAGTGGTAGAGGCAGGGCACTCCGTTTCCGGCACTCAGTCGGTTCAGATGTCAGCCGTTGAGGTGCCCATCTCGCAGATCAAAGGTATACCTGCTATCGGAGGTGAAGTGGATGTGCTCAAGGCTATCCAGTTGTTGCCGGGCGTGCAGTCAGGTTCGGAAGGCTCAGCCGGGCTCTATGTACGAGGCGGAGGACCGGATGAGAACCTAATTCTGCTGGACGGCGTGCCACTCTATTCGGTAAACCACATGCTGGGCTTTTTCTCCGTCTTTAATGCAGACGCGATCAAGAATGTGACGCTCTACGAAGGCAATTTCCCAGCGCGTTACGGCGGACGACTCTCTTCCATCATTGACGTGAGGCAAAAAGACGGCGATGCCTACGGACACCACGGCAACCTTACTGTCGGACTTGTCTCAACCAAGGTAAGTGTAGAAGGTCCGATTTACTGGCACAAAGACGAATGGCGCAAATACCGTAACAAAGACGTAGTTAAGGGACAAACCACATTCAATATCTCTGTGCGCAGAACGCTTTACGACCTTTTTGTGGCTCCTATTGCAGCCATTGTTACCTCCAGCGAGAGTGACGGAGAGCAAGTAGCGACAGCCGGCTATTATTTCTATGACCTCAATGCCAAATTGACACATACCTTTTCCGAAAACGACAAACTGAGTGGCTCGTTCTATATGGGGGATGATGTAATCTATGCGCGAATGAGGCAGAACGAATCCTCCTACTCTAACTCGGATGTCGGGTATATGAGGATGCGATACAATTGGGGAAATCTCTTTGCAGCGGCTAATTACGAACACCGTTTCAACGGGCGGTTGTACAATACCTCGCAAATCAGTTATACCCGTTACAAATACAAATTAGGGCTGACGCAAGAGGTGGATAGCAAACCAGCCAAAGAGCACATTGAAATGGGAATGGACTACAACTCCTATATCATGGATCTTATGGCGCAGACTAATTTCGAATGGCGCCCCAATAATCGTCATGAGGTTCATTTTGGAGGTAGCTATACCTTCCATACTTTCCGTCCGCAGGTGGGACGTCTACAAGCTTCGCAGGCTACGGATAGTACATCGATGAGTGTGGATACTACGTTCTCGGTCGGAGGTACCAACTATGCTCACGAGGCGAATGTGTATATCGAGGATACCTATACTCCCTGCTCATGGTTCAAACTCAATATAGGCCTTCATGCGGGGCTTTTTCATACCGACAAGACCACTTATCCTTCGTTTGAGCCGCGTGTAGGAATGCGATTTCTGCCGCACAAGGATGTGGCGATCAAGATGAGTTATGCCTATATGAGCCAATACGTGCATATGCTGTCCAACTCTTCTGTCTCCTTGCCCACCGACCTCTGGGTGCCGGTGACGGCCAAGATTCCGCCTATGCACTCCATGCAGGTGGCTTTGGGAATCACCTATAATGTCCTTAACCAGGTCGAACTATCGGTAGAGGGGTATTATAAGCGGATGATCAATCTGCTGGAATATAAGGACGGCGCTTCTTATATGACCAGCAAAAACTGGCAGGAGTTGGTGTGCGTCGGCGATGGGTGGAGCTACGGCGTACAGTTTCTCGCGCAGCGTAAGGTAGGACCTGTTACCGGATGGATTGGCTACACGTGGTCGCGGACGATGCGCCAGTTCAATCGCGAAGGACAAGAGATTAATTTCGGCAAGCCTTTCCACGCAAAATACGACCGCGAGCACGATCTGAGTGTTACGCTCCAATACCAGATTAACAAGAAATGGGAAGTGGCTGCAACTTTTGTCTATGGAACGGGAACACGTGGTACTATGGGATTGCAGAAATACGACGATTTTATCTCCACCAAGAATCCAACCACGGTCTATTACGTATCGGAGCGGAACAACTTCAAGATGCCAGATTATCACCGTCTGGATCTGGGCGCTACATGCCACCTTCCCGATAAAAAGCATAAAGGATTCGAGCATATAGTGAATATGTCCGTCTATAACGCCTATTGTAATTTTAACCCCTTTCTGGTATATGCGAGAGGAAGTAATTTGTATAAGCTGAGTCTTTTCCCGATTCTACCCAGTGTAAGTTATACCTTTAAGTTCTGAGTGCAATGAGACGTTATATACCATATATTTTGTTTGTGTGGCTGCCATTCCTGGTAGCTTGCGAACGTAAGATAGCCTATACGGGAGAATATCAAGACGCGAAGTTGGTCATCCAGGCGCAGGTTTGTGCCGGTGAGGATTCGCTCACGTGTTATATCACGCGTTCCTACTTCTTCTTAGACTCCAAACCTTATAATCCTGAGGCTTTGGAGGGGGGCAGTCTACAGATTGACGGCACGTCCGGTCCCTATACCATTGTGCGCGACTCTATCTCGGGCTGCGGTCATCATCTGCTACTCTCCCGCCCTATACAGGCCGGAGATACCCTGACGGTCACAGCCTCGCATCATCAACTGGGAACAGCCCGCGCTCGAGAAATCCTTATGCCGGATTATACGCCAGAGCTGCAGTCTGTCGTATGGGAGAAAGATGCGCAAGTCCATGAAAAGAATCTGCTACGCGTACACCTGCAAATGCCCGATTATGGCTTCTCGGATAAAATTATTACAATGGGCGCAACGCTATACATCACCTTTACTACCATCATCCCGCGTTATGACTCGGAGCATGTAGTCGAACGCTGGGATACTCTCGTGGTCCAACGCAAGATAAATTATATAGCATCGTCAGACGAGATGTTTGCGTACCTCGGGAATACCTATAGCAAGATACGCGAGACATATATCGGTCGACCAACACTCTTGTTCATGTCGCAACATGCGCAAAACAAAGACGTGGAATATACGGTGCTTATAGGTTCGCCGTATGATAGCCAGCGGCCCGACGGAGGATTCGCTACCTATTGTATCGACTCCTGCACGATGACGTTAGAGACAACCAGCAACTCCTATGATCTGTATCAGTCTTCTATGCGTGCTTATAAGAATGTTTATGAGGGCGAAGGTAATGAGTTTGATTTAGGCGCAATGGTTTCCGATATGATCGGTGTTGAAGAACCTACAAGTATCTATTGTAATGTCGTAAATGGTTACGGCATTGTGATGAGTAAAACGAAAACAACTATACGCATAAAATAATGGATTATTTTGTTCATGAGTCGTCCTATGTGGACGAAGGATGCCAAATAGGCAAAGGTACGAAGATCTGGCATTTCAGCCATATAATGTCCGGTTGTGTTATCGGCGAAGATTGTAATATCGGGCAGAATGTGGTGATCTCACCGGACGTTGTACTCGGTCGTAATTGTAAGATTCAGAATAACGTCTCCGTTTATACGGGCGTGCGGTGCGAGGACGATGTGTTCCTCGGCCCGTCGATGGTCTTCACGAACGTCATCAACCCCCGTGCAGCGGTCAGCCGCAAAGATGAGTACCGCCAGACAATCCTCAAGAGAGGTGTCTCGGTGGGTGCTAACGCCACCATCGTCTGCGGTCACACGCTCGGCGAATACTGCCTCATCGGCGCAGGCTCGGTGGTGACCAAAGATGTACCGCCTTATGCCCTCATGGTCGGAAACCCTGCTAGACAGATAGGCTGGGTCAACGCCCATGGAGATAAATGCGCTTCACTTGAGGAAGCCATGAAAGATGAAATGGTAAATTGTAAATGACCAAATTGTAAATGACTTTATGATACAACGAATTCAGACACTTTATTTATTGGCCGTTGTGGCTTTAGGCATCGCCCTGATCTGGCTTCCGGTACTTCAATTGGTGACGCCCGAAGAAGCCGCAGAGTTGCAAATATACGAGCTGAGCGCCATCGGCGGCGCACCGCTGCAAGGTCTATGGGGACTGCTCCTCACGACGATTCTTATTCCTGCTTTGGCGTTGGTGGATATTTTCCTCTATAAGAAACGTATCCTTCAGGCACGCCTGAATATCTTCCTCACAATGCTCTGCTTGGGCTACTACGGTGTGTTGGCGATTTATGTATGGCAGGCAAAGTTGGCGTTGGGCGTGGAGTGGCACATCCTTCCTTGGGCGTCATTCCCATTGATTTGTATGGTGTTAACCCTCATGGCTACACGCCGGATCCTCAAAGATGAGGCACTCGTGCGTGCAGCTGATAGAATTCGATAAGTATGAATCCACTTCTGTTTATCTTTCTTCAGGTTACTGCTCCGACGCCCGAAGAGATAGAAGCCAAAAGGGACTCCCTCCGTGCCGGCGCGCGGATGATGATTGAGACCGCGAAGAACGACCCGCAAACATTCTGGCAAGAGGTTGGCGAGTCGATGCTGCACTTTGGCATCAAGGTCTTGGCCGCTCTCCTGCTCTTCGTCATCGGAATGTTACTCATCCGGTGGGTGAAGAATATCCTCAATCGGGTGTTTGCGCGTAGAAAGACCGAACCGACGATCGCTTCATTCGTCTCCTCGTTCGTCTCCATCTCCATGACTATCCTTCTGGTGGTTATTACGGTTAGTACCTTAGGTGTGAATACCACTTCGCTGGCGGCACTCTTGGCTGCCGGAGGTATGGCAATAGGTATGGCGCTCTCGGGAACCGTTCAGAACTTCGCAGGAGGAATTATGCTGCTCGCCTTCAAGCCTTTCAAAGCCGGTGATTTCATTGAAGCGCAAGGTACTTCCGGTAAGGTGATTGAGGTGAATATCACGGCGACGAAAATTCTGACGATAGACAACCGCGTGGTGATTCTTCCGAATGGCGCACTCTCCAACGGCGTGATCAATAACTTCAACGGTCGTCCGCTGAGGCGTGTAGAGTGGAATGTGAGCGTTTCGTACGGTGTGGATGCTGCAAAATGCAAGGAGGCAATCTTCGCCATCATCAATTCTGAACCACGGATCCTGCAGGCGGATACAGATATGAAGCAACTTTACGAGGAACTGAATATCTCTGCGTACCAGCTTTCGACCGTTAACTATCGGATGGACGCTATCCCGGCGCCATTTGTGGCACTCAAGAGCCTGAACGAAAACGATATTACTTTTGTTGTACGGGCGTGGGTACGTGCGGACGATTACTGGGATGTGTTCTTTGCGCTCCAGGAGCGGTTCTATACCGAACTCCCGCCGCAAGGCTTCACCTTCGCATATCCGCATATGGATGTCACGATGGTGAATTAAAATTACGAATTACTAATTACGAATTGGAGGCGCTGTTAGGTAAGACATTAAGTGAACTGCAAGAGGTAGCATTGAGCGTTGGCTTGCAGAAGTTCGCCGGCAAACAGTTGGCGGAGTGGCTTTATGTGCGTCGCGTGCGTTCCTTCGATGAGATGACGAATATCTCCCTTAAAGGGCGTGAGGCACTCAAGGCGAACTATACCATCGGTCGTCATGCGCCCGTCCGCGAGGCCGTCAGTCAAGATGGCACGAGAAAGTACCTCTTTGAAGTAAGCTTTCAGCATTCAGCCACCAGCAATCAGCCATCAGAAAGGTTTTTTATCGAAACGGTCTATATTCCTGAAGAAGACCGGGCGACACTCTGCGTCTCGACCCAGGCAGGTTGTAAAATGGGCTGTCGTTTCTGTATGACCGGAACCTTAGGCTTTCATGGTCATCTCTCTGCAGCGGAGATACTTAATCAGGTCTTTGAGATCGATGACATAGCTGCCCGCCATCAACTTTCCGCACTCAGTAATCTCGTTTATATGGGCGAAGGCGAACCGATGGATAATATCGATGAGGTGCTTCGTTCCTTAGAGGTTCTGACATCGCCGTATGGCTGCGCATGGTCGCCCAAACGCATCACCGTCTCTACGGTCGGCATTCCGGCGATGAAGCGCTTTATCGAAGAGAGCGAGTGCCATCTCGCGGTCTCGATGCATAATCCTTTTCCCGCAGAGCGTGCAGAGATCATGCCGGCGGAGAAGATGTTCTCCATAACCGAGGTGGTGAAACTACTCAAGAACTACGACTGGTCGCATCAACGGCGCGTCAGCTTTGAATATATCTGCTGGGCGGGGCAGAATGATACCCCTCGCCACGCGAAGGAACTGATCCGGCTCTTGCGAGGTTTGCCCTGCCGCATCAATCTCATCCGGTTCCATGAAGGCGTGGAGAAGGTCGCAACCACGAATAAAGAAAGCCGGCATTTTCCGGCTTCCAATGAGAAACAGATGGAGTGGTTGCGAGATTACCTGACCGCTAACGGCATCACTACTACTATCCGTCGTTCCCGCGGAGAAGATATTCTCGCTGCCTGCGGCATGCTCGTTAATAGTTTAACGAGTGAACGTTGAACGAGTGAACGCGAAATGCTATAACATCTTGCTCAGTTGCTCGTAGTATTTTGGAGAAACAGGAACGGGTTTGTTGGTGCTATCCAGTTCTGCTTGAATAAATCCCTCTTTATCACGTCTTAATACCGTCACATGTCGGGGATTGACGAAGTATGACCGCTGGCAACGGATGATGCCGTGTTTGGTCATGAGGTCTTCGATGCCGCGCATCGTCTGACGCAGCGAATATTCTTTTAGTTTCTCCCCCTCCAAATAATGAATTGAGACGTAGTTCTCGCGCGCTTCTATATAGAGCAGTACATCGTGCGCGATGACTAATTTCAGCCGTCCGGTACTGTCTGTAAATCGTACCAGGTCTTCTTCTGCAGCCTCTTCTTCATCCGGATAAATCAACGCAAAGAGCAATGCCATGATGATATATAAATAGGGCAGGGTAGAGAACGAGAGACGGAGACATTGCGCGAGCGCAGGGAAGTACCCGTAATCTCCATATATCAATGCCATGTAAAGCGCTGCGAAGCAGGAGAAGATAATCACTTCCAAGAACGACCACAAGCTGTACTGCCACCAACTGAACCGGTGTCCTTTCCCGACAACTGTCATTACCGGTCGTGAGATCGCCATGACGCCGATTAAGATGCAGGAGAGCATCAGGGCGTTGAAGATTGTCCCTAAACCTGCGTCCAGGAACTCGGTCATCCATTGACTATCGTATATCAGGATGAAACTCAGGAAGAATACCGGCAGAATGAACACATGTAGCAATAATGTGGTCAATGAGAGTAGCGAAGAAGGAATTTTTGTCATAATTTTAGTCTCCTTTATCAAAGTGACGAAATGGAATGTGTCCATTTTTCGTCCCTATATTTGTGTTTTAGCCGTCAAAACGGCTTGTTTAGTCACTATTTTTAGTCCCTAATCACAATTAGTTGTCGGGGTTGCGAAAAAGCAGTAATTTTGCACCGTTTTTAAATCAACATTGTATCATCTATTTAAATTCAAACGCATATGAAAACTGTTAAACGAATTGGAATGGACGCGCTGGTAGCGATTTATTGCTTACAAATACCGGCAGTAATTATTTATTTAGTTATTAATCTTTAAGTAATTAACTTATTAAATCACTATATTTATGGACAAGACCCTTATTATTCAGCCTGAGAGCGGATTGCAGTACAACTGGCAAGCAATCGCAGCTAATCCAAGTGGACAACATGAGCCTGTAATGGATTTAGTGGCATACAAAGCGCAATATACTAATAAGATTGCGCAAGCGCGCGCACACGGGCAGGAACCTGTTTTGGTTAGTCTGCCTATTATG
The DNA here is from genome assembly GCA_002372695.1 of Bacteroidales bacterium UBA3717. Classification (GTDB taxonomy): domain Bacteria; phylum Bacteroidota; class Bacteroidia; order Bacteroidales; family Paludibacteraceae; genus Colicola. Next base: position 73,924 of record DFHS01000018.1, read on the forward strand.
GACGAGAATCGCTATTTCGCCTTTATCACGCGTGGCATGTCGATGCAGGAACGCAAGAACCTTTTATATTGGCTTGGCGGTAAGACCGAGCGTCTGAGGAATATCCATGCCCTCTATAACCTCTCGCTCTTCCGCCTTGCGGCGCAGCAATGCGTGCATATTATCGATATCACTTCGCCCATGCTCGCGAGTGCTCATTACGAGCAACTCCTCGAGCAAGACGGTGTGACGCTATCCCCGGAGGGACAGCAGCTGGTCGATAACGAGTTATCGACGCTTATTAGCCGCTTTGGCCTGCTCGCGAGCTAAGCGTTGCTGCTCGCGTTGCATCTTTTCCAAACGCTCCATAAAGCCGGACTTAGGTTTTCCGGCTTTTTTCTTTTTATTCGCCTCCATCTCCGCTAACATCTTCTCATCATTGAGTGTCCAGCGGAAGATCATCGTCTGCAGGATGGTGAAGAAGAGCGAAAGGAGGTAGTAGTAGCTCAGACCCGCTGCGTAGTCATTGAAGATGAAGAGGAACATGAGCGGCATCGCGTACATCATGTATTTCATGAATTTCATGTTCGGGTCTGTAGCCTGCGATTGCATCGTGATATAGGTGTAACCGATGTTACAGATGGTCATCAAGAGACAGAAGAGGGACAGGTGGTCGCCCAACAGCGGGATGTTAAAGCCCCAATGGAAGACGGCGTCGTACGTCGAGAGGTCCTCCGCCCACCATAGTGACTTGCCACGCAGCTCGATAGCTGTCGGCAAGAACCAGAACATCGCCATTAATACGGGGAACTGGAAGAGCATCGGCAGACAGCCGGACATAGGGCTGACTCCTGCTTGCTGGTAGAGTTGCATGGTTGCCTGCTGGCGTTCCTGCATCTTCTCTGCGGGGTATTTCTCGTTGATAGCATCGATCTGCGGCTTCAATGCGCGCATCTTTGCGCTCGATTTATAGGAGACGAAGACAAACGGCAGGATGATCAGCTTGATGACGATGGTCATTAAGAGAATCACGATACCGATGTGGAGACCCCAGCTGGTGAAGAGGTCAAACATAGGGATGACGAGCGCTGTGTTGATCCAGCTCACGATCTTCCATCCTAATGGTACCAGCTTGTTGAGATACAAGCGATCCTCTTTTTCTTTGCCTTCGTCGTACGCTTTGAGCGTGTGGTAATGGTTCGGACCGCAGTAGAAACGGAACCCCGTCGGGTTCTTGCCCGTGAGGTCAAACGGTACAGAGGTCTGCGCGGCGTACTCCTTGATGTAGCCGGAGTGTTTGCCTTGTAAGGTCGAGTGGAGCTCCGTCGAGGTGAACGCATCGTCTGCGATGAGGACGGTTGAGAAGAACTGGTCCTTGTAGCCAATCCATTTGATGCGCGCGGACTCTTTCTGGCTGTCATCTTTGCTCTCACTCAGTTTCTCCATCTCGCCGCCGACAAGCATGTATTGCAGCTGCGCGTAGCGCTCCTCGAACTTACGTCCCTGCTCTTGTTGGGGGATGAGTTGACGCCACTGAAGTTCGAGCGTGTTGACGTTCTGCGCCAGCTCGGTCTGCATATTATGCGGTGCTACGGAGAGGTGCACCATATAGTCCTCGGAGAGGTCATAGATAAAATCTATATAGGCGTCCGAAGCGGATGTCGGCAGACGAAGGATAGCTTTGTCGGGTTCCTCGCTCTTCACCGGAGTGAAGTACAGGTTAGCGGTCTGCAGAATGCGGTTGTTAGCGGTGATGAGGGTCAGACCGAACGCACTCTCGTCTGCACGGAAGAGGCAGAGCGGATTGATGCTGTCGCCCGAAGCATGGTACTCCAATAACTCCGCACGCTCGATGCGACCGCCTAAGGTGGAGAGTGTTAGTTTCAGATGCTCGTTTGCGAGGGTAATATACTGCTCTTCCCCTTGTGCTGCTACTGCAAAAGTGCCATAAGCGGCTTGTAGGCGCTCTTGTATCTGCTCCTCGGTAACGATGGTCTCACTCTGTTGTGTCTGAGAGACTACCATCTGCAAGGAGTCGGAAATACGTTGTGTCTCCGCTTCGAGGAGACGGGCAGCGTTAATTGAGTCTTGTACGTGTTGGCGATGCGCCAGCTCCTCTTTGGAGGGACGGTTGAGCATCGTAAAACCAACGATAATTGCGGCTATCAATAAAAAGCCAATCCAAGTGTTTTTATCCATTTATATATTGTTTAGAATTTCAAATGTCAAATTTTTAGTCTTTTTTCATTTTGCCGAACATCAGTCCCACGTATAAGCGCGGACCGCTCGGAGTCATAAAATTGCCCCAATCGACGTTAGGCGTCAGCTTGCTCTTGCTGGTGCCAAAGGGGAGCATGTAGTCGATGCGAATAATAAGTGCCATATGGTTGGTTAGTCCTATCTCCATGCCTATGTAAGGATCGAGCAGGAAGAACGGGGTCTTGGTGTACGAGGCGTTATAGTTCGTCTCGCTATCTGCGCTGGTGACGGTAGGTGCGTCCGGCACGAAGAGACGCTTCATCACTCCGCCACCGACGGTCAGACCGATGAGCGGGCGCATTTTGCCCCAGTCGGTGTAGAAGTCGCACATCGCGCCTCCCCATCCTGTGCGGACGTTCGAACCGGTTTTCATAAGCGGCATGGTGCTCACAAAACCTTCCGCGCCCAGGTGAATATGATTGATAAGATGTGCGCGGAGTGTACCGCCCAGTCCCATACAAAAACCGTCATTTGGTAAGTTTTTTACGTAGTCCGGGCTACCCAGACCGGTGTTACTGAATACGTATCTGGGATCTTTGGCGAACAGGTATCCGCCGTGCAGCATCATTCCTCCGGAGAAACCGGTGAAGAAGCCGGAAGAAGCCTTCTTGACCTCTTTTGGCGCATCAGTTTCCTCCTGCGCCCGAGCTGTGAAACCCGGGAGCAGAAGGGCTGATACGAGGATTATAAATATTGTTTTTCTCATTCGCTAATAATGTCGAAAGCGACGTCCATCATGTTTGTAAAAGAGTTCTGGCGTTGCTCTGCCGTGGTTGCTTCTCCGGTGAGAATGTGGTCGCTGACGGTGCAAATGACGAGGGCTTTTTTGCCTGCACGTGCGGCATTCATATACAGCGACGGGGCTTCCATCTCGTCCGCCAAAACACCCATCTTTGTCCAGTTCGCCTTGCGTTCGTCTTCGCAGTAGAATATATCTGCGGAGAAAACGTTTCCGACATGGTACTTGTAGCCGCGTTTCTCTGCGGCTTCTACGGCTTTCCGGCAGAGTTCAAAGTCAGCAATCGGTGCATAATGACCCGGGAGGTTGTATTGCTGGTCCCAGTTACTGTCTGTGCAGCTACCTTGCGCGATTACCAGGTCGCCGAGGTTCACGTACATCTGGCGTGCGCCACACGAACCGACGCGGATGATAGTGTCCACATCGTAGAAATTAAATAACTCGTAGGTGTAGATACCGATGGACGGAATACCCATTCCGTGACCCATGACGGTCACTTTCTTTCCTTTGTAGGTACCGGTGAATGCGAGCATTCCGCGTACATTGTTCACTTGTACCGGGTTCTCCAGATAGCGCTCTGCCATCAGTTTGGCACGCAGCGGGTCACCGGCCATGATCATTGTTTTTGCAATCTCTCCGTACTGCGCACCGATGTGCGGAGTAGGGCATTGTTCTTTTGCCATAATTGTTGTGTTTTATAAGGTTAATATATTTCGTGATTCCGTAATTACGTTAATTTCCATTATATTTATACCACTCGATAGCTTTCTCGAGGTCTTCGGGGGTGTCGATGCCGATGGTGGATTGTGAGGTCACGCCGACACGGATCTTGTAACCGTTCTCGAGCCATCGGAGTTGTTCGAGCCGTTCAGCAATCTCCAAGGGGCTTTGCGGCAGCGTGGTTATTTTGCTGAGTACATCTGCGCGGTAAGCGTATATACCGATGTGTTTGTAGTACTTGCCGTCCGAAGCAGCGATTACTTTGCGGGAGAACATCTTTGCTTCTTGGGTCTCTACGTCCCAATTCACTTTGGGCGAGTTAGGGTTTTCGATAGCGTTCTTATCCTCCGCAAAGGGTTGTACGAGTGTCGCTATGTCTGTATCCGGGCGGTCAAAACAAGCCATGAGCGCTTCTATCTGCTCGGGCTGGATGAAAGGTTCGTCTCCTTGGATATTGATGATGACAGTGTCCTTGTCGTTCTGCTCGCGCCAAGCGGGTGTAGTGATGGCTTGGTACGCCTCCAAACAACGGTCGGTACCGCATTTATGGTCCGGGCGCGTCATGACCACTTTACCGCCGAAAGACTCCACGTCGTTGTATATCCGCTCGTCATCGGTAGCTACTACGACGGTGTCGAGTGCTTTGCGTGCTTGCTCATAGACGCGGCGGATGACGGTCTTGCCGCAGATCTCTGCTAATGGTTTGCCCGGAAAACGCGTAGAGGCGTAGCGGGCAGGGATGATTCCTATGAATTTCATAAATCTATTAATCTATTTACTATTTGGTCATTTACCATGTACCATTTATTTGGTTATTGGGTTATTTGCCCAGTTTCTATTTTGCTTAGTAAGGTTATTGCTCCGTTGATGGTTTTTACGTTGGTGATGGTGATGTACCTTCTGCCGGTTTTGATACCTTTCTTATCCCGCTCTTCGTGCAGGGAGCACCGTTCGGCGCGTGTGGCGGCATACTGGATCATGTTTCCGAACACTTGCGATTGCCAGAAGGCGTCTTTGTGCTGGACGAGGTACATGGTCATGTGTTCACCTTTGAGGAGTATCTTCTCTATACCGAGTCGGCAGCAGAGCCATCTCAGGCGCACGACGTCCAAGAGTTCTTCTGCGGGTTGCGGCAGGACGCCAAAACGGTCTATGAGGCGCTTGCGGTAGTCCAAGAGTTGGTCTTCGCTGTGTAAGTTATCCAACTCGCGGTAGAGGGTTATACGTTCGGAGATGTTCTCGATATAATCCGTCGGGAAACAAACGGCGATGTCTGTCTCTACCTGGGCGTCGGAGCACCAAGTCATTTTCTCATTTGGAGATTTACCATTTACCATTTGGTTCTCGTCGGAGCCGAGTCCTTCTTCTTCCCGGAGTTCTTCGATCGCTTCGTTGAGGATGCGCTGGTAAGTCTCGTAACCGAGGTCGGCAATGAAACCTGATTGTTCGGAACCGAGCATGTTTCCTGCTCCTCGGATGTCAAGATCTTGCATCGCAAGGTTGAATCCTGCTCCGAGTTCAGCGAAGGTACTCAGGGCTTCGAGTCTTCTGCGCGCATCATCTGTGAGGAGTTCTTTTTCCGGCGCGATGAGGTAGCAATAGGCTTTGCGGTTCGAACGTCCGACACGTCCTCGTAGCTGGTGCAAGTCCGCGAGACCATAATGGTTGGCGGAGAAGATAAGGATCGTGTTTACGTTCGGTATGTCCACTCCGGACTCAATGATGGTCGTCGAGAGGAGAATGTCGTAGTCGTAGTTGATGAACGCTTCGAGACGCTCTTCCATTTCTCCGGCAGGCAGTTGTCCGTGCGCCGTGACGATACGTGCTTCCGGGCAGAGTTTCTGGATCTTCCGCTCGATGCGGGGAAGCATCTCTATGCGGTTATTGACGATGAAGATCTGTCCGTTACGTCCCATCTCCAAGTCGATTGCCTCTTTGATAATATCTTCGTCATCGACGGTGATGAGTTCTGTCTGAACGGGATAGCGGTTGGGTGGCGGCGTAGTCATGACACTCAGGTCGCGTGCGCCGAGTAAGGAGAATTGGAGCGTTCTCGGTATAGGTGTTGCCGTGAGAGTGAGGACGTCGATGTTCGCACGCAGCGATTTGAGTTTCTCTTTGGCTGCCACGCCGAATTTCTGCTCCTCATCGATGATGAGTAAGCCTAAGTCGTGCCACTCAACGGATTTGCCGATAAGTTTGTGGGTTCCGATGAGAATGTCTATCTTGCCTGCTTTGAGATCCGCCAAGAGTTCTCTGATCTCCTTGGCAGACTTGAGCCGGCTCATGTATTCGATGCGCACGGGGAAGTTTTTCATTCGCTCCGTGAAGGTGTTATAGTGCTGGAGGGCAAGGACGGTGGTTGGTACGAGTACGGCTACTTGTTTGCCTTCCGTCGCTACCTTGAAGGCAGCGCGCATGGCTACTTCGGTCTTGCCGAATCCCACATCTCCGCAGACGAGCCGGTCCATGGGCATCGGGCTCTCGAGGTCGCGCTTTACGTCGGCGGTTGCTTTTGCCTGATCGGGCGTGTCCTCATAGAGGAAAGAGGCCTCCAACTCATGTTGCATGTATCCGTCGGGTGCGCACGCGAATCCTTTCTGCTGCTTGCGGGTCGCGTAGAGGCGGATGAGGTCGCGCGCAATGTCTTTGACTTTGTCCTTGGTTCGCTCTTTGAGCCGCTCCCATGCACCGGAACCTAAGCGGGCGATGGTGGGTTCTGAGCCTTCGCGGCCTTTGTATTTGCTGATACGATGGAGGTTATGGATGCTGACAAAGACGTTTGCTCCGTCGCGGTAGTTCAGTTTGATCATCTCCTGGGGTTTGCCGTTCACAGGAGTAGTGACGAGTCCGCCGAATTTTGCTATACCGTGGTCGGAGTGTACGACGTAGTCGCCTATCTGTAGCTGGTTGATCTCGCGGAGTGTGATGATGGCTTTGCCGCGTCGGGCATTCTCGCTGGTCATCTGGACACGGTGGAAACGCTCGAAGATCTGGTGGTCGGTGTAGCAGCAGATTTTCAGGCCGCGATCTACGAAGCCTTCGTGCAAGGCAGCGTTGATGCCTATAAAAGAGACCGCCTCCGGACTGACAGATTCGAAGATGCTCTTTAGGCGGTCGAGTTGTTTCTGCTGCTCGGCGAGGATGTATATCTTGTAACCTTCTTCGATGTGCTTTTGGATGTCCTCAGTGAGGAGATCAAACTGCTTATGGAAGATCGGCTGCGGCTGGGTGTCGAAGGCGATCTTCGAGTGGGTCGGGAAGGTGCTCTTCTCGGAGAGTTCGAGGGTTTTGTTATTATCGTGCATCAATGCACGATGTCCAAGGCCCTCGAGTTTGTAGCGAACGACGGAGAAGTCATTCGAGACCCAGATGGTCTCGGAGGACAGGTAATCAACGATGGAGGCTTTTGTGTCCGGAGCATCATCTTTTTGACCTTTTCCTACAATCTCACAGAGGTTGACGCGGTTCTTCGAGAGTTGGTCTTCGATGTCGAACTCGCGGATACTATCTATCTCATCGCCGAAGAAATCCAAGCGGAAAGGCGTGTCGTGGCTGTAACTATAGATGTCCACGATGGAACCGCGCACGGCAAATTGCCCGGGCTGGAAGACAAAATCCACGCGTTCAAAGCCTAATTCCAAGAGTTGGGAGCTGAGGGTAGATTGTTGTATTTCTTGTCCGACGCGGTATTGTACGCTGACAGCAGAGAGTTCCTCTTTGGCCGGAACGGTTTCTGCGATGGCTTCGGGATAGGTGACGACGGTTAGGTTGCCGGTCGTTGTGAGCGCCGTGAGGGTTTCCGTGCGTTGGATCTGCGCTGCCTCATCCACTGCGCGCCGTTTCTGGCTGTGGGGGAAGAAGAAAACCTCTGTGTTTTGATTGCCGGAGGCGTTTTTAATGATCTTGAGGTCTGCGTAGAGGTATTGTGCGGCTTCGGAGTTATCCAAGATGATGAATAGGGGCGCATTGAGCGCACCGAGCGCGAGCGCGCGTGCAGAAGCATGCAAGCCGGAGACAAGCACATGCGTGTCCTTGCCTCGTCCTAACTCCCGTCGGATCAGTCCTATCTCGGGGTGTTGGCTAAAGAGTATTTCCAGATCCTCTATGTTCATATACACAAATCGGGTGCAAAGTTACGAAAAAAAAATGACATACACAAATAAAAAATCAAAACAAAAAGTATATATACTACGTATATATAGTAAAAGTTGCAAAAATGACAAAACATGGGTTTCATCCTATGGTGATCCTATGGTCATCCTATGGTGATCCTATGGTGAGGGTCTTATTTGGGTCTTATTTGAGTCTTATTTGAGTCTTATTTTGGGGTTGTATGGGGTAGCAGGAAGGTACACAAGACCGGCAAAGGGATGGAGTAGATGGAGCAAAAAAATCAGAAAAGTGCAAATTTATTTGCATATATGAAAAAAATATAGTAATTTTGCAGCCGAAAGTGAAGGAATAAACATTTGCTAACATAAAGAGTTAACATTTACTAACACATAAAGTGTTAACATTTACTAACACATAAAGTGTTAACATTTATTAATCATTATTTAACTTTCAGTAATTAAAAATTTTATTATGAAAAAGTTACTTGTATTGGCTATGGTTGCATTTGCATTCCTGGCATGTAACGAGGGTGCATCGGTGCCCAGTAAAGACAAAAAAGCTGCCAAGGCAGTTACTTCTCAGGCATTTGATCTGTTAGGATCTGACGCTGCGACAGTGGACAAAGCGTTGACCGACGCAGGTTATGTCGAATTAAAAGAGAGTAATATGAATGGCGTAGTAGCTCGGGCTCTGAAGAAAGTACGTAAGGGTATTAAGGCTGAGTCCAGCGCAGAAGTAATGTACATCTACAATCTGCCGCAGGATTATGAGAAGATGACAGAAGAAGAGAGCAAAGAGTACGTAAAAGGTCTCATGGATAAGGGCGAGTGCATGTACGTCGTTGTGGTTAGGTATTCTAACGACAAGCTGACTATTCTCTCCACTCAGGTGATTGCTCCGCTGAAGGACAACATCAACCTGTTGTTTACCGAAGTGAGCGACGAGGAGTATAAGAAGATGCCGGAAGGAATCTCTGTAGAAGGTCAGAAGATGCAGCATTGGGTAGGCTACACTTTTAGCGGAGATGAAGAAAAAGAGTTTACGGATCATGCAGAGTTAGTGGCAGCTGTTGCTAAAGCAAAAACTATAGGAGTTGAAGAAGAAGCATATTCAGTAACGAAAGTAAATCTTACATCCGGCGAGCCGGAAGGCATTGCTTACTTTAATAGCTGGACTAACCCGGATGAGGAAGAGCAGGAATACTTGCTTAAAGAGAACGGATTCGTATCGGCAGTCGGTTCATTCACTGTAGGTTATCAGGGCAATCTATAATTTCAGCCGCACGTTTGTGCGCATATACAAGCTTTTTTACCTAAAAATTTAGATAAATTTAATTTTTCTGCAGAAATATTTGCATATGTGAAAAAAAAGCAGTATCTTTGCAGCGTGAAATGAATGAGGGGACCCCGAAAAGGTCTCCTCTTCGTATAAAAATAAAGGCGAAAGCGCATCGACAGAAAATTTATAATTTAGGATTTATGAGTTTGAAGGAACAGTTACAAGAATGGATCGGAGAGTACCTGAAAGGTACGGATTATGAGTTGATCACGCTGGAGGTTTCTGCGGGGAATGAAATCCTCGTGGAGGTCGATCGGTTGGCAGGTGTGGATGTAGATTTCTGCGCGGAGCTGAACCGATTTTTAGTGGCAAAAATCGAAGACCGCTTTGCTGACGGAGCACAGACTGAATTTGATTACTCGTTGGAAGTGGGAAGTGTGAGTCTGACAGATCCATTCAAGACGAAGATGCAGTTTGAGAAGAATTTAGGGCACGATGTCGAGGTTTTGGTAGTAGAAAGTCGAAAGTCGAAAGACCGTCCTGCGGACTCAAAGACCGTCAAATATCATGGACAACTGGTGAGTGTGGATGAGGAGACGTTCAGTGTGGATTGCGAGGAGAAAGTGACGGTTGAAGGCAAGAAACGCAAAGAGACGCAGGTCGTGACGCATACATGGCGGTACGACGAACCGAAATATGTACGGTACGACCTGAAGTTTTAGAAGAGTAGAGGGACTAGGAGCACTAGAAGCACTAGAAGCCTTAGAAACCCTAGTAGCTCTGGAAGCCCTGGAAGCCCTAGAGATAAAGAGAAATAAATTTAACAATATATCAAAAAATGGCAACAGAAAAAAATCAAGAGTCGATCAATTTGATTGACATTTTCTCGGAGTTTAAAGACTTCAAACGCATTGACAAACAGACCCTTATCACGGTGTTGGAGGAGTCGTTCAAGAGCGTTATTGCAAAGATGTACGGTCCGACGGCGGACTACACGGTGATCGTGAATCCGGACAAGGGTGACTTGGAGATCTACCGTAACCGTCTGGTGATGGAGGATGGCGACGTGGCGAACCCGGATACGCAGATTGCGCTGAGTGACGCCTTGTTGTTGGATGACGAGGCAGAGATCGGCGAAGAGGTGACGGATAAAGTGGAGCTGGCTTCGTTTGGCCGCCGTATGATCCTGAACCTGCGTCAGACCTTGGCATCGAAGATCCTTGAGTTGCAGAAAGAGGTGCTTTATCAGAAGTACAAAGAGATGATCGGTCAGGTGGTGACGGGTGAACTCTATCAGGTGTGGAAGAAAGAGATGCTGCTGCTCGACGAAGAGGGCAACGAGCTCTACCTGCCGAAACAGAACCAGATTCCGACGGATTTCTACCGCAAAGGAGAGATGGTTCGCGCCGTAGTGGTTCAGGTAGATAACAAGAACCAGAACCCGAAGATCATCCTGAGCCGTACGGCTCCGTTGTTCCTGCAGCGTTTGTTTGAGCAAGAGGTTCCTGAGGTGAAAGAGGGTCTGATAGCGATCAAGAACATTGCCCGTATCCCGGGTGAGCGTGCCAAAGTGGCCGTAGAGACGTTTGACGAGCGCATCGACCCGGTAGGCGCTTGTGTGGGCGTCAAGGGTGCGCGTATTCATGGTATCGTGCGCGAGTTGCGTAACGAGAACATCGACGTGATCAACTACACGCCGAACATCAATCTGTATATCCAGCGTGCGCTGGCTCCTGCGAAGATCCGCACGATGGAGATCGACGAGGAGAACAAGAAGGCGAGTGTTTATCTGCTGCCGGAAGAGGTAAGTATGGCTATCGGTAAGGGCGGTTACAACGTGAAGTTGGCGTCCATGCTGACGGGCTATGAGATCGATGTTTACCGTGAGATCGATGAGGAGGATCTGGATGATATCTACCTCGACGAGTTCAACGACGAGATCGATCAGTGGGTCATCGATGCCTTCAAGGCTATCGGTCTGGACACCGCCAAAGAGGTACTGGGCACGAGCAAGGAGGACTTGCTGCGTCGTACGGACCTCGAGGAGGAGACCATCGACGAGGTGCTTCGCATCTTGTCGGCGGAGTTTGCGAATGACTAAGCAATTCACAATTCACAATGTACAATTAACAAAGGGCTTGCGGGGCTGGTACGAACCCGTAAGACCTGTACGGACAAACGAGATAGTACCAAACTGTTAGAAAGCTTTGTAAATTGTAAATTTTAAATTGTAAATTATTTATGGCGATAAAGTTAATAAAAGCATGTAAAGAATTAAATATAGGCATGGCGACTCTCACTGCGTGGTGCGAGAAGAACGGTCATCCTATTGCTTCTGATCCGAACGTGCGCATCGATGATGATCTGTATCTGTTGCTGGCAAAAGAGTTCAGCAAAGATGTGGCATTGAAGATTGAGGCAGACCGTCAGGCAGCAGAGCGTCAGGCTCGTGAGGCGGCAGAGAAAGAGGCGGCTGAAGCAGCTCGTCGTGCTGCGGAAGCAGAGGCAGCGAAGAAAGCCGCTGAAGAGGCAGCCAAACGTGCGGCAGAGGCAGAGGCCAAGCGTGCAGCAGAGGAAGCAGAACGTGCGGCGAAAGCCAAGCAAGCAGAGGAAGAAGCGAAAGCGGCTGAAGCCAAGCGCGAAGCGGAGAAAGCTCAGGCGCAGGCTCGGGAGCAAGCCAAAGCTCAAGAGAAGCCGCAGGAGAAACCCAAGCCGAAGATCTTCACGTTGAGTAAGCCCGAAGTGACCGATGGACCGAAGGTGATCGGAAAGATCGACCTGGATTCCATCGACACCTCTACTCGTCCGGCGAAGAAGACCAAAGAGCAGAAACGCAAAGAGCGTGAGGAGCGTCAGCAGGCGCAGCAGGCTCAACAACAAGCTGCGGCAGAGAAACGTAAACGTGAGCGGTTCAAGGCCAATGCGGCGAAAGTCGATCCTAACGACAAACGTAATCAGGCCGGCAAGAAGAACAAGAAGAACCAACCTCGCGAGGCTACGCAGGAAGAGGTGGATAAGGCTCTGAAGGAGACGCTCAACCGTCTGCAGCAGAAGCAGAACAAGTCCAACACCTCTAAATATAAACGCGAGCGTCGCGAGCAGGAGCGTGAGAAGCATGAACTCGAAGTGATGGAGGCGCAGGAGCAATCCAAAGTGCTGAAATTGACGGAGTTCGTGACGGCCAACGACCTGGCGGTGATGATGAATGTGCCGGTGAACAAGATTATCGGTACCTGTATGAGCCTTGGCCTGTTTGTGTCCATCAACCAGCGTCTTGACGCCGAGACCATCAACCTCGTGGCCGAGGAGTTCGGCTTCCAGACGGAATATGTCTCTGCACACGTGGCGGATGAGATCAACGCGGATGAGGTGGTTAACGAAGAGGATATAGAACCGCGCTGCCCGATCGTCACGGTCATGGGACACGTGGATCACGGTAAGACATCGCTTCTGGACCACATCCGTAACGCGAATGTGATTGCCGGTGAGGCCGGTGGTATCACCCAGCACATCGGTGCGTATAACGTCAAACTGAAGAACGGTCAGCATATTACGTTCCTGGATACCCCGGGTCACGCGGCCTTCACGGCGATGCGTGCACGTGGTGCGAAAGTGACGGATATCGCAATCATCATCATCGCTGCGGACGACGCGGTCATGCCACAGACGATCGAGGCGATCAACCACGCTCAGGCGGCAGGTGTACCGATGGTCTTCGCCATTAACAAAGTGGATAAGCCCGGTGCTAACCCGGATAAGATCCGCGAGCAGCTGAGTAACATGAATATCCTTGTGGAGGACTGGGGCGGTAAGTATCAGTGCCAGGAGATCTCCGCGAAGAAAGGAACGGGCGTTTACGAACTCTTGGAGAAAGTGCTGCTCGAGGCGGAGATGCTCGATCTCAAGGCTAATCCGAAGAGACGTGCGAAAGGTTCGGTCATCGAGTCGTCGCTGGACAAAGGCCGCGGTTACGTGGCTACGTTGCTGGTTCAGGACGGAACGCTGCATATGGGCGATATCATCCTTGCCGGAACGTCGCACGGCCGTATCAAAGCGATGTTCAATGAGCGCGGACAGAAGATCACCGAGGTGCGTCCGGGTGAGCCTTGTTCGATCCTCGGTCTGAACGGTGCGCCGCAGGCCGGTGACGAGTTTAACGTGCTGCCGACGGAGCAAGAGGCGCGTGAGATTGCGAACAAACGTGAGCAGCTGCAACGCGAGCAGAGTATCCGCACGAAGAAACACGTGGGTCTCGAGGAGATCGGACGGCGTCTGGCAATCGGCGATTTCAAGGAGTTGAATATCATCGTCAAGGCCGATGTGGACGGTTCGGTAGAGGCTATCAAGGACTCGCTCTTGAAACTCTCGACGGAGAATATCCAGGTGAACGTCATCCATGGCGCCGTGGGTGCCATCAGCGACAGCGATGTGATGCTGGCTGCGGCTTCGGATGCGATCATCGTGGGCTTTAACGTCCGTCCGACCGGTACTGCCCGAAAGATGGCGGAGACGGAGGAGGTGGATATCCGTATCTACTCGATCATCTACGACGCTATCAACGAGGTCAAGGCCGCTATGGAAGGTATGTTGGCTCCGGAGGTGAAGGAAGAAGTGACGGCAACGCTCGAGGTGATGCAGACGTTCCACATCTCCAAAGTGGGCACGATCGCCGGATGTATTGTGCGTGAGGGTAAGATCAAACGCGGCAACAAGGTACGCGTCATCCGTGACGGTATCGTGATCAAGACCGCTGAGTTAGCTTCTCTCAAACACGTCAAGGACGATATCAAGGAAGCCGGTGTGAACACCGAGTGCGGTCTGAGCCTCAAGGCTTACGACGACCTCAAAGAAGGCGATATACTCGAGGCTTTTGAAGAGATCGAAGTAGCGAAGACGCTGTAATGTGTGATGTTTAATGTGTAATGGCATGAAAAAAATAGTATTATTAGTTCTGGCAGCAGTGGTGTTGACCGGCTGCTGGACGACCATCCGAACGGTCTCTGAACCGGTAGTAGTGGTGCGTGAGAAACCGGTAGTGGTTTCTCAGCCGGTTCAACAACCGACATACGTGACAACCGTGACGACGCCGGCACCGAAAGTGACGACGGTGACGACCTTTACAGTAACTAACTACAACACCGATCTGTGTTTCTCGCTGGACCTCAACGCGGTAGCTGCGGCTTTTGCGGAGTCGAACTCTGTCAGAGAGTTTGAGCAGATTCTTAACTCCAGCCGGTACATGATCAATAACCTCGACCTCAATCGCGACGGATGGATTGATTACATCCGCGTTATTGAGACTTCCCGCGGGTATTATCATACCTTGCTGTTGCAGGCCTGTGTGGGCCCGGGTATGTTCCAGGATATAGCAACGCTGGTGGCAGAACGCCGTCCGGACGTGCTCTATGTGGAGGTGATCGGTGATCCGTATCTGTATGGTTATAACTATATCGTCCGTCCTGTGTTTGTGAGACGTCCGCCGATGTGGAACGTGTACGGACACACGACGTACGCCGTTTGGTCCTCGCCGTACTACTACGGCTACTATCCGTCGTACTACACGCAGCCTAAGCCGGTGGTTATCAACCATTACCAGGCATACGTGACGACGTACATGAGCAACCATCACTACTGCCACCACTGCGACTACCCCTCCAAGCCGTTCTATAGCGGTTATACGGAGATGACGCAGTCGCATCGCAGGAACGACTACGGGGTACAGCACCCGGATAACTCTTTCGAGCGCCGCGTGACCCGTACGGCGGCTTCGTCCGGCGTGAGTGTTCGTAACGCGGCTCAGCTGCGTACCGAGGTAGAGAAGAGTAGTGCGCGTACGAGTGACAAACCAAGTACATCGACGCGTACCAGCGGCACTACGACTGCCACGACTACAAAGACCGCTACACCGGCAAAGAGCACTACGACCAGTACTTCGACGCGAACCAGCGGAGTATCGACCCGTACGAAGACTCCGACGCCCGGAACGACGATCAATACGCGTGTGAATAAAAGCGGTACGACCCGCACCACGGTGAAGACCACCGACAGTACAGGTCGTACAACAACTATCAAACGCGAGAGCGGAAACTCAAGCCGCACGAGCAGTACTTCTACGCGAACAAGCGGTACTTCTACGCGAACAAGCGGTACAAGTACCCGTACGAGCGGAACGTCCACTCGTACCAGCGGTACTAGATCCTCTCAAGATAACCGGACTTCATCCAGCCCTCGTTCGAGCCGACGCGCACGTTGACCCACTCGCCGAGGGTCTCACGGATGGTCACTTTGGTGCCCTCGTGAATAGTGAAGAGGTCCGTTCCTGAGCGATCCGGAGAAGACTTGACATTAACGACACCCTGTGTGATGATAGCCTCATTGCGCAGGGTGTTTCGTTGATGGAGGGAGCCTGCGTTGAGCCCGGCTATGAGGGAGAAGAGAAGCGCTATCCATGCTACGTGGAAAGCTGTCTTACGCAGCCATAACTCGCGACCGAGCAAGAAGAGCAGGAGGGCAATCAGGGCACAGATGAAAAGCCCGATGGAGGTGCTCCACCACGTGCGCTCGCTGAGGTTGTTGCGCACCGTGCGCGCCCAGGAAGAGAGGAAGAAATCCTGCTCGACGATGTTATCGGTGATGCGGGATTGCGCAAAAGCCAAGTTGTACTGCGCATCCTTGTAGTTAGGCTTGAGACGCAGCGCACGCTCGTAGTTGAGGATGGCTTGTGCCAGCTCGCCTTGCTTGAAACGGGCGTTGCCGAGGTTGTAATAAAGGGTTGCATCGGGCTGCTCGTCCAAGAGCGACTGATACATCGCCGCCGCCTCTTCGTAGCGGCCGTCCGCGTATGCCGCGTTCGCTGCGTCAAAAGCGTCCTGGGCAAAAAGGGCTGAACTGCAGATGAAAAAGACCGATATAACGATATATCGATATACCGATATGCCGAAGTTATTTAGATATTTCATAATTTCTGTTCCTCGAGTTTGTTAATGATGTTGGTTGTCGCCTCGTAGAGGTCGTCCATCGCGTGGTCGGTAGTCGGTGCGTAACGCGCGAACTCTGCCGTCGAGAGGACGTTCTTCACCTCCGTGATGATCGCTTCCGGCACGTTCTTCTGCGCGAGCAGAGACGCAATATTTTCCTTGTTGAGGTCGGCTGTCGGGATAGAGAGCCGGTCGGAGAGGTAGGTCCACGCAGCGCGCTCGATCTCTTCGTAGAAATGATCCTTGTCGTTCGCTTTGAGCGCCGCGGCAGCAGCTTTGAGACGCTTCTTGGCTACCTTGTTGGCTTTCTTGTAACGAACTCGCGCCAGGTCGGCATTCTCCTTGATCTGCTTGCGCAGAACAACCAAGAGAATCAGGGCGATGAACGCCGGTATGACGTAGAACAACCATATATGGTTGATGTCTGATACCTGATGTTTGATGTTTGATGACTTAGGCTTTTTCGTATCGATGTACCGGATGTCGGAACCGAGTTGTTTGATGTCCTCTTTCTGGGCGTGATAAACGACCGCTCCTTCTTCGCTGCCCGCGTTGGATGAAGCACCGGCACCGCGTTTCACGAGGATGGTGTACTCAGGCGTCGAGAGGGTCTTGTAGGCTTTCTCGTCGATGTCGAAATAGCTGAAGTGGACAGCCGGGATCGTGTATTCTCCAGCACTACGCGGGATCGCCAGGTACTCGATGGACTTGGTGCCGCTAACGCCCGAAGTGGTGGTGTTGAAGTTATTCGTCACCTTCGGATCGTACGGCTCGAAGCCTTCGGGCCAATCGATAGCCGGGGTCTTGAGCAGTTTCATGTTTCCTGCGCCGGAGATGTCCAGCTTGATGGTCACGGCGTCGTTGGTCTGTACCTCGGTCTGCGAGATAGATGGCGTCAGCGTGAATTTACCCACGCCTCCGCTGAAGCCTGCAGGCTTACCGCTCGGAAGGGCTGCTACGTGGATCGTCACGCCGGGAGCCGTGAGCATCTTCGTGACGTTGGTGTAAGAGCCGAAGAAATCATCGAAGATCGACCGCACTTGTGACCGCGTCTGCACGCGCAGCACGGCTTCGAAGTTCGCCGGATCGATCTTGATGTCTCCGGAGTGTTGCGGGTAGAGGATCGTCCGATAGAGCACGGCGGTCTGATAGTTGCGGCCGTTATAGTGCTCCAGCTCCGTCTGTATCTCGCCTTGCTCCAACTCTTGCTTAAGGAAGCCCGTAAACTCCGGCAACTTGGTGTTGTTGGTCAACTGCGCTACATCGACGTTCGCGAAATAGAGCTTGTACGTGATCATCAATGCCTCTTGCTCGTGCACACGGGTCTTGGACGCGATGGTACGGACGAAGAGGTTCTCGGAGTTAACGGCTCCGGAGGAACTCGATTGCGTACTCTGGCTACGCTGACTCGCTTGACTGCCGGCTGAGGACTGACTGCTCTGCGCCGGTTGCTCGTCCTCCGGCAGGACTTGGATACGTACGCCGTTGGACTGCACCTGCTCGCCATCCACTTTGACGGTCGCAGGACCGATGGTGAACGTACCGGCTTTCTGTGCCATGAGCATGTACGTGTAGGTCTGCTCAAAGGAAGAGGTGCGTTTGCCGTTGACGAACGAGGTACTGCTGCTGGTCGAGGTGTACGGACCGGAGAGGACATCGAAATCCGTAAACTCCGGTGCCCGCAGGTCGCGGCTCCGTTGGTTGACGGTGTACGTCACCTGGAACGGTCGGCCGACCACTACTTGTTTCGGCGCTTGCGCCTTGAAGACCACCTCATCTGCCCAAAGGGACAAAGGGACAAAGTACAAAGTACAAAGTATAAATAGAATTCTTTTCATATCACCACTCCTTCTCAACACGTTTCTTGCGACCTTGCTGACGCTGCATCTTCTCCTGGGTATCTTGCTCGTCTTGCTCGAGGGCCTGCAGGATCTGCTCCGCGGTCTCTTTGTCCATCTGGTCGTCGTTTTGTTCTTGTTGCTGTTGTTGCTGTTGTTGCTCTTGCTGATCTTGTTGCTGATCCTGATTTTGTTGTTGTTCTTGTTGTTGCTGTTGGTCTTGTTTCTGATTCTGGTTCTGTTGGTTTTGTTGCTGCTGTTGCTGCTGTTGTTGCTGTTGTTGCAACATTTGCATCGACTTGACGAGGTTATACCGCGTGTCGTCGTCTGCCGGGTTGGCGCGCAGCGACTCCTGGTACGCGGCTACGGCCTTGTCGTACTGCTGCTGCGCGAAATGACAGTTACCGATGTTATGCATCGCCTTGGCGTAACGGGTCTTGTCTTCCTTCTTATCCAGCATCTTCGCTGCGGTCTCGAACTCTGCCTGCGCGTCCGCGTACTTATCTTGTTTGAAGAGCGCGTCGCCGAGGTTATAATGTGCCTCGTAGCCGTTCTTGTTCTTCTCCAGACCGCGGCGGTAGTTGACTTCCGCCTCGGTATAGTTCTGCTTGTTGTACTCGCGGTTGCCGCGGCGTACGTCCGATGCTTCTTTCTGCGCGAAAGTGCTCAGGCTGACGAGTAGCAAAAGGGCTGTCACCGCATGGCGCGAACCCTCTCCGAAAATATCCAGACGGGTAATCATTTTGTTCTTACGGTTGAAGATGAAGAAATCAATCACGAGCAGCAGTAACGCGATGAGCGCAAAGCTCTGGAACTGCTCGTTGTAGTCGGTATATGTGGTGGTCTCAATCTCTTGGGTAGCGAGTTTGTCAAGCTCTTTCTGGATGGCCTTGGTAGCTGTATTCGAGTTGTCGCAACGGACGTATATACCTCCACCTGCCTGCGCTATCTCGCGGCACATGTCTTCGTTGAGACGGCTGACGACGACGTTCCCCTGACGGTCCTTCATGAAGTTATTCGTACCCGCTACAGGAATCGGGCTGCCTTCAGGCTTACCGATACCGACAACCAGCACTTGGATCCCTTCCTCTTTGGCGCGTTTGGCTACCGCTACGGCATCGTCCTCGTGGTTCTCACCATCGGTGATGAGGATGATCGCACGGCTGGCGTCGCTCTGCTCGCCAAAACAGCGGATGGACGTACTCAGCGCCGCGCCGATGGCGGTACCTTGCGTCTTGATGAGCTCGGGTTTGATGGTGTTGAGGAACATCTTCGCAGAGACGTAGTCGCAGGTGATCGGCAGTTGTACAAACGCATCACCGGCAAAGACGACGAGTCCCACTTTGTCGTTCACCATATTGTCCATTAACTTGGAGAGCATCTGTTTGGCGCGGTCGAGACGGTTCGGCGCGACATCTTCTGCCAGCATCGAGTTGGAGATATCCAGCGCCACGATGGCTTCGATACCTTGCCTTTTCTCCGTGCGCTCGGACTGCCCGAACTGCGGCCGTGCGGCTGCGATGATGAGCAGCGTCAGAGCCACCATCAGAATCGAGAACTTCACATTCGGACGCACACGGCTGGCGTTCGGCATGAGTTGTGCCACCAGTTCTTTATCTCCGAACTCCTCTAACTGGCGGCGTTTGAGGCGCGTGTACCATACGTAGGCCAAAGAAAGGACCGGTACGCTGAACAGCAGCCATAAAACTTCTATATTCGCAAATCTAAACATAAATATCAAATCTTAATAACGTAGTACGCAGCTGTGGTGTAG
Organism: Bacteroidales bacterium UBA3717; assembly: GCA_002372695.1. GTDB lineage: Bacteria > Bacteroidota > Bacteroidia > Bacteroidales > Paludibacteraceae > Colicola. The sequence continues at coordinate 93,604 of DFHS01000018.1, forward strand.
AAATTACGAACCCACGGCAGAGCGCGCAGCACGGGCCAGACGCGCATCTTGCGTAAGTGAAACTTCACCTCATAATTAGGTTGGATGAACCATAGCGTTTTCCTTAGCACCTGATACTTCTCGTGACGAAGAATGCGTTCGAACCGCTCGATGGAGATACCCGTTTCTTTGATCTCTAACAAGTCCTCAATCGTCTTCTCTTTCTCGCCTGCTTTGCGTAAGAGTGCCGCATAAGTCTTTGCCGGCAGTAGGTGGATGAACGGCGTCTTGGACAGTTTGCTGAGACAGATCTGCTGGTGCCCGCCAAAAGGCATTTGCCATGCCGGAAAACCGAAGAAGACAACACCTCCGGGGGCGATGAAACGCTTGAGGAAAGCCATGAATTGCTCCTGGTTGTGAATATGCTCGATGACGTCCCGCAGGATGATCAGGTCATACTCCGTCGGGGTGATCTTGTAGATGTCCTCGGCGATGAGCGTCAGACGGTCAAGATGCGGATGGCCTGCCATAAAGACTTTCGCATTCTCAATCTGCCCTTTGTTGAGGTCGATACCCGTACAATGATAGCCGCGGTCGAGGAAGGGCTTGAGGTTGCCTCCTTCGCCGCAACCGATCTCCAGCACGCGTACCCCTTCGTGCAGCGGGAAGACCTGCTCGATATAGGGGATCACGTATTTCTCTGTGGTCTCTGCCTGCTCGTTGAAGTAGAGCAAACGATTTCGATGACGTTCTTGCATATTAATTACTTATTGTGCGTAAAACAAAATATCTCAAAATAATCTCTAACAGCAGGCAGAACAACGCGGCGAAGAGGAACGGAGCGAAGTTCTCTGTATGTTTGCTGTACTCTCGAACACGCAGTTTGGTCTTCTCCAGCTGGTCAATCTGCTCGTAGATACGTTTGAGGCTGGTGTTGTCCGTCGCGCGGAAATACTGGCCTCCGGTAGTCTCCGCGATGCCGCGCAGCGTCCCTTCGTCAAACTCCGAGTCCATCGTCACGTACTGCATCCCCATCGGCGTCTTCACCGGTACGCGGGTCTGTCCGTACGAGCCCACGCCGACCGTATAAACACGGATCCCGTAGGTCTTGGCAATCTGCGCCGCCGTCTGCGGATCAATATCACCGCGGTTGTTGGAACCATCGGTCAGCAGAATCACCACTTTTGATTTCGTCTCGCTGTCTTTCATTCGGTTCACGGCGTTCGCCAGACCCAGACCGATGGCAGTACCGTCCTCAATCATCCCGTATTCAACGGATTTGAAGAGGTTGACGAGTACGGCGTGATCCGTCGTCAGAGGGCATTGCGTGAAACTCTCTCCGGCGAAGACCACCAGACCGATCTGGTCATTCGGTCGCGCGATCACGAAATCCGAAGCCACTTGTTTGGCAGCTTCCAGACGGTTCGGCCGCAGGTCCTCCGCTAACATCGTACCGGATATATCCAGCGCCATCATGATGTCGATTCCTTCCGTCGATTCCGATGACCAGCGGTTGGTCAACTGCGGGCGCGCGAGCGCGAGTGATAATAAGGTGATAGCCGCTACACGAAGACCGAACGGCACGTGCAGCAACCAGATCCGCCAACTCTTCGGCTGAGCCGCCAATGTGCTGGTGTCCGAGATCTGAAGGCTGGCATCGGACTTGCGAAGCTCGTATAGATACCACACGATCACGGGGATCAGCAGCAGTAATAAAAATAAATATCCTGGATTAGCAAAACTCATAACTTTTCATCATTTCATCATTGAGCGACATCTGTCGCGCTCATTTCATCATTAATCACTTCCTTTGTCTCATTGACAAACTCATACGCCGTACTCAGCGCCTGCTCGTTCTCGTCCGGCGTCGTGTGCCATTTGGCGAACTTCACGAGGTCGGCAAGTTGCAGCATCTTACTGAGTTTGGCAAAGAGCTCTTTGTCGATAAGCGGTTTCATCGCACGCAGTGTCTCGTCGGAGGTCTTCTCCGTACTCTGTACGTCAAAACGGCGACCGATATACTCACGCACGACATCCGTCAACTCGGTCTGGTACTCCTTGACCTTACCGTCTTTCCAGATCTTCTGCGCCTTGATCTCGTCGAGTTTCTCCAACGCCACTTCATCCGCCGGACGCAGCAGCTCCGGCTCGATGACCTCTTCCTCTTTGAGGAAATGCTTGCGGTACCACTGTACGCCGGAGTATGCGCCTACAAAAAGACCGATAACCGCCAAAGCGAGCAGGATCCACCGGAGGATGCCCCACCAGTATATCGGCGCTTTCTCGATGTCCTTGATATCCGTGATGGCGAGTGAACTGTCCACCTCGAAAGGCTGGATGACGTTCAGCGCCATAGGCTCGGTCCGGAAGGTGTCTCCACCGCTCACTACCGCTATCGGAGCCACAGCAAAGAGGCTGTCTTTGAACGACGTCAGCGTCAGCTCCTGGCTCAACTGCAGCCGTCCGTCGGGCAGGGTAGTGGTGTCCACCGCCGAGCGGTCAACGATCTCTATACCGTCCTGCAGCGTCTCGCCGAAAACAGGCATCTCGACACGCTCGTTCGCCTCCTGCGTCACACTCAGGTGCATCGCCGTCTGGTCACCGATCATCAGCATCGTCGAGTCGATCGACGCAGAAACAACTATACTTAATAATAAATTTAACATACAATGAATAATTCACAATGTACAATTCACAAAGGGCTTACGGAGTCTGGTACAATGTTTTAAGATCCGTACGGACTTCTAATTTTGTACCAAAGCTATTAGGACGCTTTGTTAATTGTTAATTATTAATTGTTAATTTTTAAAAAGCATCATCAACTTTTTCACATAATCTTCGTCCGTCCGCATGGACACGTGGTTCATGCCGGTCTTTGAGTACATCGTCTCCAGCGCCTCCTGCTGCTTGCGCCATGCCTCGGCATAGGCGTTGCGCACGCTTGCAAGCGATGTATCTGCCCATACGCGGGCACCCGTCTCCGGGTCCTTCACTTTCAGCAGTCCCACATTCGGCATCTCCGCATCGCGTCGGTCGTAGATCTGTATCGCCGAGAGGTCGTGTTTACGACTTGCGATGACGATAGGTTCTACTTGGCTTTGAGTGGAGCGGTCTTTCGACTTTCGACTTTCGACTAATTTCGGGTCCATCAGATCCGAAATCAGAAACGCCGTACACCGTCTCTTCTGCGCGTTCGTCAGGTACTGCAGCGCCGCGTTGATATCCGTCCCGTGGTGTTCGGGTTCGAAGCTCAACAACTCACGGATGATATGCAGCACGTGGCTCTTTCCTTTCTTCGGCGGAATAAATTTCTCCACCTGGTCGGAGAAGAAGATCACACCCACCTTGTCGTTGTTCTCGATGGTGGAGAAAGCGAGTGTCGCGGCTACTTCGGCCATCGTGTCGCGTTTCATCTGGCTTTGGGTTCCAAAGTTCCGGCTGCCGCTGACATCAACGAGCAACATTACCGTCAACTCGCGTTCCTCTTCATAGACCTTGATGTACGGTCGGTTCATCCGCGCTGTCACATTCCAGTCAATCGACCTCACATCATCGCCCGGCTGGTACTCGCGCACCTCGCTGAACGCCATACCACGACCCTTAAACTGGCTGTGGTACTCGCCTGCGAAGATATTCCGACTCAGCCCGTGGGTCTTGATCTCTATCTTCCTGACTTTTTGTAATAACTCTTCTGAAGTCATAATTTACAATGTACAATGTACAATGTACAATTTACAAAGGGCTTACGGAGTCTGGTACAATGTTTTAAGACCTGTACGGACAAATATTTTTGTACCAAAGCCATTAGGACGCTTTGTTAATTGTGAATTGTTAATTGTGAATTGTTACGGCACTTGTACTGCGTTCAGCACTTCGGTAATAATATCTTCCGTCGTCATATTATTTGCCTCGGCTTCGTACGTCAGCCCGATACGGTGACGCAGCACGTCGTAGCAAACGGCACGTACATCTTCCGGCGTCACGTACCCTCTCCTATGAATAAACGCGTACGCGCGAGCTGCCTTCGCGAGGTTGATACTTGCACGGGGACTGCCGCCAAACGCAATCATCTGCTTGAGGTCCTTGAGCTCGTAGTTCTCCGGCTCGCGGGTCGCAAACACGATATCCACGATGTATTTCTCGATCTTCTCGTCCAGATAAACCTCCTCCACGATCTTACGCGCTTTGATGATATCGGCGGTGGAGAGTATCGGCAGCACTTGTTTCTTCTCGCTCGCGATGTTCTGACGGATGATGGCCTGCTCCTCCTCTTTCTTCGGATAACCGATAACCACCTTCAGCATGAAACGGTCGGTCTGCGCCTCCGGCAGAGGATACGTACCTTCCTGCTCAATCGGGTTCTGCGTCGCCAAAACCAGGAACGGATCGTCCAGCTTGAAGGTCTGCTCGCCGATGGTCACTTGACGCTCCTGCATCGCCTCGAGTAACGCACTCTGCACTTTCGCCGGAGCACGGTTGATCTCATCGGCCAACACAAAATTAGCGAAGATCGGACCTTTCTTGATCTTGAACTCTTCGCTCTTCTGGCTGTAAATCTGTGTACCGAGTACATCGGCAGGCAACAGATCCGGCGTAAACTGAATACGGCTGAAATCTGCCTTGATGAGGTCGCTTAGGGTCTTGATAGCGAGGGTTTTCGCCAAACCCGGCACGCCTTCCAACAATATGTGCCCGTCGCTCAACAGACCAATAAGCAAACTCTCCACGAGGTGTTTCTGTCCCACAATCACTTGATTCATGCCTAACGTCAAGGCATCTACAAACGAACTCTCGCGCTCCACGCGCTCTTGCAGTTCACGAATATCAACTTGCATAATCTTTATAGTGTTTTTATTAATTATCTTATTTATAGCTATTTGCTGCGTTTTTTATCGCTTTTGTTTGTCGCGTTTTTTTTTGTAGCTTTATTTGCTGCGTTTATTTTGCTGCTTTATTTGTTGCGTTTTTTTGTAACTTTGTTTGTCGCGTTTTTTTTGTAGCTTTGTTTGGTGCGTTTTTTTTGTAGCTTTATTTGCTGCTTTATTTGTTGCTTTTGTTTGGTGCTCGTCGCGTTAGCGCCGAGTCTTTTTTTGCTATATCGATTTCTCTATATCTCATTTTTTCGATATATCGATTTCTCGATCTACCGATAAATCGGTATCAAAAACCGTGCCAAACTTCTCTTTCTTGTCTTTTCCGCCGGATTATTCGGCTTTTCCTTCTTCGTATTCCGCCGGATTATTCGGCTTTACCTTCTTCGTGTTCTGCCGGATGTCATCCGGCTCTTTCTTTCTGTGTCCATTTCCGCCGGATTATTCGGTTTTTCTTTCTTGTTAGTTCTGCCGGATTGAATCCTGCTTTTACCTATTCCCGCTCCACATTGTCCTGTGCCCGCGAGTTCCGCGAGCGGGTTGCGATCGCTTTTTGCTCCACATTGTCCTGTGTGCGCCACCTCCGCTGGCGCGATTTTTTGTTACCTCCGGTGCTTTTCTCCTCCCCAAAACCCTTCAAAAAGTATATTATATATTTATATATAATATAGTATTCTTTACCTAAAAAATCCTCCGTTTTTTCTTGCAAATCTCAAAAAAAAGCAGTACCTTTGCACAAAATTAGTGCGTGATTAGTGCGTGATTAGTGCGTGATAAGTGCGTCATAAGTACGAGGTAAGTACGATATTTTCGGCCCAATCACAGCGGATTTACAGCCCTAATCACAAAATACCAACTCTTTATATGGCAAAAATCAAACACACCTCTCACATCAAGGAAATCCTCGGTGCTCATGAAAAAGGCGGCATGACTGAGCGCCGCAAACATTACCATGACTACGACGGTAATGTCACTAAAGTCGGCCGTCTGGAGGCCTATACCCCTAAGCCCCGCAACTATAATGCGAACCCCATCCTTGCCGGCGAGCGGGCCAACATGACCGCTTTCGGTAACGCTTCCCACCTCGCGCAAGAGTTCATTGACGCCCTCAAGAACAAGACGCCCCTTCCGCCCGAGAAACAAGCACTCCTTGACTCCTACAAAGCCCGTTTCTACAAACAACTCAAAGGCAAGCCGGATCCAATCGCACCCAAGGACAAAGACGGCAATTTTACCATCTATGCCCGCATCGATAATTTCATCCGGGCTATACTTCGAAAAGAAACTTCCGGCGATTTTTGCAAATAAATTTGCATGTTTCAAAAAAATGTTGTATCTTTGCACCGAATTTTAATTCCGTATCATTATGAGAAACATCATCGACCGGATTTTGCGGATGAGCATCAAGCTCTGCTTGTTGACCGGAGTCGCGTTCACTTTTGCGGCTTGTTACGGTCCTGCTCCTACGCGTTACGAAGACGATCCTGCTTTCGTCGAGGACCAGGAGCAAGTAGATGAAGTGCTTCAAAAAGAAGCGGAAGAAACCCCAAAAACGAAATGATGAAAACTAAATTTCTGACACGCATCAATGCGCTGATTGTGCTTATTCTCGGCACATTAGGGATAGGCAGCTGCCACAGAGCGCCGGAGTGTAAGTATGGACCGCCGCCCGAGAACGATAGCACCGGCTATCAGTCGGACGATATCGAAGAACTTTACGGTATTCCCATGCCTCCGGAAGATGAACCTGCGCCTTAAAATTGCACTCTGGCTGGAGTCCATCCGCCGCCGTAACCTGAAGGAGTTACATCCGCTCCGTCAACTCTTCTGGGAGTCCACGCTCCGCTGCAATGTGCATTGTTTACATTGCGGCAGCGATTGTGTCGCTTCCATCGAGACACCCGACATGCCCGCAGAAGATTTCCTCCGGGTCATTGATACAGAGATCACGCCGCATGTCGATCCGCACAAAGTGCTGATCATCATTTCCGGCGGTGAACCCCTCATGCGCAAAGACCTTGCAGAGGTAGGCCGTGCCCTCAAGCAACGCGGCTATCCATGGGGTATGGTGACCAACGGACTTGCCCTCACGGAGCAGAAATTTCACGAACTCCTCTCTGCCGGTTTACGCTCTATCACGGTCTCCTGCGATGGTCTCGAGCAAGACCATATTTGGCTCCGCCAACACCCTCTGGCTTTCGAAGGAGCCACCCGCGCTATCAAACTCATTGTTGATTATAATAACTCCCTTCCCTTTAGGGAGGGTAAGGGGGTAGGCTCTGTTGTATGGGACGTCGTCACTTGCGTCAACCAGCGCACGATAGACCACCTGCCTCAAATCCGTGAGATGCTCTGGTCGCTCGGCGTGCGAGACTGGCGTGTCTTCGGCATCGACCCTATGGGTCGTGCAGCCTCCAACCCCGAACTCCTGCTGACCGACGAGCAGTTCCAATACCTCATGGATTATATTGCCTCCGAGCGCGAAGCAGGGCGGCATGTCTCTTATTCCTGCGAAGGTTATTTAGGCACCTACGAGGGACGCGTACGTGACCATCTCTACCAATGTGCCGCAGGTATCTCCGTCGCTTCCATTCTTATCGACGGTTCCATCTCTGCCTGCACTTCCATCCGCGGCAAATACTACCAGGGAAACATCTACCGCGACTCCTTCTGGTCCGTCTGGGAAAACGGCTTCAAGCCCTATCGCGACCGCTCTTGGATGCGGCAACTCGAACCCTGCAAAGACTGCAAAGCATGGACGTTCTGCGAAGGAAACGGCATGCACCTCCGTCGCGAGGACGGCTCCCTCATGCTCTGCCACCTTCACCGACTTGGACAATAACGGATTTTCGCCCTTTCTTAAAAATTTCACTATATTTCCTTATTTTGCAACACTCTTTTAGAGTGAGGCTTAATAATCGTATATCTTTTCCCAATAATCGGTATTGCGTACTTGACAAAATAGCAGTAATTTTGCACCCGATAAAAAATGGGCTTTTTTGTGCCTTAAAAATTGGGAAATTTTAATATAATAATTAATATGAGTAAATTTTTTCAGGGTGTAATGGTTTGGGTAGCTGCTGTCATGCTTGCTACGACCATGCACGCACAACAGTTGACCAACGCGAATTTCGAAGATTGGTCCGGAGCTTCCTTTGATGGTAATATCCAGCCGAAAGGATGGAACGCTTCGAACGTGACGCAGTTTGGCTTTAAGTTCAATTTCGCCCACCGTGAGGCAGGTCACAACGGCGGATACTCTATGATGGTACAAGACCAGGAGGTCGGAGCTGCAGGTATCACGGAGACCTCTCCGGGTTATTTCTCCCTGGGCCAGCCTTGGGTGTATATCTCCTCTCTGACGGCGGTCAGCCAGGCTTCTGCCGGTACGTACGGAGGTGTCAACTGGACCCATCGTCCGGACTCCATGTCGGTATGGATCAAACGTACCGGTTCGAACACTTCGAAGGAGGACTTCTATCTCCTCTACTACTCCTGGACGGGCAATGTGTCGAATAACAGGTTCAAAGGCAAGAACGGAAGTTGTACGACCACCGACTCATATACCAACGAGGAGTCGGATATCCGTCAGGCGATGGACGGCAACGAGTGCGGTACGCCGCAGGGTGCTACGCAGATCTCCGAGGGTATGTGGCGCGAGCGCGCGACCTACAATAACTGGATAAACATCCGCGTGCCGATCTATTATATGAACAACTCGGCGCCGCAGAAGATGAATATCATTTTCTCCGCTTCCAACTATCCTAATTTCCGTGCCAATAACGGCTTATACACAGGCAACTCCCTCTACGTGGATGACGTCGAGCTGATCTACTCGTCGAAGATTCAGAAACTCTATATCAACGACAAGGAGTGGAAGGGTTTTGATCCGGACAACACGGGTGTTCAAGAGTACGCTCTGGGCGAGACCGCTACGGCTATCCCTTCTATCGAGGCACGCCGCGGCGCAGGTTCGCTGACCAACGCCAGAGGTACCACCAAGAGTTTCGTAGGCCGCGTGCTCTCGGGATCCGAGATCACAATCACGAACGGTAACCTCACCGACCAACCGACCTTGATCACCGTGCGCTCCGAGGACGGCAAATCGACTACGACCTATAAGATTCAGTTTAAGAAAGCGAAGAGTAGCAACGCGAAGTTGGCCGGTATCTCCTATGTCTTAGGCTCCGACACAATCTCCGTGTCCGGATTCAGTCCTACCAGATATTCGTATAACGTTTCCCTGCCGTTCGGTACCACCACGGTTCCGCAAGTGGTAGCCGACAAACAGGAGGACGCCCAGACAATCGCTTATACCCAGCCCGCATCAACCGGAAGTACTGCTACCATTCGTGTGACCGCAGCTAATGGAACGGATACGCAGGACTACACGCTGAACTTCAGCGTAGGAGCTCTGGCGGATAACACGCTCGTAGATATCAAGGTGAACGGCAACTCCGTTCCGGGTTTCTCTCCTTCGCAGAACGTCTATAAGGTCTCTCTGCCGGTTGGCACGCCGTCGCTTACCATAGAGCCTGTCTCGAAACCCGAGTACGGCAACTTGCAGACCGTAGTGATCACCCCGAACCCGCTGCCTACAGGAGAAGCCATCAATGGTACTGCCGTGCAGCTGGCAGTAACAACGCCGGGTAACACCATCGCCAATACCTACAAGCTGAACCTCAAACTCGAGCAGTCTTCGTACTCCTATCTCAAAAACTTACAGGTCGGCGAGTATATCACTTCGTTTGAACCCGATAATTTTATCTATTATATCAATCTGCCGATGGGTACGACCGCTATCCCTGCAATCAACTATATACGGGGCGATGACTACCAGACGGTGACCGTTTCGGATTTAGGAGAAGGTATAGTGGACGGAACGGTGCGCGTCACGGTTACTGCCGGAAACGGAGACGTGAGCGTGTATAAACTCGTCTTTAGTACCGAGAAATCCGAGAACTCAACCTTGGCAGGAATCAAGATCGGAGGCATTCTCATTCCGGATTTCAGTCCCGAGAAGACCTCCTACGCAGACACGCTGCCTGTCGGAACGACCACCGTGCCGGAGATTGAAGCCGTTCCGGCCGATGAATTCCAGCAGATCACAATCACCATGCCGACTAACGTGAACGGAAAAGCACGTATCACCGTCACCGCCGGAAACGGAAGTACTACCGTTTACCAGATCGCTTTCTATGTGGACTCCTATACGGATAACTCGCTTGCAGACCTCAGCGTCGAGGGGTACAGCCTCCAGAACAGCGAAGGCGTAGCGGTCAGCTACGACCCCGCGGTAACGGAATATTGGGTTCGTCTTCCGCAAGGAACGACGGCTTTACCGGCTGTCAACTATACGCCGAAAGCTGCAGAGCCGCTGCAATACGTCGTGCCTCGTCCTGTTACCACAGGCCTGAACGGAGACTATAAGATCACGGTGCGCCCGCAGGGTGGAGCAAGTAACACCTATATCATCCATTTCTCCGTGGCTACCTCAAGTGTAGCGGATTTGGCGATGATCTATCTGGACCAGACTCCGATATCGGGCTTCCATAAAGATACTCTTCATTATACCGACTCGCTTCCGGTAGGAAACAATAGGATTCCGACCATTACCTTCGACAAGATGGAGCCCGCACAGCGCGTGCTGAGCGTGCTGGAAGGAAAGACCCAGAAGATCACGGTAACCGCACAGGACGGCAAGACGAAGAAGTACTACTATATCCACTTTATTACCCGTACTTCGGCAAGCGCCTATCTGAAGATGATTTACCTCGACGGTCAGCCTCTTCCGGGCTTCGTCAGCCAGACTACCGAAGGTTACGTCTATCAACTTCAGGGAGAGACCTGCCCGAAGATCACGGTGGACAAAGAGGAAGGACAACAAGTAACCATCACCGCTCCATACGGAGACGGAATGGCGAAAATCAAAGTGGCTTCCGGTGATGAAGAAGGAAACACCTACGAAATCCGCTTTGTCAAAGTGGCTCCGGAGTCCAGCTTGTTGGATAGCATCCTGGTTAATGGCGTGAAAATACCCGGTTTCCGTCCTGATTCAATGACATACGAAGCTACCTACCTGAGCTTCCTGCCTGAGGTGACGGGCGTTAAGCAAGACCCCTCCCAGGTGGTGAGTCTGGTTTGGAAAAAGGATGTGGCTTGGTTGCACGTGCAGGACTCGTTGGGCAACAAAGCTTCCTATAGCATCTCCTTCACACGAGAGTACTCCGGCGATTGTGCGCTGAAAGCAATCTACGCAAGCGGAACCCTGATTGAGGACTTTGCACCGACTACAATGATCTACAACAAGTCCTTGGCCCCCGGCTCGCAGTACCCGGAGATCACCTATGACCTCAATGATGAGAAGACGCAGAGTGCTGTCTTCGGAAAAATAGGCGATGGGCAATGGAAGATTACCGTCTTTGCAGAGAACGGAACCTCAGCCGACTATTTCGTGAACTACACGATTGAGAAATACAGCAATGCTACGCTCAAAGGCTTGACTGTCAAGGGTAAAACCCTCACTCCGGCTTTCGACCCAGAGCACTTCAACTATACGCTTACCATTGATGAAGGTGATACACTGCCTCAGGTAGTACCGGAGGCGCGCGAAGGACAAACGGTTGTCTTCTTCAACCTCAACGACTCTACCCAACAAGTCATTGTTTATACTGAGAGTGGGGCAAATAACACCTATACGCTCGCCTACGACCGTGAGCAAAGTAACAATGCCTTGCTCGCGGGCATTCTCATCAACGGCGTGAATATCGACGGGTTTGACCCGGCGGTCACCCACTATGTGGACTCCCTCGATAAGAAAGATGAGGAAGGTCATTTGACCAAAGCGGTACCGAATGTCTTCCCGATAGGAGGGAACGCGAAACAAACCATCACGACCTATTTCAGCCGTCCGAACGGAGAAACAAAGATTCACGTTCAGGCGCAGAACGGCGATACGAAGGATTATTTCATTGCCTTCCCGGTTCGTAAATCAACGAACGCGTTCTTAGGCGACCTCTTGCTTGATTCCGAGGATGCGGAAATCAAGTTCAAGCCCGCTACAACGGACTACGTGGTAGAGTTACCATACGAAGCTGCCGGCTGTCCGAAGGTGATCTACGAGAAAGCCGAACCCGAGCAACGAATAGACTTCATATCCCGTCCGATAGGCGACACGACCCAAGTGATCGTAACCGCAGAGAACGGAGAGACCCTGACCTATAATATTCTCTTCAAGCGGACGTTCTCTTCTGCTGAGAACGCATTGAAGTCACTTACGATCGGAGAAACGAATAAGAAAGTTGACCTAAAGAGCAATGAAGACCACATATATGAGATTAAGTTACCCTATAACTCTCGTTCGCTGACAGTGGACTATACCAAGAACTACGACGAGCAAACGGTATTTATCCAGCCCGGAGGCGTGAGAGATACAACGTTTATTCGGGTGAAAGCCAACCGGGGAGAAGAGCAAGACGTGGTTTACAAACTTGTGCCAAAGGTAGATAACCAGAACCCGGCCGTGTTGGATACTTTGTCAATAAACGGGGAGATCATACCCGGTTATGACAAGAACCGGTTTACATATATATACAATGTGAATGATGTGGGGCAGGTACCGCAAGTAGAATATATCAAAGGCGAAAAAGTAAAATGCAGTACCCGTCAAAATCTCTGGTCGTGGGAGGCTACTGTCACCAGTCAGGGATATAGCAACACGTATAAAATATTCTTCCACTACCCCAATGAGAAACTTCCCAATAACGGTGATTTTACCAAAAGGGTAATGAATGCCAAAGGTACTTCCTATAAACCGGAGGGTTGGAATGCTACAAATGATTATGTGAGCGGATATCATTCCGCAGATTATGTAACGATGAATAATGGCGGGCCGGTACAGTTATATAATAGCGGGCATACTACATTGGGCTGGTTAGCTTATTACGGTTGTGCACCGGCAATGCTTAATCTGGCACAAATGACGGCAAACCATGTAGTGAGCGGCAACTCAAGAACAAAAGTACAGGGAGAGGTTGGGTTCCATAATACTCCGGATGCAGTTGTTGCCAAGTTTGCATATCCCGAAGTTGATGGGGACGGAAAAGGTGCATTGATCCGTTGCCGCTTCGTGGATAATTATAATCAAGAGCATCATTGGGATATTACAGAGAGTAGCAAACGAAGTACGGCTAAAGAGTATAGCCAGATATTTGACTTGTCCGGAGTACCGGTTAAAGCCTATGACGTTATTGTTGATGCATCCAGTGCTTACCTCAACGGAGGAAAGGGACAAAAGGATGCAAAAATGCAAGTGTATTATATTCATTTCCGCTATAACTCTACGCCGAAAGAGGTTTCTGTAAACGGCATAAACGGCGTTTTGAACGGCAAGAAATTTACGGTGACGCTGGAAGATTCGGAGGATGTAAATATCCGTTCTTATGAATTTAACGGTGAGGTTGTTGATCAGGCTCAGATACTCACTTGGGGCGACCCTGTAGCCGATGAGGAATACAGTGTCCGCACGGCTACTATCCGTAACTTTGCAGAGGATGGTACCTATACGGATGGCTATACACTGCAGGTGAAACGTCCGCTGAATACGAATAATGAGTTGGCAGGTATTAATATCGGAACGGAGTCTTTGACCGGTTTTGTTGCAAGCAAGAGAGATTATGTTGTAACCATCCCTGCATCGCAATACTACCTCCCAGACCTGATACCGGTACCGGCTTCGTCGCTGCAAACGGTTACATCCGTCTTTAACGAGGCTGATTCCACGATGACGATCACCGTCACGCCGGAGAAGGGTGAACCTACGGTCTATACCGTCAAGTTCATCACCGACCTCAGCGATGATACTACACTTGCTGACATAAAAGCGGAAGGTGTTACCTACAACGCTGAGACGCATGAATATATCGTTCCTGCTGAGCAATTACCACTTATCACTTTTGAGAAGAAATCGGATCTCCAATCCGTTTCCCTCATCAACGGCGTGATCACAGTAACGGCGGAGAACGGCGCAGTGGGTACTTATACCATTACGGCGCAACCTCCTGTGATCCCGAGTACAGGTGTACTCAGCGAGTTCTATCTGGGCACTAATGTGTATTCCGGTATAGGTGGCGCAGATCTGACAGAGGAGGCGGACAAACCGGATACTTACGTAGCCTTCACGCGTGCAGTAGCTTTTGATTCGGTTGTCTTCGTGCAAGATCCGGAGAAGATGCAATGGGCGGTTGAAGGCTCTACCGGAAATACGACTTACACCTGGACCTATTCCTTGTCGGATAACACGGACTTGGCGAATATCAAACTTGACGGGCATGATTACGAGGAATTTGATGTATCCAAATATGAGTATGATATCACTCCGGATACGACCCGCCTTGTGGAGCCGATCGGTAAAGATGGTCAGACGCTGGTTACTACCTTCGAGAATGTAGATGGCGTTATTACCTATACGACCGTTGTGACTGCTGCCAATAAGGTTGCCAAACGAACCTACACAATCAAGGTGGCTCGTCCGAAGAGCAGTAGTCCGTATCTGGCAGGCCTGATGCTCGATACCACGTTGATTGCGGACTTTGATTCATTGGAATCGAATTATACGGTAACCCTGCCGGTGGAGGCTGTCAAACGTGAGAATCCCAAGATGCCTTCTATCGCCTATATAGCAGGTCATGAGGGACAGACAATTGAGGTAGAACCCGGCCAACTGAACGGTACCCCGACTACCTTTACTGTTCATAGCGAAGATGGATTTGCCACTAAGATGTACAACCTGACGGTAAATACCGAGAAGAGTCATTGCTCCGACCTGACAGGTATAACCGTCAACGGAGAGGCCTTGGATTATTTCGAACCCGGACGTCACTTCTACTCCGTTTCGCTGAAATCCGATAAGTATGAGGTGGACTACACTTCAGACGATCGTTTCCAGACTGTAACATCGCCTTCGCGTTTGGATACCATCCACAAGACGATACATGGGACGGATACGATCATTAGCCAGATCCGTTATACAATCCATGTAGAGGCGGAGAACGGTGGTGCTGATACCTCTAATTATGAAGTGATGATCTATTTTGAGAATCAATCGAATGATGAGAAATTGGCGAATATCACCTTGGACGGCGAGAACTTCGAGAACTTTGAGCGGGCGCTCAATGCAGACCTCACCTTCGATCCGGGTAACAATAATTACACCATTAATTTGCCCTATGATCGTGAGACTTTGCCGGAGGTTAGCGCACAACTCAAGATGGATGGGCAAGCCGTAGAAATCTCATATAAACAGGATTCTGTGATTCTGGATGTCACGGCGGTGGATGAAAAATCCCATAACCGGTATATCCTCCATTTCCAAAGACCGCTCTCCAAAAATGCGGATCTGAGTATGATTTATATCAACGGCGATTCGCTCCGGAATTTCGAACCCGGCACGTATTTCTACCACGTGAATCTGGCAGTAGGCGTTCATACGCTGCCGGAGGTAGATGGACAGAAAGCGGAGGCGGGACAGACGATTCTGACGCCGGTGATTGATCAGGATAAACGTCAGGCTACCATCAAGGTTCTGGCGCAAGACCAGACTTATACGGCTACTTATGTCGTTGCCTTCCAATTTACCCAATCGGACGTAGATACCCTGGCGATGATCTATCAAGACGGTGACTCCTTGAAGAACTACCGTGCAGATTCTATCTACTATGCAATCTCTTTGCCGGTTGGTACAGCCGCCTTCCCGGATTTGTCATGGGAGAACGGAGACGAATGGCAGACAATCACGATGAGCCAGCTGGATAGTACTGCCAACTCGCTCATCCGTCAGATCAACGTGACTTCCGAGAGCATGCATACCCGCACCTACACGATTTCCTATACGATCGAGAAATCGAATGTCGATACCCTCCAGATGATCTTCGTGCAGCAACGTAGGATTGAGAACTTCGAAGGAAAGAACAACGAATATACATTCGAGTTGACGGCTTCTGAGGCATCTGAATTGAACGGACGTTTGCCGGTAGTGGAATATATCACCGGTGACGACTACCAATCCGTCTTCGTCTCCCAACAAACGGAGGAGACCCTGACCGGCAAGACCCTTGGTTATAAATCGCTTGTCACCGTGACGGCCGCTTCCGGCGCTACGCGTACCTACACGATCCATTATCCTGTCCAGAAATCCGATGAGGCTACCCTGAACATGATTAACGTCGCCGGCAAACCGCTTTCGAACTTCGTCTCCGAGCAGTATAACTACAAGCAGGAAATCGATGTGAACGCAGATGTGCCCGTTGTGACGGTGATTAAGAAAGAAGAGATCCAGGTTGTCGAAATCAGTATCAAGGAAGATACGGTATCGGTTCTCGTAACGGCGGAGGATGGCATAACGACCGCTTCCTACAGCCTGATCTTCGAGCGTGTCATGTCTTCTATCACGACGCTCCAACGTATCATCTTGATTAACCAAGCGGGAGATACCCTGCCTTCTTATCAGTTCCCCTTCATCCCCGAAGAGCGGAGATATACGGTGAATGTGCCCTATGAGTCCGGTAAGGCACTCGTAGATCAGCTGCCGAATATCGAGACCATCCTCTATGACCCCTTACAGGTTACCGAGGTGAATAATCATGAGCTGGACGATGCGAACGTACGTGTGAATGTGACGGTTATTGCTCCGAACGGCGAAGATGAAGGTCAATACGAGATCACCTTCCACTTTATTAAGCCCTCCGATGCAAACCTTACCTCCATCCTTGTGAAGGGTACGGAGTTAGAAGGCTTCACGGCGTCTAACACGGAGTACAACTACGCACACCCGTATGGCTCTTCCGAGGCGGATTATTTCACGGCAGAGGATATACAGGCGATCCTGAGTGACCCGCTGGCTACAGTTACTGTCACCGCTAATGAGAACGGAAAGATCTTCATCGTTGTAGTGGCGCAGGATGGTACCGAGAATACCTATACCATTTCGCAATCTATCGCGAAAGATAACGACTGTTTCTTGAGCGCCATCTTGCTCGAGGATGAGGGTAGAAAAGACACGATAAGCGGATTCGACCCCGAAGTGACGTTCTATACCTATTATCTGCGCGCGGGTGCTACGACAACTCCGAATGTGGATGCGATCGCTCGTTCCTTGAATGCGGTGGTAGATATCCGTCCGGCATCGGCTGGAGATACCTGTCTCATCATCTGTACCGCAGACGACCAGACGGAGAAACGTTACTACATCCATTTCGCAATCTCTACGATTGACGAATCGGCAGTAGCTACTGCAAGCGACGTGATTGTCAAACGTGTACCGGGAGCAGCCCAGCTGTTTGTGGGTACCCTCCGCCGAGATGTCCACTTCGCCCTCTTTGATGGTGCGGGAAGACTCCTCTTCTACGAGCAGGTACCAACTGCGGATCCGAACGATGTCGAATTAGGAATAGGTGAAGATGGACACGAACACCTCAATAACATCGTCGGAACCGAGCATGGTTTGATAGTGAACATTGAGTTAGGAAAAGTGTACTTCTATACCATCCTTTATGGAGAAAAGAACTTTATCCAGATGCTCAAGGGCGATACCGCCAAGAGACTGAGATACGGTAAAATCATCGCCCTGTAACGGGGCGGTGGTTTACCGTCAAATTGTAATGAACAATGTACGGTATATTTAATGATAATTTCCCGCCTATCTTAGACGGCGTGGCATTAACGGCGCAGAACTACGCCTACTGGTTACATGAGAAGGGGCACGACGTGAGTGTCATCACCCCTTATGCTCCGAACTCACGTGAGGTGATTGAGGCGGCCGAATATCCGATTTATCGCTATACCTCGATACCCATCCCTTTCCGCCACCCCTATCGATACGGGCTACCATACGTGGATGCTTTCTTCTGGCGGCATTGGAAGAAACTGAAATTTGACTTGGTGCACACGCATTGCCCCTTCACATCCGGTCAGCTGGCATATAGCGCTGCGCATAAGCAGCAAATACCGATGGTGGCTACTTTCCACTCCAAGTACCGTCAGGATTTTGAGCATAATGTGCCCAATAAGAAAGTCGTGGACTGGATGGTGAAGCAGATTATTTCTTTCTATGAGAAGGCCGACGAGGTGTGGATACCATTACCCGCCGTGGAGGAAACACTCCGGGATTATGGCTATAAAGGACATGTGGAGGTGGTGGAGAATGGTAATGATTTCTACACGCCTGCTGCTAAAATCGAAGTGATGCGCGCTGAGATGCGGGAGGAGTTGGGACTTCTGCCTGATGAAACAATGTTGCTTTTCGTAGGACAACATATTTGGGAGAAGAACATCGGGTTTATCCTCGATTCCCTTGCGCTCATCAAAGATAAACCCTTCCAACTATACATGGTCGGAACAGGCTACGCGGTGCGCGAGATTCGTCATAAAATCAAAGAACTCGGCCTCTCGCACAACGTGACGATGCTTGGTAATATCCATGACCGTGAGCGTCTAAAACGTATCTATGCAGCCTCGGATATCTTTATTTTCCCTTCCTTGTATGACACCTGCGGATTAGTTGTCCGCGAGGCGGCAGCGATGCACACTCCCTCATTAATGCTGGCGGGATCGACTGCCGCTACGGCTATCACCGACGGCGTGAATGGATTTGTGTCGCCGGATTCTACTACCGAGTATGCCCGTCGCATCGTGGCGCTTATGGAGAATAAGAATGAACTGAAACGGGTAGGTAGAAAAGCTTCCTTGACCATCTCGCGTTCCTGGGAAAGCGTCATTGAAGAAGTCATTCTGCGCTATCAAGATATTTGTACATCTTATAAATTGAAACATAACTCTATTTATATACCCTAATAGCATATGAATTGTCTATACTTATTCCTTTTTATGTTGCTTCAACAGGCTATGTCGGTAGCCGGTCAGTTGTTGCTTAAACTCGGAATGGCGTCCGTAGAGTCATTCTCTTGGACATGGAGAAACGTAGGTATGTTGTTCCTTAATTGGTATCTGCAAATCGGATTGTGGCTGCTGATTGCGGCGAACGTCTTCTGGTTGTGGTTACTCAATAAATATCCGTTCTCTATCGTCTATCCCTTGACCAGCTTGGGATTCGTGTTCAGTGTCATTACGGGTATTATGATTTTTAATGAGCACGTTTCGGCACTTCACTGGATCGGAGTTGTTCTGGTGATGATTGGCTGTTTTTGTATCGCCGGAGGTTTTGAAATGTTCAAAGGTTTAATGTAATTGATTATGAAACAAGATACTACTCATTCAATGCTCATGCCGGATTATTTCCGTGCATGGCTCGCTAAAGGAACCAATGCTTCGTGGGTTGTTTTCGGCCTGTTCACGTTGCTGATTTTCTCGCAAACATTGCTCTTTGACCATTTTGCCTTCCGTGAGCTGGCTCTCCAGCCGAGCGCGTTAGGTTACGTGGCGAAGCTGTTCAGCAAATTAGGCGCAGCGATGGTTATTGCTGCCCTCACCTTCCTCTTGAAGGACAAACGATGGCTTATCTTCCTCTCTATAGTGATAGACACATGGTTTGTGGCGAACCTCATCTACATGCGCAACAACCATATTCTGCTCGATGCGGAGGCCTTTAATATGTCCGGCAATCTGCACGGTTATTTTTGGTCCGTACTCATCTATATTGAGTGGTGGATCGACCTCTCGTTCTACGCTTTGACAGCACTATTCTGTATTATTTTTGCCTTCACTACAACCAGCGAGCGCAGTTTCTGGGCATGGTTGGGAATGACCGTCATCTCCGTCGGGCTGCGGCTTTCGGGCGAAGCCATTTATGTGCACGATATCAACCGCGCTATGGAGGAGCAGTATATCAAGTACGATGCGGTGCCTTTCATCCGTGAGCACCGGGAACCGGTCTATGGTACCGATTTCCCGACCACGGTAGCCAACACCAGCGTGCTCTATTCGCCGCTCTATATCGGCTCGGACTACTATCTGATGGTCAAGGATATCCAACCTGACCGTCCGCTGACCGCCTGTGACGAGCAGATGATGAAGGTGCTGGATAATGGTACGGACTCGGCTACCTTGCAATCTCCGCTTATCATCATCCTGCTGGAGAGTCTGGAGAACTGGGTCTTGACACCTCAGATCATGCCAAACCTGTACCGTCTGGCGCAAAACGACCATTCGTTCTACGCGAATCATTTGCATACCCAGATCGTGGGAGCGCCCTCGGCTGATGGCCAGATGATCATCAATACCGGCCTCCTACCCATTAACGCGGGAGCTACCTGTCTCCATTACCCAAAGAATACCTATCCGGCGATCATGAAATTGGCACCGGACAGTGCGGTTTGCCTCCTTCCGCACGATACTTGTGTTTGGAACCAGACGCAGATGTCGCCCGCATACGGATATGACACCACGATCATTTACTGCGACATTGATACCATCCTCTTCCGGAAGCTTGATACACTCGTGGATCAGGGATGGCGTTATATACAGTGTATCACCCAATCTACACACGCGCCGTTTATGAACGAGAAATACTCGTCGCTCGAATTACCGGATAAAATGCCATGGGTGATGCGTAATTTTATTCGTGGATTCAATGCGCTGGACGATGGCTTGGGCTATTTCATCCGCAAATTGGAGACCGACCCTGTTCTGCAGCAATACACGGTTGTCATCACCGGTGACCATCGTATTCTCCATTATGAGAAACGGAACCAGATGCAGTCTTTCTCTGATAAGCATGGCTTGGGCTTGCAGCCTTCCGACGATCGCCTTCCGCTCATCATCTATTCGCCGAAAATCACAGGCAATCCCCGTTATACCAAAGATTGTTACCAGATGGATATCTATCCCACCTATCAATCATTATTGGGCATCGAGGACTACCGCTGGCATGGATTTGGCATCAACCTCTTGGATACTACGCAGAAACGCCTCATCTATCAAGATGAAGCGTTCCCCTTGTCCGATCGTTTGATTCGGAATAATTATTTCCAGCGGTAACCGATTCCTAAAGAAATAGCCTGCGGATAGATCACCGCGTCCGCTATCTTTTGGCCTTTCATCTCGCTGTAGAAACCGGCGATGTCTGAGAGGCTGACCTTGTAGTGTAAGTTAATCTGAATGCCTATCGGAAACTCGTATCCGGCCGTGGCGCAGATACCAAAATGGTTGTTGTGTAAACTGTAGAGCCGGCTGTAGTCTTCATTTTCCTCTGCGTAGCGGGCTGGAAGCGGGTTCGCGGTGGATGCCTGGGATGGCGAAGTTTCATCGCTGTTTTTATACCGCGATATATTGCTTGCAAAGGTGAAATGGGTGAAGATGCCGCCGCCGAACTGAGCATAACCTTTCTGCATATTCCCGAATCGGCCTAAGAAATACACAGGTATATCTATGCCGAATGACCACATTCCATTGTACTTGAATACATCAGGACCTTCTTTTACGGCAAAATAGTTCTGCGTAGCCGTAAAAATCACCTGCGGCTGAATAGCAAAGTGCTTGATGATACTGAAATCCATAAATCCTCCGAACTCACCGCCGATACGCATATACGAACTCATCGTGTTATGATCCCTCGTGATGATGAAATTGCTGAGGTTGGCACCCGCCAGCAATCCGCCGGATACGATACGCGGCAGTTTCTCTTGGTCCAATGAATCCAACAACCGCTCGGTGTCGAATTCTACTAACTTCGCCTTCGCTTCGTCCAGCGACTGCTGTATCTTGATATCTCGGCTCTGCGCCGTTAGGCTGAGCGACAAGGTCGCAATGCCCAAAAGAAATAATACTCTTTTCATGGCTTATAGTGAGAATCTGAATGTTATCTTTACGCCGTTCCTACCCCATGCGCCAATCTTTCTGCGGCCGTGAATCATTACCGGCTGACCGTTCTCATCCACTGCCGGTTGGAAACCAAGCGTCGGGTTATTGGGATTAATAGGCTCCATTTTCTGGATCAGGTACGGCAACTCGTAGTCGTTGTACGTGATACGGCGGATATAATCGATGCGGATGAATTTGAAGATATTTTCAAATCCCGCAGTGATCTCCATATAGGGTAGTTTGCCGATAGGCGAACTCGTGCGATAGCCGTCTTTGATATACCCGTTGTTGTCAAACGCATTCTGCACGTCGTCGTTCTCCCATGGGGTATGCGGGAAGTCATACAGACCGTTCGTGCCCTCCAAGTACGGGTTGTTCTTTTTCGTCAGACCACCGTAGATACCGCTGAAACTGACTACACCGCGCAGTTTAAGCTTGTTGATGCCCGGTATTCGGTTCAAGATCCAGCCTTTGAAATAGTAGGTGGCGTATAGAGCTACATATTCGTCCATCATAAACTCCATCGGCTTCATCTGGTTAAACGCGCGCTGAGCCAGGAAGATACTGGTACTCGTCTGAGGCATGTAGAGCTTGGTGAACGGCGCTTTCTGCCATAACATACCCGTCTGTACACGCAAATCAAGGTGACCGAAGGCCGAGAACCAGAAACGTTTGTCAAAGAGGAACTCCGTCCTGTTATAAATGAAACCATCGCCACCGTTGTGCCGGTCGTCCAAATAACCCACGTAGTGCGTCAGCCTGAAGGTCGGTGCATCTTTTTCTATCGCAAACGGACTGCGGATACCCATTCGGTCGATATAAATCCGGCTTCCGGGGGAGTACTCTAACTCTACCATTCCCTCGTAATTGCGGTACGAACCAATATCGGTAACCGACTTACTCCAACTCGAGTCTGCGTTCATCGTCCAATCTACCTTGTGGTAATTCAGTACGCCAGCAGCCTCGTTATTGGTAAAATCAAAGGAGGTGCGGATGGATAGTTTATTCCGCCATTCCTTCATATACTCTGCTTTCGCGTGGAAGACGTACTGCGCGAATGGCATCGTCGGCGTGCTCGTCGGGATGGAAGCCAAAATATGGTCGCGACGGATGATATCTGTGTTCTGACCCGGTTCCTCGACATCGTATTGAGCGCTCACCTGAATATGATGCCTCAGTCCGTCGTACGGCTGGCTCTTATGTTTGTCGAACGTCCATACCAACGTCGCGTTATATTTCGGACGCAGATCGGTCGTACCGAAGGCTACATACCCGCGGAAGAAGAATTGGTCGTGAAGACGAGCCGTACTGGTACCGCCTACGCGAAGACGCACGCCCTCTAACTTGTTCCAACTCACGAAATTATAGATTGGTCCGAAATCGAACTTACTCTCGTCCAAGTCTCTGGCAGGAGTCGTAGCCACATATTCGGAAGTGATGGCATTGACGGCCGCAACCATACTCGCTATACTTGGGTTATCCGTCGCCTCACGTACCAGGTTATACACCGAACTCTCGTACCACGTCAGTGGCTCCGGACGAAGCGTGTCCCAGGCTGCCGCACCGAACCGTTGCGCCGTCGAGTCGTTCATCTCCACCTCGTCGGCGGTGAGCGATGAGAACGTCTCTCGGGGAATAGGCGTCTCTAAATCCCAATCCGTGTAGATCTTCGTCTGGCGGGCTAACATACCGCGTTTGTTGTTCAGAATATAGAATTTCGCGTAAGTCGTCGTTCTGTCAGGAGCCCATGTACCGTCCTCTAACTGCTTGTAACTATGTTCCACAGAGTAGTTGCTCACGAAATTGAGGTTGATATCCGGCGGAACGTTGATCGCATATTTCTTCAGACGGAAAGTACTGTCATTGACGATATACAGGTGACCCGTGAAACCGTAACTCTCCGAGTTCACCGGTACGAACGCCAAGTCGATACACGGGTAACCATCGACCATGATGGTATCCATGATATAGTACTGATAGAACGTCACCGCAAGTGTCGAACTAAGCGGCGATACGAATCGGTTGAACAGCAGATTCATGTTGTTGTCGTTGATATCTACGTCTTTGAAAATAGCGTTCACGTTCTCTTGAAACGAACCCTGTGACACCAGATCTTCCACTCCGAAAACGCGTTTCTTCTCCAGAATCTTCTTCTCGCGGTGGGGCTTACGCTGGTAGTATTCGGAGGTCAGGTGCTCCCGGATACTCACCGTCACGTTCGGATACACACCCGTCGTGTCCACATATTTCTGGATGAAATTGAACTTCTTCCAGAACGGCTTCTCCCAATTAACTTTGATGTTATCCAGCGCAAAAGACATTCGGCTATAACTCTTCGCCGTGTATTGATCCTTGGAGGTAACGTAGAACGAGTCCTTACGCGCAATCACGTTCTTGATCAGCTCTACCGCAGGATTGCCCTTTCGTTTGTATTCACGCTTACGGTTCTTCGGCGTCACCACGATATCTTGCAATCCATATACGTCAGGCGTCAACTTCACCTTCACGTTCTTGCGGTTCTGACCCTTACGCAGCGTCAACATCTCCGTCTTGTAGCCTAACATCTGAAAATTCAGCGTGTTATAACCTGCGCTGTTGCTAATCGTGAAATTGCCGTCTATATCGCTGGTCGTACCCACCTCCGAAGGAATCATACCTTTGTTGGTGGTCGACTTCAAGAAGTATATCTGTACGAACGGCAGCGTCTCACCGGTATCGCCATCGACTACCGTTCCCGATATACTCGTCACTTCCTGTGCCATTACCATCCCGGCTAAGCACAAGAATAAAAATATGTACCTTAATTTTTTCATTCTGAACTATTATCTCTTAGCTCTCGGCTTACTGCTGTCTCAAGCTCTCTTCGTGTATCAATTTTAATACCTCTTGCGCAAAATCGGCAGACAACCCATTCTCCTTTGCAAAATGTGCTACTTGTTCGCTCAATTGTTGGAACCGTTTGGGTTGCAGCGGGGCTACGTCATGCGCTTTCTTCCATTTCCCGATTCGCCGGCTGACGTCCATTCGCGCCGCGATAGTATCCCATAATCGCTCATCTAACTCATCTATCTCCGCCCGGAGCCAATTGAGTTCGGGGTCGTTTATACCCCTCGTTGCTCCAAAACACGGCAACGACACGGTATCGGGACGGAATCGGGTGGGAGTTAAATCAAGGGTATTGCTTAATTCAGCAGGCGTAATCTGTTGCTTGGCGTCGGATAAAGCTTCCTCCGGCCGGCAATGAACTTCTACCATTGCGCCGTCCAGACCCAACTCCTCAATCTTCTTCATCAGCTCCGGCACGCGTTTTGCATCGCCGCTCATGTGACTCGGATCCAACAACATCGGTATATCCGGCCTTGCCAACCGTACCGCGTGCGCCATCGCCCAACACGGCTGATGACCACAACCACGATGAACCGCAATCACCGGTACACCCGTCTTCTCCAACCGCTCGATATTCCCGATCCACAATCCCGCATCGTTATTCACCGGATTCTTGATTAGAATGCCTTTGAGAGTAGATAGGTATCCTATTGCTTCAGCAATCTCTTGCACAGCGATGGGATTGGCAGACGACCTGGCGCCTATCCACAAATAATCCACTCCCGCTTTCAAGGCCGCCTCTACATGTTCGGGAGTCGCCACCTCCGTAGCAATCTCCATCCCATAACGTTTCTTAACTTCCTTGAGCCACTCCAGCCCTTCTTCTCCCACACCCTGAAACGTGTGCGGGCTCGTGCGCGGCTTCCACACGCCCGCGCGAAAAATAAAAGGCCATCGCGCATCAATGCGCGATAAAGCCTCTGCGGTCTCAAGTACCTGCTCGCGGTTTTCCGCCGAACAGGGACCTGCTATGTATATCTTCCTGATGATATGTAGTCTTTCTTCTTTTAGCGAAGCGGTCTTTCTTCCTTCAGCGGCTTCGCCGCGGTCTTTAATACGTTATCTGCATGTGGAAATACATCTCATCCGGCTTCCAACCCGGCTCATACGCGTAGTCTGAGTTAGTCACATAGACAATCACATAACCCACACCTACCTCGTAATCTGTACGCTGCGTGTAGAAATCGCCCGTTCCTTCGTCCTGCAAGAAGCGGAACTCCGGCAACTGAATCAAGAACGCGTCTTTGGTGCCGGGGTTGTACTCGTGGCTCATCGTCCAGGATCCGTAGTCGTAGATGTACTCCGTGATTTTGTTCGTCTCGTAGTAGTAGCTGTACCAACCGTTCGTCTCGTCAAAAGCCCACGCACTCTGAGGCACATGGAAATCGACGTTCACCTTGTTAAACTGACAAGGCTCATTGACCACTTTTGTACAGCTGCTCAAACCGATTATCACGACTGCTATCAGCGCGAAAAACACACTTTTTTTCATCATTGTTTTCATAATTGTACAATTTTGCGTGCAAAATTACTACAATTTTTGCATATATGCAAATTTTATTGTCTTTTTTCTTTATTTAACGCCATTAAAGCTTCCGAACCGCCTCCATAAACTGCTCGCCGCGGTCCTCATAACTCTTAAAGAGGTCGAAACTTGCGCAACACGGACTCAGCAACACGGTGTCGCCTTCCTTCGCTGCGTGATAAGCGGCTTGTACCGCGTCATGCAGGTTGTTGGTATCAATGATTTGAATGGGTCTTTCGACTTTCGACTTTTGACTTTCGACTAATTTCCCGAAATGTTCCCTTAACTTCTCATTATGCAGCCCCATGAATACCAAGGTGTGGCATTTCTCCTTCACCAACTCGTCTATCTCGCTGTAGTCGTTGCCTTTGTCCTTTCCGCCTAAAATCAGCACGGTTGGCGTAGTCATGCTCTCCAATGCGTACCAGCAGCTGTTGACGTTCGTTGCCTTCGAGTCATTGATCCACCTCACGCCGCGAACCGTCGCCACATATTGCAATCGGTGCTCAACACCCTGGAAAGTCTTCAGACTCTCGCGGATGACCTCTTTCTTGATTCCCACTACATTCGCTGCAATGGTTGCTGCCATCGAGTTCAGCACATTATGCCTTCCCTTCAGCGCCAACTCCTCTTCGCTCACCGGCAGCGGATTCGGGACACTGAATCCGTACGGATAAAGCGTTGCACCCAGCTGAATCTTCTTCATCTCTCTGTCAATCACCGGATCCTCTGCCCAATAAATGAAACTGTCTTCCTTCGTCTGATTTCTCGTGATACGGAACTTTGCATCGACGTAGTTCTGGAACTTATAATCGTACCGGTCCAGGTGATCCGGCGTGATATTCAGCAAAATAGCTATATCCGCCTTGAAATCATACATGTTGTCCAGCTGGAACGAACTCAACTCAATCACGTAGTAGTCGTGGTCCTCATGCGCCACTTGCAGCGCCAACGAGTTGCCGATATTGCCTGCCAGACCCACATTCAGACCTGCCTGTTTCAAGATATAGAAAATCAACGAAGTGGTGGTGGTCTTGCCGTTTGAACCGGTGATACAGATCATCTTCGCATTTGTATATCTCGATGCAAACTCAATCTCGCTGATAATCGGCGTACCCTGTGCCTGCAGCTTCTGAATCAGCGGAGCCGTCAGAGGTATACCCGGCGATTTAACTACCTCGTCGGCGTTCAGAATCAACTCCTCACTGTGCTTGCCGTCTTCCCATGGAACCCCGTTCTGGTCCAGCAACGCGCGGTACGGTTCGCTGATCGTCCCGCAGTCGCTCACAAACACATCAAAACCTTTCTCCTTCGCCAGAATGGCAGCACCGCTACCGCTCTCTCCGGCTCCTAAAACAACGATTCGCTTCATATTTATCGTATTTTCAGTGTCAAAATAGTGATGGCTGCCAGAATCAGCGTCACAATGCAAAAACGCAGCACGATCTTCGTCTCGTGGTGCAGATTCTTGCTGCCCTTAAAGACGATCGAGCACGTCGGATCATTCTTCAGCACCTGCTCCACACTCGTCCGGAAATGATCATGGAACGGCGTCCGTTTCCAGATCCGCACATGTTGCCCGCGTTTCTTATAGAACTTATACACCTGTGTCTGCAGAATCACACTCACGCTCTCCATTAGGAAAATACCGCACAACACCGGCACCATCAACTCCTTGTGGATCACCATCGCGCAAACGCCGATAATTCCGCCGACTGTCAGACTTCCCGTATCGCCCATGAACACCTGCGCCGGGAAGCCGTTAAACCACAGATAACCCACTAACGCGCCCACAAAAGCCGCCATAAAAACCACCAACTCTTCGCTGCCGGGGATGTACATCACATCGAAATACTCCGCCCAAACGACACTACCGCTCGTGTACGCTAAAATCAGCAACGCTACGCCGATAATCGCCGAGTTGCCGGCACACATGCCATCCATGCCGTCGTTCAGGTTCGCGCCGTTACTTACCGCCGCTACTACAAAAACCGTCAGGAACACGAAGAAAATCCATCCGAACCGGTACTTATTATTCTCGCCGGTCCAGCTGAACAAGTCCGCATAATTGAAGTTATGGTGCTTCACAAAAGGAATCGTCGTTTGCGTGGATTTGATCTCCGGCGTCTTCTCAACGACCACCACATTGTTCTCGATATGACTCGTCACCACCTCATTCATACTCACCGCCGGGCAGAAACGCAGCGTCAGACCCACAATCAGACCCAAGCTCACTTGCCCAGCAATCTTTATCCATCCGTTCAGACCGTCTTTGTTCTTCTTGAACGTCTTGATATAGTCGTCCGCAAAACCCAGAGCCCCCATCAACAGGGTCGTGACGAGCATCAGAATCATATATACGTTCGTCAACTTACCTAATAGCAGACACGGAATCAGAATCGCCGCAATGACAATCAGACCTCCCATCGTCGGCACGCCTTTTTTCGCTACATTGAACGGATCGGTCTTTTCGTCCCGCTGCGTCTCAGAAATATGATGACGCTTCATAAAATTGATAAACCGGTCGCCAAACCAGATACTCACGAGCAGTCCGATGACCCCCGCTAAAATAGCTCTGAACGAGATATAGGTGAACAACCGCGCACCGATCACATCGCTAAAATGGGTAAATAATGAATAAAGCATGACGCGATATTTCTTAATTTTTAATTCTTAATTTTTAATTTTTAATTTACAAGTGTTTCCGCACTTGTTCGTGGTCATCAAAATGGTGCTTGACCCCTTTGATAATCTGGTAGTCCTCATGGCCCTTGCCGGCCACCAGAATCACATCGCCTTTCTGCGCCAGGGTGCAAGCCGTCTGGATAGCCGCTTCGCGGTCCTCGATAACCAACGTACTCCTGAGCTCCTCTTCCGTCAGACCGGCTTTCATGTCATTCAGGATAGCTGCCGGCTCTTCGTCACGCGGGTTATCCGAGGTCAGGATCAACTGCTCGCTTCCCTTCTTCGCAATCTGCGCCATCATCGGCCGTTTGCCCTTGTCCCGGTTCCCGCCGCAACCGATCACGGTGATCAATCTTGGCTTTCGACTTTCGACTTTCGACTTTTGACCATCTATGATCTCCTTTATGGTACTTATCACATTATCTACAGCGTCCGGCGTGTGCGCGTAATCTATAATCGCCGTCCAGCCTTTCGGGCTTCTGATTGTCTCAAACCGACCGTTCACCGGCTTCAACGTACTCAGCACACGCAACACCTCCAGCTCCTCAAAGCCCAGACACAACGCCGCGCCGTAGATACACAGCAGGTTGCTGACATTGAATCGTCCCACCAGCGGCACGAAAACCTCTTTGCCGTTGATATTCAGCATCATCCCCTCAAAACCTTCCTCCAAAATCTGTGCCTTATAGTCCGCCAGCGAGCGGGTGGAGTAGGTCTTCACTTCCGCTTGGCAGTTTTGCGTCATCACCAACCCGTTCTTGTCGTCTTTGTTCGTCACCGCAAAAGCACTCTTCTTCAACCCGTCAAAAAGCCTTTTCTTTGTATCCCGGTAGTTGTCAAAAGTCTTATGGTAGTCAATATGATCCCTTGTCAGGTTGGTAAACAGCGCCCCGTCGAAATCCAGACCCGCTATCCGTTCTTGCGCGATGGCGTGTGAGCTCACCTCCATAAACGCGTACTCGCAACCGGCATCCACCATCCGTCTCAACAATCCGTTCAACTCAATCGCGTCCGGTGTCGTATGGGTTGCAGCCACCGCCTCGTCCTCGATATAATTGACCACGGTGGACAGCAGTCCCGCCTTATGTCCTAACGCCCGAACGAGTTTGTACAGCAAGGTCGCGATAGTCGTTTTGCCGTTCGTTCCCGTCACGCCCACCAGCGTCAACGCCTTACTCGGCTCGCCGAACCACTTGCTCGCCATCAATCCCAACGCCCTATCCGTGTTCTCAACAAGGATATAGGTCACGTCCTTCGCATCGTGCATGAATGCACGATCACTCAGAACGACCGCCGCTGCCCCTTTTTCGACACAACCGTCAATGAACGTGTGGCCATCTACTGCTGTGCCGACTTGGGCAACGAATAAGTCACCTTCTCCGATCTTCCGGCTGTCAAAATGCAGACCCTTGATCTCCTTGTCCGTCGAGCCGATCACCTCAATCGGCTCAATTACTTCCAATAATTCGCTGAGTATCATAAATCGTCAATTATTTTCGATATTTACATCCGCCTGTTTAAACTACTGTTTATTCACCTTTTTACTAATTTACGTTCGCCTTCTTGATAAACATAGCATCCCGTGTACGCCATCGTCTTTTCCGCAATCACTCGCACCGTGCTGCCGCAATCCATTCCCGCGTCATACGGGTACTGCGGGTCCTCAATCATGCAGATACACGTGTACTGCGGGTTCTCCTCCGGGAAATACCCCACAAAAGTCATTCGGTGGTGCTTGCCCGAGTACCCTCTGCCGGGGATAATCAACTGCGCCGTACCGGTCTTGCCGGCGATATTCACGAGTTTCGACTGCGCTTTCTTGCTCCATAACTTCGCCGCCGCAGTACCCAGATGGTCATCCCAAACGACGTCGTGCAACGCCCCCTGTATGTCTCGCAACGTGCTCTTTCCGCAAATAGACGACTTCACCACTTCCGGCCGAAAACTCTTCTCCACTTCGCCGTTCTGCTGAACAGCCGTCACTAACATCGGCCGCATCATCCTTCCGCCGTTAGCAATCGCGTTATAGAACATCAGAATCTGCATCGGACTCAGCTCCACCGAGTACCCGTAACTCATCTTACTCAGCGTCACCGTGTCCCGCGGAACCTCAATCCTCGCCTTGTCTGCTCCCGGAATCTCGCAATACACGCTGTCCAGCAGTCCCATCTTCTCAATCCGCCTCACGAACTTTCGTGCCGAACCTTCATAACTCCGCGTGATCAGCTTTGCCAGCGCGATATTCGACGACACCGCCAAAGCGCTTCTCACCGTCAGAATTGTGTCCATCGGGTGGGCGTCGGTATGCGTCACAGAGAAATATTTCCACGGTGTCCGACTAACCGCCACTGTGTCGTCTATATCAATCTTCCCGTCGTCCAGCGCCGCCACCAGAGCAATCGTCTTAAACGTCGAACCCGGCTCTACACGCTGCACGGCGTGGTTCTGCGCCTCATAATACTTGCCGTCTTCTTGCGACCGGTCCAGGTTAGCAATCGCGCGAATATAACCCGTCTGCGTCTCCATCAGAATAGCGCAGCCCCATTTGGCGTTTCTTTCCGCCGTCTTTGCCAGCAGCGCGTTCTCCACGATATCTTGCAAGTTGGCATCAATAGTGGTTTGGATATCTAATCCGTCCTGTGCCTCTTCTACCGTCACGGACTCATAACGGCCGCCGATCTTCTGAATACTACTCATGCCGTCCAGACCCCTCAACTCCTTGTCAAAACCCTTCTCCAGACCCGAGTTTCCACTTCCGCCTTCGCCGTAAATACCACCTATCGTACGGCTCGCCAGACCTCCGTAAGGCTTGATCCGCCGATGCTGGTCTTCAAAGAAAATACCGCTCTTATACTTCCCCTTTTTTATGAGTTTGTTCTGCTCTAAAGCCTGTCGCTGCAGATAATTGATGCGGTTTTCGCAAACCCGCAAGCGTTTCTCGCCATGCCGGTAAGCCCCTACGATCTTTGTTTTGTACTCCGCTGCACTCTTATCCCCGATAATCGTCGCCAGATCCAGTGCCAGCGTGTCGATATGCTTGTTAAACAACTCTCCGTTTTTCTCGTGCAACGCGGGCACGCGTGTATCCATATATATATAATATTGCGGCATACTGCTCGCTAACAACCGCCCGTTGCAATCCAGAATATTCCCCCGTGTCGCAGGTATAGGCCTGTTCGTCGGCACTTGTTTTTCTGCCACCTTCAACCACTCGTCTCTCTCCACCGCCTGGATATACACGATCTTCACGAGCACAGCTACAAAACCCAAAGCGATCACGATGAATATCATCGCGAACCTCCATACTGTATTTCTCTGCTCGTCACTCATTATTTAATCTTTACCGGCGGTACCCGGTTTTCCTGCAACTCACTTCCGTTCTCCTTCAGTACCTCTATCACCTGGCTCTGCCTTGTGCTATTCGTCAACTGCGCACTAATCGTCATGTACCGGAACTTGGCGTCCAGCATCTCTTTCTTCGTGTCCGTCAACCGGTGTTGTTGTTTGGCAGATTGATAACCCGTCAGAATATACAAAAAGACCAGACCCACAATCAACCCTATCAGCGGGTATTGTTCTCTGATCTTCTGGCTCCGCAGCTTATCGCCGTTCAACCAACTCTGTATGTCATGTACATCTGCCATATCCTGCATCGTGCATTCATGCACGATCATTTCTTCTCCGCCACCCGCAACTTCGCACTCCGGCTACGCGGGTTCCGTTCTACTTCATCGTCACTGGCCACACGCCCTTTCTCGATAACATCAAACGGAGTAATCGCGTTTCCGTAAAAGTCCTTTTCTATCGTCCCTTCCAAGTTCCCGCTTCGAAAGAAATTCTTCACCAACCGATCCTCCAACGAGTGGTACGTCAGGATCGCTATCCGCCCTCCAGGCTTCACTAAATCCCGTGCCGCCACCAACATCTCCCGCAGCGCTCCCATCTCATCGTTCACCTCTATCCTGAGCGCCTGAAACAGTCTCGCCAGATCCTTCTTGTACTGCGCCGGTATCTCCAACTCCCTTGTATCCGCCATGCTTGGCGGATTTTTTCCTTCGTCCTGTTCGCGGGTCTTTAGGCCTGCGTTTTTTTCATCGTCCATTGTGCCGGATGTCATCCGGCTTCCCTCCCCTCCATGGGGAGGGTTAGGGTGGGGCTGGGCTTTTATGTTCAGCGCCGCCTCTACCAGCTCCTCGGTCCTTAAAATCGGCTTCTGAGAACGGGCCTTACATATATTCCTTGCGATGCCTCTCCCATTCTTCATCTCGCCGTATAACCAGAAAATCTTCGCTAACTCCTCCTCGCTGTACCCGTTTACTATATCCGCCGCCGTCCGTTTCGCCGTCTGGTTCATCCGCATGTCTAACGGCGCGCTGAAACGGAAACTGAACCCTCGCTCCGGACAATCGAAATGGTGAAAACTAACCCCTAAATCTGCCAGCAACCCGTCAATCTCCTTCACCCCGTAGTAATCCATCCAGTTCCGCAGATACCTGAAGTTCGAATGCACAAACGTCCATCTCGGATTATCTATGAATGCCGCTTCTCCGTCTTCCTTCGCATTTTCATATGCCTCTATATCTTGATCGAATGAGTACAAATGTCCGCTTTCGAGCCTCTCCAATATCGCCCTGCTGTGTCCTCCGCCGCCGAAAGTGACATCCACATACACCCCGTTCGGCTTGATCGCCAAACCCTCTATCGTCTCTTTCAACATCGCCGGTATGTGGTATATCTCTTCCATTTTTTTTGTTTTCCCTTTTTTCCCCTTTTAGTCCCTTTTTTTTATTCCCCTTTTACAGTCTATTTATTACTCAAAAGGGGGTGATTACCGGGTGATTAGCGGGTGATTACCGCGTCATTCCTATAAGGTTACTATGCTGTGTGTTCAATCGCGGTTCTCCGTCTTTTTCATCTTTGCCCGCAGTCTTGCCGCCAATTCGGTCTGGCTCAGGCGTTTCTCTGCGAATTTCTCCGGTGCCCACAACGCAAAGCGGTTCAGCATGCCGACAAACAGCACATCCTGCTGCGCACCGATGGTCTCCAGATTCTTCTTCTGCAGCAGGATTCGTCCCTGACCGTCCATCTCCATATATTCCGCATCCGCCATGAACTGCATCAAAATCAGCTGATCCTCCGGATCCCACTCATCCAATGCCTGCCTTAACTGCTCTACCTTCTCGTTCCAAACCTCTTCCGGATAGAACATCAGACACTCGTTATCCGTATCCCTCCGCATCACAATGCGCTTGGATGACGTCTCTGCCAAAATACGACGGTAAATAGCCGGAACGAATATACGTCCCTTCTCGTCCAACCGTCCGTCTATTTTTCCTACAAAAGTCTGCATAGTAATAATTTACAATTTTTAATTCACAATTTACAAAGCGTTCTGCTGATTTTGTACAAACTTATATCTCTGTGCGGATTCTATGAATTCCTTTTTTCGTTTTCAATATTCGTTCGTGTGTTTTTTATTATAGTTGTTAGAATTTTACATATTTCGACTGCATCATTCTTAA
This sequence comes from Bacteroidales bacterium UBA3717, assembly GCA_002372695.1. Lineage (GTDB taxonomy): Bacteria > Bacteroidota > Bacteroidia > Bacteroidales > Paludibacteraceae > Colicola. The sequence goes on from DFHS01000018.1 coordinate 127,884, forward strand.
TTGACTTGTAAGTTTCCTCGTTAATTAGTTCCGCTGTATAGGAGACTTCTATCCAATGGCACGTTTCGTTAGCCTCTTTTAGTGCAATACTTAGTTTATTCGCAAAATCAGCTTTTGAAACCGCGCTTACCGCTTCGCTGCAATTGGCTCCAATGGATGTACCGCTTCTGAAAAATTGATCAGCTAGGCTGTATTCTTTTTGAGCCTTAATGTATATGGTCGCCTTCACGACGCGTTTGGTAAAAGCCTCTACTTTATTGCCCAATATCCCAAGTCCGTACATACTCTTGTTGCCCTTTGTGAATTGTAAATTGTGAATTGTTAATTATTTCACGCTGCAAAGTTACAAAAAAAAAATGATATACACCACATTTCCCCACAAAAAAAATTTTCAATTGTTTTATCAACATCTTTTTAACATTTTCAAACACGTTATAACGCGCATAAAATCAGTAAATTACGTGTGTTATTAACATTTTGTGCAAAAGTGGGGCAAAATGGGTAAAATAATTTCAGTATCCTTTCTGTCCTCCTGTTTTTTCGAAAATCTGTCATTTTGCACTCGCCCCGAGTCTGCGTAAAAACACAAAAAAAATGAGCTCGGTTGCCCGAACTCATTCTTGTCTATTACCGGATAATAATCTCGTCTATTACTGGAAGATAATCTTGATCCACGGACTCTTGCGACTCATCTTATCTTCCGGAAGATACTTGATCATATACATCGTTCCACGGCGGAAATCGCCTTCGTCCAACGGAATGATATTATTACTTCCCTGAACAGGAATACTCTTCACTAACTCTCCCTCCGGCGAGTAGATATTCAGACTTCCGAACGTCGTCGATTTCGGAAGATAAATCACATGTCTGGCCGGATCGTAATTGATGGAGTCATAAGCTAAAGTAAGATGCTTGGAATCAGCCGCTTCGCCTTCTTTGGTTTGTACGTACAGCACTTGACTCAAAGCACTGATATGTTCCTCACAACCCTTATTCTCGTAACTCTGCATCTGAACGTAGTACAAAGTGTTCGGCAATAAGTCATATGCGTAAAACTCTGTCTCGGGGCCGGGTATCGAATACTCTCGTCCTCGGTACGTGTAAATCGTCTTTTGGTCAAAAGTAGTCGTGAATGCATCCAGGCAGACACCTTCGCCTCCGAAGGAATAGTAATCCAAACGGAATCGCAGATAACCTTCTTTGGAGAAGGAACGGCTATACACGTAATTCTTCGTGGATTTGGTTACTTTGATAGTGTCTATCGTTTTAATGCCCGCATCGTTATATCCGCTCAGTACAATCCATCCTACCTCAGACTCGGTCGTTGCCGGCGCGCTAATCCACATGCTTAATGCCGTAACCGGCTGCGGGTAAATAGGAGAAATCATATACTCATCTTTCTCCTTAAACCACATGGAGACTGCTCCATCCGTCTTGGCTTTGGCCGTGGTACGGTAGAATGAAGTGTACCATCCGCTTTCCCAAACGGTTGACTCATCGTCAAAGCCCTCAAAACTCTCAACAATCGATTCTTGACCGTCTTCCATGTGGTAGAGGGTCAGGAAATATTGCTCGGCATCCTCGTCTTGATCCCATTTGAACTTGAAAGACGTGGGGCTGACCTCATAGAATTCCGAGATATACGGCGGTTCAATCAGTGTCGGACGCGGACTAACGCCTCGTACAATATAGGAAGCAGAAGTAATATCCTGCTGAACAGTTAACGTTCCGGACTTCATATCTGCTTCGCATATCTGCTTGTTGGGGCTGAAACGGATATAGAGCGGTAGCTCCAACGTCGAGTCCGCCTCTACGGTCGCAGTCATCCTGCGAACCCAGTTAGCACTATCCGTTGAGAATGCAAAACCGGTTCCGGTAATGCTCAACTGTACTTCCTGCTCCGGGTCCAGATGTTTGCCGACGATCTTAACCGCACTGGCCGGCGTGTAAGATGTCTGAGTCTCTTCGATATACGTGCTCTGAATGGTCGGTAATTCTGTCGGTATGAACATGAAATCGTTCGACAGATAGTTGAAAATGATGTTCTGACCTACTTGCGCAATGCTCGTAATAGGCTGCTCCAGGATCTTACCATTATGCAGGACCGGAGTAAATGTGGTCACTTTGCGGGAACCGGGGTAGGGGTCGCTCTGCGCGGAATAACCTTTCACGCCACCGGCTTCTTCCAGGTGGTAACGCAGCGGAGTGCTGTTATTCGGCTCGTTGGCTCCCCAAGCACTTGCGCTGTAATCAATATGCCAAATCAGCATTCCTGTTGCAGGCAAACAATTGGCGTTTGCATCCCATCCTACGTTCTGACGGTTCTCCAACAACCAATACTCACTCGGACTGGCACTCTCCCAACTTAAGTTGTGAGTACCATCTGCCAACAAATAGGCTTTGTTGCTCGTCTCTAACGGCTCCAATGTTTGCGAACCGGCATGTGTCAACTGAATCGGTTGCAACCAACCTAATTGGAATCGCTCTCCCGCGGTGTAGGAAGGAGGAGTCTTGCCGTTGCCGTTGTAACTTCCCGAACACATGATATCCCATGTACCTACCGTATATTGGCCGTATCCCGTATCGTAGTAATCCGGCAGTCCCAGCACATGACCGAACTCATGGCAGAAAGTACCGATACCGCACATCGATGTGCCGGCTGAGCCGCGCAACTCGGACGTACAAGCGTAGTCATAAATCAATTTACCCTGCACTCTGTCGCCCGTGCGTATCACACTGCGGTGAGGCCAGATCGTATTCTCACCTCCGTGCTCTGCCTCGTTATGCCCGGCGTAATATACGAACACATTATCCAGACGACCATCATTGTCCGTGTCGTATTGGGTAAGATCCACGCCGTTGTCAGCGACGAGGTTACATGCCTCCACAATCATCTGACCTGCATGAGAGTCGTTTGAGTTACCGTTTTTGCCTCCGTAGTACGCGTAGTTCTGGCTCACGGTCACCGGACCGTAGCAATCGAATTGCGGGGAGAAGACACTATCCGAACATGCAATGAAATAGTCACGCGCAGAACCGATACCTCCGTCGTCTTTATAGCCCGATTCGTTCAGTAAACGCTGAAAACGATCTAATTTATAGGTGAATTTCATGTCCTTGAAGTTCACCAAAATTACCAAACTCTTCGGTGAACCTTCTAAGGGGTACGAAGCGGTCTTTTGTACTGCCTGAGCCGCACGACGTAGATTACGGGCATGCTCCGATTGCTTTACTACAGACGGATCGGCAACGAACATACCCTGCTCGTTCTTGCGAAGCGGAGTGCCGTCTAATGTCGTGTAGTAATGATGAAACTCATCGCCCACCATCTTAACGGTAATCGTTGTTCCGTCACTCTGCGTCACCTCTATCGGATCCGGCGATGCTACTACTGCATGCACGCTTGCGCTACATACAAGCGCCGCTAACAAACTGAATAAATATCTTCTCATATATGTACAATTTTCCAAATTAGGCTGCAAAGTTACAACAATTTCTTCAAATATGCAAGAAAAAAACAAAAAAAATCCCACATACGCATGGTATGCAGGATTTTTTGTGACGAACAATGCTAAATTATTTAGCTATCTTCTCGGTTGTGAAGTAAGGAACCGGCTTGCCTGCAATCTTGTGCATCAGGCGGTTCTGCTTGCGTGCCAATCTGCGCGGAGCGCCTTCGCCACCTTCGTTCTCCTCAATGAACTCACCCTCTTTGAGCGATGCATCGTAGTGAACCATTGCAGACTCGCAAAGTTGGTACGGTTGAAGGAGAAGTTCAGAGTAGGACTCAGCTGCCTCGTTGACAGCCAGACCCCACCAACCGCTTAAGATCCATTGGATCTTCAGATCGTAGTCGAGGTATGCAGCGTCACCGTTTCTAACAATCTTAACAAAACCTTCTTTGACCAATGCGTCCGGTACATAAGAGTAGCTAACGCCCTCATTGCTCATCTCTACTTCGCAGAGGTATGCACCCTTCATAGCCTCATCCTTGAATTTCGTCCAGTTCGGTTTTGCACTCTGGTCACCTGCATCCAGTTTCTCGAAGAAGTCCTGATAGATCGGACCGGCCTTTTCTGGATCCAATTCACCTACGAGTGCGGAGTAAGGAGTGTTTTTCCACTCTTCCTCGGTGCTAACAAGAGTGATCTCACGACGGTTGCCGGCGAGAGATGACTGCTCCTCTTTAGTACCTTCGATCGGGAAGTATGCCGATACATCCGCCATCAGTGCGTAGCCTTCTCCGGCGGAGAAATCCTCGTTGAAGTCGTTGCCGTTCGGACAAAGGAAAGTTACAGAGTAGAGTTTGCACTTTTTGCCGTCAACCGTCACAATCTCGTCATTCAGCGGTTGCTCCGACTTGGAGGACGGGAAGTAGAAGATCTGAGCTACATTCCAGAACAAAGCCTCGTAGTTCGCGTGGATCTGGCAAGCAGCGCTCAGCTCACCTGCGGTTACTTTGATCACTGCGTCACCCGGGTAACTGCTGGTAACAGTACCGTTCTGGCTTACTACAGATGCTACTTCTTCGTCAGAAGAGGTCCATACAACGCGTACATCCTCCGGGAACTCCGCGCCATCCGGGCTGACAATAAGACCCAGACGTACCGTGTCGCCTACGTAGAATTTCTCAATCTTATCCGGATTGATTGCAATTCCCGTTACTGCGGAGGAGTTGTCTTTCTTACAGCCTACCAAAGCTACTAAGGCAGCTGCCAATAAAATCAAATTCTTTTTCATAATAATTTTTAATTAATGATTTATGAAACAAACTAATGTTAGTTATTTGCTTTTGTTAGCTCGCTCAGGGTTTTTACCAGTTCCGGGTTGTATGTAGTCTCGGAACTCGGGATCTCGCATTGGAATTGGAGGTAATCCTTCGCGATAGTAATATCTTTCGAAGAGCGGCTGAGGTGGTTCGAACCTAAGGTAACAGATTTGCTCAAACGACGGAGAGTCTGCATACCGTAGCCTTCACCCCACATCTCTACACGCCAGTTGTAAATAATTGCCTGTTTGATAGCGTCGGAACCGGTTAAGCTGCCAATCCAGGTGTTGTACTCTGCCTCTTTTCCCTCGATCACGCGCTCGTCACACAGCTCTTTGAGGTAAACTACAGGATCGGTAGAAGGATCGTCATCTGCCCAAGCAGCTTCTGCGGCAATCAGATATGCTACCTCGATACGCATGAACACATTGTCGCCCAGCCAGTTACGATCCACTTCGCTCAATTCAATGGTGTTCTTGGTTTTCGGGCAGTAGAACTTGCCGTCCGGGCAGTAACTATACGGCATAGACGGAGCACGGAACCAATTCACGCGGGCATCCCATACCTTGTCGTCAATCTCGTCGTAGAGCTTACTGTCGATCTCTTTTGTGTCGCCGGCTGCCGCATAGCTGTAACTATGGATATCTACTTGACCGAAGAAAGAAGCCAGACCGGTCGTGGTCTCTACCGTTACATCCTGTCCCCACATCCAGTTACTTGCATTCACATCGAAGAAACCGGTGGTGGTCAGCTCACTTTTTTTCAATCTGTCAAAATTCTTGCCATCAATAACGGCCTTTGCCTGCTCAAGAGCAATGTCGTTGGCATTCTTACCGCCGGCAATGATGATAGAGTTGTTGCCGTGTTTCAGCATCGAGTAAGCCAGGAAGATGCGAGCTACGTCTGAGTTCACCTCCAGCTTGGATGTACGCTGGATGTAGTGCTCGTAGAAATCCATCAATGCAATCGCATTGGACAGATCCTCGTAGATACGATCGTAAACCTGTTCTACGGTAGAGAGTTTCTCTCCCAGACTTCCTGCTTTTACCTCCGTCTCCGTATAAATCGGTACTGCCACTTCTGCATCCATGGTGGTTGTCAGATTGTCCATCGGGTTGCAGAAATAGGTGAGCAGATTGTCGTAAGCCCAGCCGCGCATTGCCAGCAACTGAGCGTAGTAATAGCCCTCCGCTGCGATTTTGTCTTCCGGCTTGGTGCCCTCTGCTACGGCATCCATAATCTTCTGTACCTCCGGCTCAGCGATGATCAGGGCGCGGTTAGCAAGATTGATGATCTCGTAGTAGTAGGACCATAAGTAACCTCCGGCGTTCTGGCGGAACAGACCATCCTCATAGTCCCGGAACCATCCGTATCCGGCGCGTTTCATCGCCATATCGCCCGATTGAATATCTTCGTACATGTCAATCGAGCGCTCGCCAAACGCACTATGGCTGCCTCCGTAGGCATACAGCCGGGAGTATAAGCCGTACAAAGAACCTTTCAGTTTCTCTTCCAAAGGAAGTTTCTCAAATTGTTCTTCCAACATTGTTCCACCCTCCGGGTATTTGTTGAGGAAGCTATCGCCGCAAGAGGTTAAAACCAATCCCAGCACTAAGGTGGAAAGTATATATGTAATCTTTTTCATTGTTATAATCTCCTATTTTTAGAATTGAACTTTAATACCTCCCATAATGGTCGATTGAGGCGTATATTCTGCGTACGAGTTGGTTCCGGAAAGGGACATCATCGGGTTGTATCCCTTTCGTGCGGAAGCGATAGCCAGATTGTCGGCTGCTACCCATACTTGCAGTACATTCAGTTTGATCTTCTCAATCCATTTCTTCGGGAACTTGTAACCGAGGTTGATGTTGTTCAAACTCAGGAAGGAGTTACTGGTCAGGAAGCGGTCGCTAATCATGTTTGCATAAAGGTCATGACCATTGGACAAACGAGGAATATTCGTATTGGTGTTATTCTCCGTCCATGCGTTCTTGATATCCTTGTGCCAGTTCATCTTACCGATAGCATCGCTATGCATCAGCAGCGCGTAGTTGTTATCGTATCCGTAACCGCCGATACGGTAACTGCAGCTGACGCTCAGGGTTACGCCGTAAGCCTCGAAATCAACACCAAAACCACCATCGAGGTCCGGCATGGAGCTCTTTCCGTTATAGTTATAGCCTGCGTAAGAAGACTCTGTGCCGGAAACGGTTGTGGATTGGATGTCTGCATCCCGGTGTTTCTGCTTGTACTCATATACCGAGATGACGTAGTTGTCACCCGTCTGGCCATCCGCAATCAATTCAGCCGATTTTTCGGTACTGAAACCTCCCTTGGAGGCATCGTAGTAAGCGGTATAAGTAGCCTCGCCATCCTCGTTAACGCCTTCATAATGAGGAATATAATACTCTGTATAAGAGTGTCCTACCGACATTGCCGTTACGCCGTATTGAGCAATCACCTGGCGTTTCTCGCTTCCGTCCTCGTTATAGCCGTCGATAGGCATCAACAGCATCTTGTTGGTATAGTAACCGCCGTTCAGACGGATATCCAACTTGATATTACGCATATCCAGCGCATGTGCCTTGAGGTCAAACTCAACACCCTGCGTAGCCATCGCTGCATCGTTGACGTAGTATCCGCCGTAACCCAGTGAAGGAGCTACATTGCGCGGGAAGAGCATATTGTCGGTCTTCTTGTAGAAGTAGTCAAACTCTACATCGAGGTATTTCTGGAGGCTGAACTCCAGACCAAGGTCAACCGTACTCGTACGCTCCCATGTCAAGTTCGGGTTACCGCGATAGTTCCATATGTAACCTTTCTCTTCATTCACGTTCTCAATGTCATAGGAATCCGAGAAGAGCATGTCTCCGGCGTCGCCAATCTCCTGGTTACCCAGAACACCCCAACTCAGACGCAGTTTACCGTTCTTGATCCAGTCAGCAACAGAAGTGCCCTCATAGAAGTGCTCGTTGGTGAAGTTCCATGCACCGCCGACAGAACCGAAGTGACCCCAGCGATGACCTTTCGCAAAGCGGCTGGAACCATCGGCACGATAGTTAGCGGTAATCAAATAACGGTTGTCGTACTCGTACGTAGCGGTAGCGAGCGCGGACTCCAATGTGCTGGTACGTCCGTAACCGACTACGGCATCCATCGAAACACCGTTACTTAACTCGGTAATGTTGTCATCTACGATGTTTTTCTTCTCTCCGTATTGTACGTTGTAGTTAAAATACGTGGTCTCGTGACCCGCCATAACGCGGATAGTGTGCTCGTTGAAGGACTTGTTGTACTCCAACAACTGGTTGCTCGTTACAGCCAGGTAGTTATACTGCGTATTACGCAGACGACCGATACCTGCTGCATCACCGTAGTACTTGTTGGTCAAGCCGTTAGAACGGTTGTTCATGTATTGCGCGCCGAGGTTGATGGTGAATTTCAGACCCTCATAGAGCTTGAACTCCAAGAATGCGTTTGCTACCGTCTGATGACGAACCGTTTTCTGCTTATCCCAACGTAAAGCACCTACCGGGTTGATACCGTAGGAGTAGAGACGTCCGTTGGAGTCACCGGCTTTCGTCGGCTCACCATAGTCGTACATGTTCTCTCCGGTTCTGGGGTCGATGACAATCGATCCGTCTTCGTTATGTCTGTAAACAGGATAGATAGGCGGCGTTTGCAGGTAGAACAAGAAACCGTTATTCGCAGCTTCGTCATCCTGTACAGGGTTGCTGATAGAGGAGTACGAATATTGGATGTTCAATCCGCCCTTCAACCATTTCTTTGCCTGATATTGGACATTGGCACGCGTGTTGAAACGCTGGAAATCCGAAGCGGTATAGTAACCCTCGTCCTTCAGGTAACCGAACGAGGTATAATAGTTCAGTTTCTCACTACCGCCGCTGATTTTCGCGGTAGCCTCGAGTTTCAGACCATTATGGAACATAGCGTCATACCAGCTATCCATCTTCTCATATGCTGCCAGACGTTTTACGTTCGGGTTGAAATACGGCTGTACGCGTCCGTTGGTATAAGGCTCAATCAGCGTCTCACCCGGACCCGGGGTCTCCCAGAGGTTGTAGGACAGAGGCAGACCGTCCGAGCTATACAATTTTGAGTTCGCAACGTTGATGGAGTTCGGGATATCCCTGCTCAGACGAGCCTGGTTGTACAAGCTCTGCCATGCTAAAACAACGTAATCCTCCGGCGTGTCAATCACGTCGTACATCGGGAGCAGACGCATGTTTGCACCGGCTTTTACGTCCACCTCGATCTTGCCATCATCGCCGTTGGAGCTACCTTTTTTCGTGGTAATCAGGACAACACCGTTGGCACCGCGGCTACCGTACAAAGAAGTAGCGGTTGCGTCTTTCAGAATAGTGGTAGAAGCGATATCGTTCGGGTCGATGGAGCTGATAGAACCGGCGTCCAAAGGAATACCATCTACTACGTAGAGCGGAGCGCTGCTGGCGGAGATAGAACCGATACCACGGATACGGATGGAGCTCACGGTACCCGGCTGACCACTGGAGGTGACCACCTGTACACCGGCAACCTCACCGGCCAAAGCCTTGGTGATATCCGACGGGTTCTTTTTCTCAATGTCTTCTGCCTTTACGGCCTGAGCGGAACCGGCATAAGCGCCTTTCGCTACTGTACCGTAACCGGTAACGACTACCTCCTGGATAACCTCGCTGTTCTCCGACATCGTGATCTTGAGGTTCTGTCCGGCAGCAACCTCTTTGGTAGTCATACCCACATAACTGATAACCAAAGTCTTCACAGACTCCGGAACTTCCATCTCGAATTTACCATCGTAATCCGAGATCGTACCCTGTGTGGTACCCTTCGCTTGAATGCTGGCGCCAATCACAGGCTCCCCATTCTCATAGACTACCACACCGCTTACTTGTTTCTCCGCGAACAACCCAATGCTCATCGCGGCAAGAAACATAAGTGTTAAAATCTTCTTCATTGCTTGTTATAATTTGTTAATTGTTGTTTTCTATAACCCTTTTCTCGCGCGTATGTATGCATATAAATTAAGGATACGCACACGCGCACAAATGAAAAATCGCGCAAAGTTACAACAATTTTTCGATATGACCAAATTATTTGCAAGAAAAATGCAAAAAAAAATGTTTTTGTACTATTTGTATGTCAAAATGTAACGATTTTGCGCCAAAAACAAATCATTTGCAACGTCAAAAAGTTCTTCGGATGTCGTATTTGCTATTTTTTCGAAAGTTTGCTGCCAATCTGGCGCAGAGCCATGGTATAACATCGACTTTGCCATAGCGAGTGCGGCGTTTTCCTGATTTTGCGCGGAGATGGCTAATTGTCCTCGCAGTTGGATGAGTGCGTGGCGGAGTGCAGAAGGCGTGAGTGGCGTCTCGCGCAGTTTGTCCAGCTCTTTTTGCACCAACGCCAGACTTTGTGTGTAGTCTTCCGGGTCGCACGCCCAATAGATGCACCAGTAGCCGGTGTCCGAAAGGGGCGTATAGGTCGATTCGACGGTATAGACGAGGCCCTTGGACTCGCGCAGCGAGAGATTGAGCCGGCTGTTGAGACTTCCGCCGCCCAAGATATTATTGAGCAAAAACATCGCTAATTGCCTTTCATGTCCCAGGGGATAGGCTTTCCCGCCGAGCATCGCGTGGACCTGGTGGGTGTTTTTTCGGTAAGAAACCTCGAACTTACAGGGGCTTTGACCGTCGGTTGACTGTCGGTTGACCGTCGGTTGACCGTCGGTGTTTGGCGTGTTTTGAGGTTGGATAGGAAGTGAGCCGAACTCTTTTTCGGCGAGGCGGAAGATTTTCTCGGGTTTGACGTTTCCTTGGCAGAAGACCACCATCCGGTCGGGTGTGTAGTGTGTTTTCATCCATTCGAGCGGGTAGGAGGGTTTGGAAGAGATGTGTCGAAGCGTCTTTTTGGTGCCTAAAATGGGCATCTCGAGGCTGGAACCGGCGAAGACGAGGCTCTCGAAATCGTCGTAGATGAGTTCGGACGGGCTGTCGTTATAACTCTCTATCTCATCCATAATGACCATCCGCTCTTTGTCGGTCTCCTCTTTTCTGAAAGTGGGCTGGAGAATCATCTCTGCGATAAGATGCAGCGTGAGTTGGACGTGTTCGGCAAGGATGGCGGCATAGAAAGTGGTCTCCTCTTTAGTCGTATAGGCGTTAATCTCTCCTCCGATCCCTTCGATGGCATGGATGATTTGCCGGGCGGAGTGGTGAGCTGTGCCTTTGAAGACACAATGCTCGATATAGTGCGCCATTCCGTTTTCTTCGGGAGTCTCGTGTCGCGTTCCTGCGCCGACCATCACACCCACGTACGCGACGGGAGAAGGTGTCCAACGATGGACGATTTTTACGCCATTTGGCAAAATATGATAAAAAGTTTGCGAATTTTCTTGCATAATTCAAAATTTCTTCGTACCTTTGCACGCTTTTTCCTTCGGGGCCCCCGGAACAAACCAACGAAGTGTTTGTTGTGGGGAGAGCGTAGCGCAAGGCGAAAATTCATATGAGCGACGAGGTCGCGAGTCGTATTGAGCCTTAGCGTAAGCGAGCGGCATTGGCGGAATTGGTAGACGCGCCAGACTTAGGATCTGGTTCCGCGAGGAGTGAAAGTTCGAGTCTTTTATGCCGCACAACGGGTCAGCAATGACCCGTTTTTAATTTACAATGTATAAATCACAATTTACAAAGGGATTTTGGAGGACGCTTTGTTAATTGTTAATTGATAATTGTTCATTGGCTTTGGCTTCATTCCAAAGCTCGTCCATCTCTTCGAGGGACATATCTTTGAGGTCGCGTCCTTGCTCTTTGGCGCGTGCTTCGAGATAGTTGAAACGGCGCATGAACTTGAGGTTCGTCTGCTCGAGGGCATTGTCCGGGCGGATTTTATATAAGCGTGCGGCGTTGATAAGGGCGAAGAGGACGTCTCCGAATTCCGCTTCAAGGGATCCGCCAAACTTGGCGGATTCATCTGAAGAGCGCATTTCGGCTTCAAACTCTGCTATTTCTTCTTTCACTTTTTCCCAGACGTCTTCGCGGTTCTCCCAGTCGAAGCCGACGTTCGCCACTTTGTCCTGGATGCGGTATGCCTTGACGAGCGAAGGCAGACCATCCGGAATGCCTCCTAAGACGGTCTTGTTGCCGCCTTTTTCTTTGAGTTTGACTTGTTCCCATAGATGGCTGACCTCTTCGGCATTCTTTGCCGCTTCGTCTCCATAGACATGCGGGTGACGGAAGATGAGTTTGTCGCAGAGCCGGTTGCAGACATCGGCTATATCAAAGTCGTTCGTCTCGGAGCCCATCTTGGCATAGAAAACAACGTGCAAAAGCACGTCTCCGAGTTCTTTGGAGATCTCCGTCATATCGTGGCGGGAGATGGCGGTCGCCAGTTCGAACGTCTCCTCGATGGTGTTCTGGCGGAGGGAATCGAAGGTCTGTTTGCGGTCCCACGGGCATTTCTCCCGGAGGTCGTCCATGATATCTAACAGCCGTCCGAAAGCGGCTAATTGTTCTTCGCGAGTGTGCACAAGAAAATTAAAAATTAAAAATTAAAAATTACGAATCAAAATTATGAAGGGTCAGATTGCCGTGGTGATCGAGTTTGGCGTAGGTCCATTGCTTGAAACAATCGCCGAGGATGATGACACGGCTGCCGGACGGGATCTGCAGGTCGAGTTCGATATGCCGATGGCCGAAGATATAGTAGTCGCGGTGGGTGTTTTGTTTCTCTTGCTCTTTGGCAAAAAGCACCAGTTCCTCTTTGTTCTCACCTTTGTACGGACAAGGGTTTTCGAGCTCTTTGAGGCGGCTTTTCTTCGCCCATTCATAGCCGAGTTTGTTGCCCCAAGCCGGCGGCAGCGCGCGGAAACAGAACTGCAGGAACGGCGAGCGGAATATCTTACGCAGTTTCATGAACCGCTCGATCTGTTTCTTGACGTTTTTGGGGTAGAGTTTCTCCCAGTCGGACGGCAGTAGCCCGTCGCCGTGGGCGAGGTAGATCGCTTTGCCGTAACGGAGGATGGTACATGGCTCGTAATGGATCTCAGCGCCGGTCAGTTCTGCCAGACCGCCGAAGGTCCAGAGGTCATGATTGCCGGTGAAGAAATGGACGTGAATGCCTTTTTTGATGAGTTTGCGTATCTCGCGGCAGAAGGGGTGATATTGATGTTTGCTTTTGTCGTGGATGTAATACTCCATCCAGAAATCGAACATGTCTCCGAGCATATAGATGGAGACGGCGTCCTCACTCATCTTCTCAAGGAGGTTGATGAGTTTTTTCTGGTGCGCCCAGCCTTTCTCGATTGCCAAGCTGCCTAAATGTGCGTCGCTTAGGAAGTAAATCATTTATGATTTCAAATTTATGATTTCAAATTTATGATTTCAAATTTACAGGAAGCCGAGTTCGAGTTTGGCTTCTTCGCTCATCATATCCTTGGTCCATTCGGGCTCAAAGACGATGTTGACGTTCACGTCCTTGATGCCCTCTACGGAACCCACTTTCTGGCGGATGTCCTCCACCAGAAAATCGCCCGCAGGGCAGGAAGGCGCCGTAAGCGTCATGGTGATATCACATGTGCCATCTTCCTTGATATCAATGCCGTAAATCAGCCCTAGGTCGTACACGTTTACCGGAATCTCCGGGTCGAAGACGGTCTTGAGCATCTTCAGGATGGCTTCTTCTGTCTCTAAAAATTCATTCATTTGTTGTACCTTTCGTCGTTGCGTTTGCTTTCCAGCCGCAAAACGGCTGCAAAGGTACTGCTTTTTTTTGACATATGCAAATTTTTTCGTATTTTCATTTGCGTATATGAAATATTTTTTGTACCTTTGCAGGCGATTTATCATGAGAAACTGAACGTACCAGTGAGACACACCATTCCGATAGTACTATTGATGCTTATGCCGTTTGTGGCAAGGGCGGAGCGGATCGATCCGGTGGCTTCCGAGACCGACACGCTGAAGGTGGAGACGTCGCGTCGCGGACATCTGATTAACTCGCTGGATGTGCTGAACGGTCAGACGGCGGGTGTGACGGTGGGATCGAACACGAATCCGGAGGCGATGCTTTCGTCCGTCCGGGTGCGCGGCAACCACTCCTTGACCGGGGGTAACGAACCGCTTGTGATGATAGACGGCATGTCGTCCGATCTGCGGACGTTAGCTACAATTTTTCCGGGCGATATAGAAAGTTTCACTATACTGAAGGATGCCGCTCAGACGGCTCAGTACGGAGCCCGCGGCGCGGCGGGTGTGATCGAAGTTCGGACACGTCGCGGGGCGGAAGGGAAGATCCATGTCTCGTACGCGGGTAATATAGGTTTCGCGCACGCGGATAAGTTCCTGAGGATGCTGAATGCGGATGAGTACCGAGTGCTGGCGAGCAGCCGCGGTATGAAGATCGTGGACGGCGGCAGTTCGACGGACTGGCAGCGGGCTATCATACGAACGGGTTTGGTTCATAATCATCATATTGCCATCGGCGGGGGAACGGAGACCAGCAGTTATCGCGGCGCGATCAGTTATAGCCAGAACAACAGTATCGTCCGCGAGATGGGGACGCGCAATCTGACCGCGAAAGTGGATGTGACGCAACACATGCTGTCCAAGCGGCTGACGTTCGATCTGGGTCTGTTCGGCGCGCTGGGACATAACCAATACCTGAACGACGTGCAGAAGACGTTCTATTCGGCCGCGGCATTCAATCCCACTTTCCCTAATGAACGCAACGCTTCGGGCGGTTATAGCGGCTATGCCGATGCGAGCCAAGTAAACCATCCGATGGGTCTGCTGGACATTCAGAAGCACAACGAGGCGATGCATTTCAACACGCATCTGCGGATCAAAGGCGATATCGGCTACGGTCTGACGGCTGCGATTTATGGCAGTTACAGTTACGACGCGGACGACGAGAGCCATTTCTATCCGACGTATATGGAGAGCACGGGCAAGGTGTATCGCGAGGCGGGTAAGAGCCATGTGTGGCTGACGAATATCGTGCTTCATTACGGGCACGAATGGCAAGGTTCTCACCGGCTGGAGGCGGATGTGCTGGGCGAGTTACAAGGTCGGACGCTGACGGGTTTTCACACAACGATCAACCGCTTGGCGTCCAATGCGTACGGGTACGACAATATATCCGTGGGTGCATTGCGTCTGTGGGACGGCAGCGGCAGCAGTTATGAGCAGCAGCGGATGGCTTCCGTGATGGGGCGTGTGAGTTATACGGCTCTGAACCGCTATACGTTCACTATCTCTGCCCGCGGGGATGCCAGTTCGGTAGCCGCGAAAGGGCATAAATGGGGTTTCTTTCCTTCCTCCAACATCGCTTGGAACATGAAGAACGAGTCGTGGCTGCGGGACGAAGAATGGCTGACGCGGCTGAATATACGCGCCGGCTGGGGTCTGTCCGGTAACTTGGGAGGTATCGCGGCTTATCAGTCGCTGAGGCTGATGACGCCGACCGGTATCACGGAGTCGGAAGGTCTGCCGGATGTGATATTGGGTATCGCGCGGAACGAGAACCCGAACCTGACGTGGGAGAAGACGCAGACGGCGAATGTGGGGATGGAGTGGGGATTCTGGAAGAACAGGGTGGTCTTTACCGCGGATTATTACTACTCGTATATCTACGATATGCTGTATAACTACACGATGCCGGTTCCGCCGTTTATCTACGACAAGATGCTGGCGAACCTCGGCAAGATGCAGAACCAGGGTGTGGAGGTCGGTTTCGGTCTGGCGGCAGTCCAGACAAAGGACTGGGGGCTGAATATCGGAATTAACTTGACGTGGCAGCAGAACAAGTTGCTTTCTCTGAACGGTTATTACGAGAACGAGTATCTGACGGCTCCGACTTATACGCCGATTGCGTCGGTCAACGGAGCGGGTCTGCACGGCGGCAACACGGATGTGGTGTACCAGATTCCGGGTTATTCGTTAGGCGTGTTCTATCTGCCGCATTGCACGGGTCTGACGACGACCTCAACGGGCGAGCGGGTGTATGAGATTGAGGACTTGGACGGCGACGGATTTGTGGACTTGTCGGACGGCAGCGGCGACCGGCGTGTGTGCGGTCAGGCGACGCCGAAAGTGCTGTTGGGCAGTAATATCTCCGTCCGGTACAAACAGTTTGACCTTTCGATTCAGTTGAACGGCGCTTTCGGGCATAAGATATACAACGGAACGGCGCTCAGTTATATGAATATGGGTTCAATGCCGTATTACAATGTGATGAAGGATGCGAGCGAGCGCAATATAGACGACTTGACGGTGACGGACTATTGGCTGGAGCGCGGGGATTATGTCAATATCGACTACTTGACATTAGGGTGGACTTACCAGCCGTCCGAGGCAGCTCGTCAGCGCAAATACCGGCTTTCGGCGCTGCGGCTCTCCGTTTCGGTCAATAATCTGGCGACAATCACAGGGTATTCGGGGCTGACACCAATTATCAACAGTACGGTGATTAACAACACCTTAGGAGTGGACGACAAGCGTTCGTACCCGGTGAGCCGGACGTATAGTCTGTCGCTGCAAATACAGTTTTAGTCATGAGACCGAAATATCGACATATCGAGTTACCGAGATTCCGAAGATTCTTATTTATGCTGCCGGTGGTGGTTCTGATGAGTGCGTGCGGTTTTCTGGACGAAGATCCGTATTCGGGTCAGCCGCAGGAGAAGGTGATCACCTCTGCGTCGGCGTTGTACCAGCAGGCGGTTCTGTCGCTGTATAGCCATATAGGCGGCAGCACGGACGGTTACGGGCTGCAGGGAACGTACCGCGGCGTGTATGATCTGCAGACTTTTGCGTCCAACGAAGCGATCATTCCGGTGCGCGGCGGCGACTGGTGGGACGGCGGTCTGTGGGTGGATCTGCACGAGCATACATGGACGGTTGACAACGAGTGCTGCGAGAACTCATGGCGGTATCTGTTCCAACTCGTGGGGCTGTGCAACTATTCGCTGTCGCTTCTGGACGAATACGGATATCTCTTGACCCGGGACCAGTCGATGAGTTATAACGCCGAGGTGCGTGCGGTGCGCGCGATGGCGTATATGTACCTGCTGGACCTGTTCGGGCGCGTGCCTATAGTGACCAAAATAACCATGCCCGTGCATGATATCTACCAGTCCGAACGGAGCGAAGTGTTTGATTTCGCATGGGATGAGATGCAGATGGCATTGCTCTACCTGCCCGACGAGCGCAGCAACAGCCGCGGCGAATACTACGGTCGTGTGACCAAGCCTGTAGTGCATTTTATGCTGATGAAAATGGCGCTCAATGCGGAGGTTTGGCGCGATGACGACTGGACGGATGAGGTGCGACCGGACGGCAAGACCATCCAACTGCCTTGCGGCGACGCGGGAGAGAAAAACGCGTGGGAGGCAGTCAATTTCTATGGCCGGCAGATACTCGGTTCCCAAGCCGGATATGTGCTCTGCGAGAGCCAGTTGAACTGTTTCTCGACGTACAACGAAGACGCGACGGAGAATATTTTCACCATTCCGATGGATCCGAATGTGTATCGGAATAGGTTCAAGAACCTGTTCCGCAGTCTCCATTACCAGCACGCCGCGGCGATGGGTTACGGCGGCGAGAACGGTTCTTGTGCAACCCAGGAGACGCTGGATGTGTTCGGTTACGGCACGAACCATCCGGACTGCCGTTTCCCGACTACTTTCTTCTCTGGCATCGTCCATGTGCGGGGAGTACCGTTGGTTCTTTCCTCCGGCGATACGCTGGTTTATTATCCCCGCGAGGTGCAAATGAACCTGACGGGCAGTCCGTATGTGGCGACGGCAGGCGCACGCATGAGCAAGTATGCGCACGACCCGGGAACGATCTTCGACGGCCAGTTGCGCAACAGCGATATTGTTCTCTTCCGTCTGGCGGACGTCTATCTGATGATGGCAGAGGCGAAGGTGCGCAACGGCGAAGACGGACAGACGGAGTTTGAATTGGTCCGTCTGCGCGAAGCGATGGCGCTCAACCAGACGATCGAACCCCGCGATGCGACGCTTGAGAATATCTATTACGAACGGTGGATCGAACTGATGTGGGAAGGCTGGCATCGGCAGGATCAGATCCGCTTCGGCAAATTCGATATAGATCCCGGTCTCTCCGTATTCCCCATTCCCCAAACAGCTCTGCAGACCAACGGAAACCTGAAGCAGAACAAAGGCTACGAATAACTGCCATTTTGGCAGAAAAAAGCTCATGGCATGAGTTTTGTTCAGAAAAAATCGGCATGACGGCATAACGTCATGACGACATGACGAAATTTTTAAACAAAACATATACTATGAGTAAAGGTAATATTGGGGTAACGAGTGACAATATATTCCCCGTCATTAAGAAATTTTTGTATTCGGATCATGAGATCTTTTTGCGTGAGTTGATTTCCAATGCGGTAGATGCGACGCAGAAATTGAAGACGCTGTCGTCGGTCGGCGAAGTGAAAGGCGACCTGGGCGATTTGCGTGTACGCGTGTCCATAGATAAGAATAAGAAGACCTTGACGGTCTCGGATCACGGAATAGGCATGACCGCTGAGGAGGTGGACAAATATATCAACCAGATTGCGTTCAGCGGCGCAGAGGAGTTTGTCAATAAATACAAAGACAAGACCGAGGCCATCATCGGACATTTCGGTCTGGGCTTCTATTCCGCATTCATGGTCAGCAAGAAAGTGGAGATCTTCTCGCTGAGTTATCAAGAGGACGCGAAAGCCGTTCACTGGAGCTGTGAGGGCGATCCGGAGTACACGATGGAAGAGACCATCAAAGCCGAGCGCGGAACGGATATCGTGCTGCATATCGACGATGAGTTCAGCCAGTATCTGGAGGACGCGACGATAGAAGGCTTGCTGAAGAAATACTGCAAGTTCCTGCCGGTGGAGATTGCTTTCGGCAAGAAGAAAGAGTGGAAAGACGGCAAAGAGGTAGAACTTGATGAAGAGAACATCATTAATGACGTTAATCCTGCCTGGACGCGCAAGCCGAGCGAGTTGAAAGACGAAGATTACGACAAGTTCTATCACGAACTCTATCCGATGCAGTTTGAGGAACCGTTGTTCCATATCCATCTGAATGTGGATTATCCGTTCAACCTGACGGGAATCCTGTATTTCCCGAAGATCAAGAGCAATTTAGATGTACATCGCAACAAGATCCAACTGTACTGCAACCAAGTCTATGTGACGGATGAGGTGGAGAATATCGTGCCGGAGTATCTGACGCTGTTGCATGGCGTGATCGACAGTCCGGATATCCCGCTGAACGTGAGCCGTTCTTATCTGCAGAGCGACAATAATGTCAAGAAGATCAGCGGGTACATCACCAAGAAGGTCGCTGACAAACTCATGGAACTGTATAAGGCTGATAAAGAGGAGTTTGCGAAGAAATGGGACGATATCAAGATGTTCATTCAGTTCGGTATGCTGACCGACGAGAAGTTCTACGAGAAAGCGAAAGATTTTGCGCTGCTGAAGAACCTCGACGGCAAGTACGCGACGCTCGATGAATACAAGGCGCAGGTGAAGGACGCGCAGACCGATAAGGACGGCAATCTGGTACTCCTTTATACCAACGATCCGGACGCACATTATACGTATATCGAGCGTGCGAAGGCAAAAGGGTACGATGTGCTGCTGATGGACGGCGAGTTGGATGTGCATTGTATGTCGCAAGCCGAGCAAAAAGCAGAAGATAACAAACTTCGTTTCGTGCGGATTGATAGCGACACCATCGAGAACCTGATTAAGAAGGAAGACCAGGCGAAAGATACGTATTCCGACGAGCAGAAAGAGGGTCTGAGAAAGGCCTTTGAGAACTTGCTGCCGAGCGCGGAGGATAAGTTGCGTTATACCGTCACTTGCGAGGCTGCGGCTGCGGATGCGTTGCCAGTCTTCCTGACGCAGAACGAGTTCATGCGCCGAATGAAGGAAATGAGTGCGCACCAGCAAGGCATGTCTTTCTATGGCCAGATGCCGGACAGTTATAACCTTGTTGTGAATACGGCTCACCCGCTGATTCAGGAGCTTGCGGCAAAAGAGAGTAGCGAGCAAGTGAATGAAGAAGTGGAGAAAGACGGCAAGAAAGAGACGGAAGTCAAGACCGTCTATAAGCTTGAAGGCGAAGACGAGAAGATCAAACAGCTGATTGATATTGCTTTGCTGGCGAGTGGACAACTGAAAGGCGAAGCGCTCGCGAAATTCGTCAACAGGAGTGTCGATTTACTAAAAGAATAAGGTGTAAGAGGTTTAATTGTGGCTGAAGCCACGTTTAAAAGTATAAAAGTGAGCCCTCAAAACGGGGCTCATTTTTTTTAATATAATATGTACATAAATATAAAATTTGTGCCCAAAATTATGTACTATTTTTAAGATTTTAACAAAAATAATAAAAAATGAGCACTTTCTCTTAAAATTTGATATTGTGTATGTCAGAATAAAGCAGTAATTTTGCACCCGAATTTGAATATAAGGTACAAATTATAATGAATCACAACAAAATTTCTCTATTTTTTCTTATGTTGATGTGCACTTTGTGCACATATGCGCAGACGTCGGGTGGGGGGCACATGACCGAGGTTTCCGGCGTCGTTACAGATTTTCAGACCCGTGAGCCGTTGATCGGCGTAACGGTGTGCGATAAGAACGATCCGTCGAAAGGTACCGTAACCGATTTTGACGGACATTATACGATTTTGGTAGATACCCGCAAGCCGACGATGTTGAGTTTCTCGTATGTGGGCTATGACACAGAGACGAGGTCGGTTAATTCTCTGACGAAAGTGCTGAATGTGCCGTTGCTGACGCATAATGAGATTCTCGACGATGTCGTTGTGACGGCAGGGCGTTTTGAACAGAGGTCAACGGATGTGACGGTTTCGATGGAGGTGTTGAAGCCTCAGGCGCTTCGCAGCCAGGCCCCGACGGATCTGTCGGCGACTTTACAGACACTGCCGGGTGTGGAGATTATCGACAAACAGCCTTCTATCCGTGGCGGTGGAGGATGGACGTATAGCGTCGGTAGCCGTTGCCAGGTGTTGATGGACGGTATGTCGATTCTGAATCCGAAGACCGGTGAGATCAATTGGAATAACGTGCCGCTGGAGAACGTCGGCCAGGTGGAGGTGATCAAAGGTGCTTCGTCGGTGTTGTACGGTTCGTCGGCGCTGAACGGTGTGATCAATGTGCGTACACAACGTCCGGGCGTGAAGCCGGAGACGAAGATCAGCGGTTATGTGGGAGTATATGATAATTATAAGGATTACGCGTACACGGGCGCGCGTCTGCCGTTGTATTACGGCGCAGAGGCTTCGCACTCCAGACGAGTAGGCAATTTCGATGTCTCGGGCGCTATTAGTGGATTTAAAGATGAGGGCTATCGCCAGCAGAGTTTCAACGACCGTGTGCGTCTGGGTGGAAATCTGACATACCACCAGCCGATGGAGGCAGGCAAATATATGACGATGGGAGCAAACATGAATTACGTTGCTAACCAATACGGCGATTTCTTCATCTGGCGCAGCCCGAAGGATCCTATTCATCCTTCGCCGCTGACGAATATGGGCCGTAAGGAGCATAACTTCAATATCGATCCGTTCTGGAACTACGACGATGCAGACAAAGGTACTTCGCATAAGATCCGCGCACGTTTCTATCTGACGTCTGACAACCTGACGACGCCTTCTGCGACGATGAGTACGGAGGAGTTGGCGAAATGGGCTGTGCAGAGCTTTGACTTGGGAAAAGTGAAGGGTAAGTACGACGAGTTCAAGGGTTATACGGATGGCGGAATGAGCACGGAGGATGCGCTTATCCTGACGTTCAAAGATGTCGCTATTCCGGTAATGAACGAGGACTGGCTGGGGGCAGTGAAGAGCGGTATTGACCTGGTACAGAATGGTTTAGGTTATACGGGAACGGTAGCGGAGTTGCAGGACGCAGTAGCTTATGCGATGCATCTGTTAGCGAACAACGACCCGACAAGGCCTGAGTTGACGTACAACGGCTATCTGGATTATCAGTTTGCCAAACAATGGAACTCGGGCGTCCGTCTGACGACCGGCGTGAACTGGAACCATATCACGAATACGGCGAATATCACCGGTACGCACCATACGGATAATGTAGCGGCGTACTTGCAGTACGACCACCGCATCGCCGACAAGCTGTCGCTGAGTGCGGGAATGCGTCTGGAGTACTACCGTATGGATGATCATTATAAAGAGGCAAATATCCAGATCGGCAAATGGCTCTGCCCGGTTCGTCCGGTGTTCCGCGCCGGTTTGAACTGGGAGATATACAAAGCGGGATTCCTCCGCGCGAGCTTCGGTCAGGGCTATCGTAACCCGTCTATCACGGAGAAATTCGCCCGCAAGGATATCGGTGGCGTAGGTGTTTACCCGAATCACGATATCAAGCCGGAGTCGGGCTTCAATGCGGAGATCGGTTACAAGCAACTGTATAAGTTCGGCCCGATTACCGGTACGCTGGACGTAGCAGCCTTCTATACAGAGTATAGGGATATGATTGAGTATCAATTCGGTTTGTTTAAAAACTCCGATTTCACGATGATCAACTCGATGGACGATGTCATCGGCGAAGCGCAGAAGATGATCGATGATATCAAGACGACCAAATCGCTGAGCAACGCCGGTATCGGTATCGGTGCGCAGTTCGTGAACGTCAACCACGCTCGTATCTACGGCTGCGAGGTTAGCACGGCAGGTAAGGTAGATATCCAGAAAGAGATGGGTCTGCGTTACTCGATCGGTTATACCTTCACGGAGCCGGAGGATCTGGATAACGAGAAACGTATCGAGGAGGAGAAGACCTATACCGATCCGTTGCAGATGAAGAACAAATCCAATGATTCCAAGTATCTGAAATACCGCAACAAACACTCCTTCAAGACCACGATCGATTATAACTACAAGTGGTTGTCGCTGGGTATCAATATGATGTACCGCAGTAAGATGCTGGCGGTGGATTATATTATGGTGGACGAGCGTGAGAAGGCAGAACCGGATCTGATGGATTATGCCCGTAAGTTCATCTTCGGTTATGAGGATGGCGTGTCGCTGCACGACTACTGGATGGAGCATAACAAAGGTGTCTTCACGATGGATCTGCGCGCTGCGGTACGGTTCAAAGAGCACGTGGAGGTTCAGTTCCTGATCAATAACCTGCTGAATACGGAGTACAGCTACCGTCCCATGGCGTTAGCCGCTCCGCGTACGTTCGTGTGCAGAATGAATATTACGCTGTAATGTTTAGAGTTTGGCACCAGAGGTGCTTGTTTGAAGTTTGAAAGTTTAGTATATATGAAAAAGATTTTTACTACAGTTATAATGGCCTGCGTGCTGGCTGTCTCTGCGATGGCAGTGACGGTAAGCGACGCATCGGGCGTGTACAAAGGCACGCTGAATATCGGCGGCACTTCGTACTCCAATAAAGAGGTCTATGTCCTGCCGGGTACAGGGGGAAGCTTCACGACGCTGATAGTGCCTTCATTAGCATTCAGTAGCAAGTGTGCCGACCTCGTACTGGTAGATATGGTACTAAATAATAATGGTACACTGTCATCAGGTTGCGCAGCTACGTATGTCAAGTCAATCAGTGCCTCTTCTCTCTCAGAGTCATCCATGTCGTTCACGATGAGTCTGACAACTCCGTCTCATCCTGTATCTGTGACAATGAC
Source organism: Bacteroidales bacterium UBA3717 (assembly GCA_002372695.1). Lineage (GTDB taxonomy): Bacteria > Bacteroidota > Bacteroidia > Bacteroidales > Paludibacteraceae > Colicola. Next base: position 151,388 of record DFHS01000018.1, read on the forward strand.
TTTCGACGGCGAAAAAGTGACAAAACGCAATTATGAGCTTAAGAATGGCGGTTTCGAGGGCGGATGGTCTAAGGGCGAACCATCCGAATGGCATTCCTTTCCTACCGCGACGGGTCTTTTTTCCGGATTCGTGAACGGTACAGATCAGATCTCACAGAGCACGGATGTCCGCCCCGGAACCACAGGTTCACACAGCGTAAAGATTCAGACCAAAATAACCCTGGGCGCGAAGGGTAATGGTAACTGTACGAACGGGCAGATCAATGCCGGCTCGAAGACAGCTACTGATGCCAGTGGTAACTACAACTTCTCCGATCCTTCCAATACCGGCTTTAATACAGAATTTGTTGGTCAGCCGGATTCGTTGGTATTCTGGGCAAAGTATATCCCCGGCGGCGGAAGCGTTACGGATCAATCCAATAAAGCTCGTGCTAATGCGGTTATTACGCAGAATGCGCGTTACCAGGATCCCGAAACCGGTTCTTATGGTTCGGTCAAGGTTGCAAGTGCAGCGATCAATTATTCGGCTACCAGTTCCAAGGGTTGGCAACGCCTTTCAACACCCTTTACATATACCTCTTTAGACCCTTCCAGTGCGGCGTATATTTTAGTAACATTCTCATCTAATGCAACCCCCGGCGGTGGTAACGCGAGCAAGAACAGCCCAGATGTCGTTTTTCTTGACGATGCGGAGATCATCTATAACCACGCGTTGCAGACGTTCAAGATGGGTAATAATACTATTTCGTTCACGAATGGTCATGCCAATACTACCGCGGAGTTCAGTGATAGTGAATATACTTTTACAGTTACAACAAATGGTAAGGCGTCTAAGTCCTTTATCGGCTTTGATGCGGAGCACAATCAGGTACTTGTCTATGTAGTAGCAGATAGCTACTCTCAGGCAAAAGCATACTCCGTTTATACGCTTCAGATGGCAGAGCCGGTTCGCGATACAGAATATGCGTATTCGGCTACGACCTGCGCTAATGAGCCGTATTCGGATGAGTTGTTCACGAACTTGACCGAAGCAAAACCATACACGACTCGAATCCCGAACACGAGAGGCGGCGACTCGATTATCACGCTGACTCTGAACGTGCTGCCGGTTTATGCTTTCCCTGTCGAGGAAGCGACGATAAAGATGAACGAGTCTTACACATGGCGCGAGAAGAGTTATCAGAATCTCACACCGGGCGTATATACCTTTGCTGACTCGCTGCTGACCAAGGCCGGTTGCGACTCTGTCTATACGCTGACGCTTACGGTAGAGGCCATTCCTTATCTGATCGAAGAAAGCATGAGTGCTTGTCAGAACGAAGAGGCCGCTTGGCGCGACAAGACGCTGAATACCAATGAGTCAGGTACGTTCGTTGTGTATGACTCGCTGGTATCGAAATACGGCACGGACTCTGTCTATAAGTTAACGCTCACCGTTCATCCGGTATATACGTTCCCGGAAGAGGCAACGATGAAGATGAACGAGTCGTATGAATGGCGCGAGAAGACCTACCAGGGTCTCACGCCGGGCGTATATACCTTTGCCGATTCGCTACAAACGAAGGCCGGTTGCGACTCTGTCTATACGCTGACGCTGAGTGTTCAATCAATCGGTTATTGGTATGAGGAATCTCTGAGCGCCTGCGTAAACGAAGAGGCAGAATGGCATAGTCAGGTGTTACCTACCGTTGCAGAAGGAACATTTGTGCTTTATGATTCACTCCAATCGATTTACGGCATGGACTCCGTCTATAAGCTGACGCTGACGGTTCACCCCATCTATCTGTTCACGGAGGAGAAATACGTCAACGAAGCCAATCTGGAATGGCGTGGCAAGACAATCCAAGACCTGCCCAAACGCGAAGATCCGTATCTGATCTACGATTCGCTGACTACCCAATATGGTTGTGACTCTGTCTATCTGCTTCGCTTGCATGTATCTGACATTCCTATCACATACGGCAGTTTTTCTGCGGAATGCTGTGGAGGTGAGTTTATCCTCTTCGATGGCGTAGAGTACAGAGAGTCGTTTGACGGCGATGTACGTATTTCTGAGAAGAATATCTACGGCGGAGACTCCATCGTCCATGTAACTATTACCGTCTTCCCGTCGTATTACATAGAGGAAGAACTGACGATTGTTGTGGGCGAGGAGACCCAATGGGAGTACTATAACCTCAGCCAGATGCCGTTAGGTTCTGCTACGCTGAAGGCAGAGTATTGGTCGGACGATTTCTGTGACTCGATCAGAGTACTAAACCTCACAGTTATTCCTGAGCCTATCGGAACGGGTATTCCGAATACCGGCTTGGAGAAGCGCGTAGCTCGCAAAGTGCTGTATAACGGAAAACTCTATATCATCCGCAAGGATGAACACATATATGATGTTTTAGGAAATAAAATTCATTAATTTATAATTAAACAACAAAACAATGAAAAAAATCTTTACAACTCTTTTTGCCGGGCTGATGATCTCGGCACAAGTAATGGCAGTATCTATCATGGATGTCTGCGGTAAGTATGACGGCACTCTGTTGCTCGATTCAGAAGAATATCCAGGCAGCGAAGTGTACCTTCTTCCGGGTGTGACGGACAACACCCTCACATTTGTTCTGCCGGACTTTAAATACAACGGTGTAAGTCTGGGAAGCATTGTTCTGCCGAATATCACGATGTCGGAGGACGGTCAGTTCTCTATCGAGGAGACCACGCTCTACCTGCAAGTTTTGCTGGATCTGCGTGCGACCATCAATATTTTGGCGTCCTATGAGGAAGGTGGTAAGACGTACACTTCGCAGGCTACGGAGAGTGAAGCAGGTATTGTATTGCAGATTGCGGAGCCTACAACCCTTCCGGAACCGATTATCGTTTGTTTCGCAGGAGATGCTGTTCGCTCAAACAACTATGCTCTGCCGAACGGCGGTTTCGAAGGCGCTTGGACCAATAACGAGCCGCAAGGCTGGCACTCGTTCGTTTCGGCTACCGGTCCCTTCTCAGGCTTTGTAAAAGGAAACACCGGACAGTTTGTACAGTCAGACGAAGTACGTCCGGGTTCTAAGGGTGCGCATAGCGCAGTCATTTCTTCCCAAAGTGTAATTGGTGGCGTGAATGCCAACGGTAACTGCACCAACGGTCAGATTTATGCCGGTTCAATGACTGCAGCAGATGCAACCGGTAACTACAACTTCTCCGATCCGGACAGCGCGTTCAATACGCCGTTCCATGGACGTCCGGACTCCATCGTTTTCTGGGCTAAGTATATCCCCGGTGACCGCAATGCTTCTAATGCGGCTAACCAGGCTCGTCTGAATGCCGTCATCACTACGGACGCCCGTTATCAGGATCCGGAGGACGATCCTGCCAAATACAATGATGTACGTCTCGCTGCCGGTTTTGTGAATTACTCGGCAACTTCCGATCTCGGATGGCAACGTATTGCTGTGCCTTTCATTTATGATCCGGCAAACTTGGACAAAGAGCCGGCATATCTCCTCACCACCTTCACAACGAACATGGTTCCCGGTGGTGGTACCGGAACGAAAGATCAACCGGACAAGGTATATCTGGACGATGCAGAGTTGATCTATAACAATCATCTTCTCTCTCTTACCCTCGGCAGTGATGAGATCACTTTTGAAGGCGAGTCCTATAAGATTAATGACACCTATTGCGATTCCTGCGGTATTTTTAAAGGCGTAGTAGATGGCGTTTCGGCTCAGTCGTTCTTCGCTTATGATGCACTCCATAAATGTGTATTCGTATATGTAATCGCCGATGACTATGCTCAGTCCGGCAAATACACGGTATATCGTATAGATTATACGGACACGAATGCTGATGGTACCTCGCTGGATCCCAAAGTACCGGAAGAGCAAGGTATCGAAGAAATTATTACTCACGAAGCGCGCTTCGAGAAAGTGCTGATCAACGGTCAGCTTTTCATCCGCTCCAACGATGCGTGGTATAACGCATCCGGCGTGCGCGTTAAATAAATATTAATCGTATGAAAACTAAAACAACAATCCAAAAACTTTGGATGCTTATTTCGGTATTTGCCGTAGGCTCTTTAGCAGCCTACGCGCAATTGCCGTATAATACCACCATGACTCAGAGCCATTATAATGATGGTTCTATTATTATTAAAAAATCTGGAACCCAAAGCTGGGACGGTGGAGTGAAAGTCGGTTCCGCAGGAGGCGGTTTCAACTGGGATGATAAGTATGTGATAATTGCGCTCAACCAACAGAGTATTCCTTATCAGTTAAAATTTAAGTATAAAGTAGGAGCTTCCGGCTCTTCGAATCCTAACTGGTATGTGGATGAAAGTTCGGATAATAGTAACTGGTCGCGAGTATGGTCGAATGAGTCAAAGAATACATCATGGAGTGCTCAGCAAGTGATAAACCTTTCTAAGTCAACTAAATATATTAAATTATGTTATAGTGGTAACTTTACAGGATACTTTGCTGACATTATAGTAACTGACCAGGCATACGTAAATAATCCTACGGTTAATGATGTCGTTATCACCTCTCTGGATTTCGGAGAAGGAGCGATTAGTTCCGGTAAGGCGGATTTGGCATTCGATGTAGAGTGGTGTAACGTGAATGCACTCTCTGTGACATCCGATAATACGGCCTTCTTCACAGTTAGCCCTGCTTCTTTCGGTGGTAAAGTGCAGTATGGAACACAGACCATCACTGTGTCGTACGACCGTGATAAAGCGGTAGGCAACCATAATGCAACGCTCACGATGACCAACGGCTCGGTAACGAAGACGGTGGCTCTCTCGGGTGCTACGACCAAACGTGAACAAGCAATTCACTGGAATGCCGATCTGCAGGCAACCTCCTTTACGCTTAATGCAGAGGATGAATTGACAGGCGATGCTATAGCAACGGCAGATAACGAGGAAGCTGTCATCACATATACCACTTCTGATGCAGAGATAGTGGCTGTCTCTGAAGATGGTAAGACGCTTTATGCAATCGCTAATGGTACGGCTACCATCACGGCACATGCCCCGGGGAATGATATTTACAATGAAATAGAGGCTTTCCAACTTTTCACGGTAACCTCGAAGAGTAAACAGGTCATCACTTGGGATCAGAACCTCGTGGGACTCAAGACCACTTCTGCCGGAGAGACAATCACGTTGGATGCGCAGGCTACCAGCGGCGGCGTCATTACGTATGCTATCGAAGGTGGCGCAGCGGAGTGTATCTCACTTGGAGGTGAGAATAACGCTACTCTGACCATTACCGGCACTCCCGGACAGGCATATATCATCGCTACCCAGGCCGGAGGTATCATCGGTGAAGAGGAATGGATCGCAGCTACCTATCGTAAAATTGTCAAGGTGCGTGACCCGAACTCTGCATGCGACGAGTACGCTTTGGCGGATCAGAGTTTCACTTTCGGCAAGGGAGATAAAACAACAATGGCTTCTCAAGAGTATAACCTTGTCGGAAAACCGACTTCTTTGACTTTTTCTGCTAAAGTGGGAAACCTTAAATATTTGTGGTCGGAACGTGAACCAATCTATATTGACCAGTATGCTAATTTTGGCTCCGGTATGGAGTGGAAACAAGTTTCCTCTTTTAATTTGGAGACAAATAGTAAAAATTATGGCCCATTTGCGTTGGATGAAACAGCAACAAAAGTTCGTTTCCGTTCAGGGGAGTATGCAGAGACAAATGTCTCGAATATATCGGTTCCGCGTAAGCGCGAGATGATCGTCAGCGAGACCGCAATCGTTGAGAATGCAGAGCGTAACGTACGATGGACAAAGACTATCTTTGTCTCGCGTTCGAATATTGATGTAGTCGATTTGCAGGTGGAAAGCGATGATCCTACGTGTCCGTTTGAACTCTCTCGCAGCACTATTGGTACCGATTGTGCCGATCATGGTACGGAGACCTTTACGGTTGCAATCACGCCGAAGGATCGTGACTCTGTTTATACCGGATTCATCACTATCACCGATGGAAAGGCCGTCCCGACCACCCATACGATATCCCTCTCTATCACCGCTACCGGATTCAACCAGACCATCCACGGTTTTGAGTTGCCGGCAGAAGCGCTGACGACTGATGTGTTGGAGCCTTTCCATGCCACGGCTACGAGCGAATTAGAGGTAGCTTATCTGTCTTCCGATAGCGCTATCGCTTATGTAGATGAAAATAAACAGCTGATTATCCTTACTGCAGGTACGGTTTCTATCACCGCTTATCAGGCTGGTGACAACCGCTACGAGCCGGTTTCGGAGACCAAGACGATTGAGATCCTGTTGACACCGACCACCATCAGCGAAGCTCCTACTGCTTCGGAGATCGCTGTCGGTCAGTCGCTTTCTGTATCCAAACTCATCGGAGGCTCGGCTTCTGTAGATGGTTCGTTCGCATGGCAGACGCCGGAGGTCATTCCGGAGGCTGGCGAGCAAACTTATACCGTCATTTTCACGCCGGCTAACCCGGCTATCTATGCCTCGGCTTCAACCGAAGTAGCGGTGCACGTCGAGGACGGTCAAATAGCTCAGTCCATCACCTGGGAGGACATCTTCCCGGAACTATTCTACTACGGTATGAGCTTCGAGATGACGGCTACGGCTTCGTCTGAACTGCCGGTAGAGTACACCTCTTCTGATGAGACTATCGCCCGCGTAGAGGGCACGACGCTTATCCCTGTATCTGCCGGCACGGTAACTATCACGGCAACGCAGGCGGGCAATGAGTTCTATTTCGCTGCAGAGCCGGTAGAGAAACAACTTATCGTTTCTCCTATTCCTACCACCTACGGTGAGTATAGTGCTTCTTTCTGCGACGGGGACTCGGTGGAGTTCTCCGGCAAGTGGTACACTGCTGCTACTGAGGAGGAGGTTACGGTAGCGGAGAAGAATATCTTCGGCGGTGACTCCGTCGTTACCTTCACGGCTACCGTTCTGCCGCGTCATCTCTTCGCTGAGGAAACCACCATCAATATGGATGAGCCGCTCGTATGGCGCGAGAAGGAATACGGTCTCTTGACTCCGGGTGCGTACACCTTGTATGACTCGCTCAAGAATATCGACGGTTGCGACTCCGTCTATGCGCTGCAGCTGACCGTGAACGCGATCCCATATCTCATTCAGGAGGTCGCTACGGCTTGCCAGAACGAAGAGGGCGAGTGGCGTCTGAAGACGCTGCCTACCCATGAGGCAGGTACCTTCATCCTCTATGACTCGCTGCAATCACAGTACGGTACGGACTCCGTTTATGAGTTGACCCTCACTGTTTATCCTTCGTACGCGTTCGAGGACGAAGCGCAGACTATCTACGTAGGTCAGCCGGGCGTATGGCGTGAGATCGACCTCAGCCTGATACCTGTAGGCGATACGATCCTGACAAAGGTCTATACTACCGTTACGGAATGTGACTCCGTCTATACGATGCATCTCACCGTGAACGAAGCACCTGCTACCTACGGCGTAGATTCGATCTACATCTGCGGCAGAGGAGAAGTTGCTTTCTATGACAACGTAGAGTACTCCAAACCGAGCAAAACGCCGCTGACGGTGACATTAAGCACCCCGAATCAGTTCGGCGGAGACTCCATCGTCGAGTTATGGGTACTGGCTTCCAATAAGTATGAGATGAGTTTCAGTAAGACCATCACCGCAGGTGCCGAAGAAGTATGGCAGGATATAGACCTCAGTCTCATCCCCGCGGGTGACACGACGCTGACGGTCACCTATGCTACAATCCACGGTTGTGACTCGACGCTTATCCTCAACCTGACGGTACTCAGCCCAGTTACAACGGGAATTAATACAATTCAGGAAAATACCCGATCGGCGGAGAAATTCTTCCTCAACGGGCAACTCTATATTCGCAAGGACGAGCGGTTATACACCCCGCAAGGAGCCTTGATCGAAACGAAGAAAGAGGACTAAACAAAAAAGAAGCGGCCATCAACGGTCGCTTCTTTTTTTATGCCTTGCGCAAAAACTTGGTTATGCCTTGCGCTCTACTATCTCGTCGAGGAATCCGAGTTGGATAGCTTCGTCCGCTTTCATCCATTTGTCGCGGTCGCAGAGCGTCTCGATCTGATCGATCGTCTGACCGCTGTTCTCCGCCAGCACCTTATACAGGTCCTGCTTGAGGTTCTCCATCTCTTTGAGGTGGATGGCCTGGTCCTTGAAGGTCGAGTAGCCGATGCCGGAACTGGGCTGGTGGATCATGAACCGAGAGTAGGGAAGTGCCATACGGTGACCTTTCTCGCCGCTCGAAGCAATCACGGCACCCATGCTGGCGGCCAGACCAAGAACCGTCGTATAGACCGGCGATTTGATAAATTTCATCACCGAGATCAACTCCAGACCCGAGTAGCACTCGCCGCCTTGCGAGTTGATGTACAGGTTAATCGGATCGTGGTTCACCGAGTCAAGGAATAACAGCTGAGCCACTAACGTGTCCATCGTGTCACCTACTACCTCACCGCTTAAAAACAAGATGCGATCCATCATCAGACGGCTGAAGACATCGAGTTGCGTGATATTCAGCTGTCTTTCTTCAATAATGTAGGGGTTGTATAACCGCCCGTCAATTTTGTTCTCTTTCATATAATTCGTCATTCGTAATTCGTCATTTTTAATTCTCATTCCCCGACCTCCAGTGCCGCGCACTTCCGTGCCAGGAACTTCCGCTCTTCTTCGTTCAGCAGCGGACTAACCTCTTTATAGACGCGTACGTGATAAGCGTTCAGCCAGTCTATCTCGTCCTCCGTCATCAGGCTCATCTCAATGAGGCTCGTGTCGTAGAAACAGAGTGTCAGCGTCTCGAACGTCAGCCATTCGTCTTCCGTCGTCGTTGCTTTCGTCTGCTTGGCATGAATGACGGTAATCAGGTTCTCCGTGCGGATGCCCCATTGGCCGGTGCGGTAGATACCCGGTTCGTCGGAGATGATATGTCCTACCTCTAACGGGGTGGGGTTGTTATCCGTGCGCACGTTCTGCGGTCCTTCGTGGCAGCCTAAGAAATGTCCTACGCCGTGACCCGTGCCGTGACCGAAAGTGATGCCGGCTTGCCACATATACTGCTTCGCTAACGCGTCCAACTGGTTGCCCCTGGTGCCACGCGGGAAACGTGCTGTCTGCAGCGCTATGTGACCTTTGAGAACGTAGGTGTAGTCCAGTTTCGCCTGCTGCGGGATCCGACCGCCGAGCCATACCGTACGGGTGATGTCCGTCGTGCCGTCGAGGTACTGACCGCCGCTGTCGAGCAGCAACATTCCTTCTTTCTTTACCTCTGCGCAGTTCTCTTTCGTCGCTGCGTAATGCACAATCGCACCGTTACCTTGATAACCGGCTATCGTGCCGAAGCTCTCCTCCACGAAGTTCTCTCCCATCGCCCGGAACTCATGCAGCTTCTCCATCAGATCCCATTCCGTCAGCGGTCTTTCGACTTTCGACTTTTGACTTTCGACTAATGTCTCTTCGAGCCACTTGAAGAATCGTGTGAGTGCGGCTCCGTCCTGGCGCATCGCTATCCGCTCGCCCTCTAACTCCACGGCGTTCTTCTTCGCCTTGTCAACGAGTATCGGGGATTGAATGTTCTTGGCATTTGCGTCTTGACTGATCGCTTCATACAGCGCCTCATTGACCTTCGCGCCGTCGTAGAAGATAGTGCCTCTCAGCCCGTGGATATACTCGAATACCGCCTCGTATGGCTGTACGTTGATGTTATTGAAATCCAGGTAGTTCTGCGCAGCGCTGTCGATCTTCTCCGGGTTCACGAACAACGTACATTTGTCTGCCTCCAAGACGACGTAACTGATCACTACGGGGTTGTACTCCACGTCGTTGCCGCGGATATTCAGCAGCCATGCTATCTCGTCTAATGCGCTGACAATCAGCGCATAATCTTTCGACTTTTGACTTTCGACTTTCGACTCCAGAATCTCGCGCATACGCGAGATTTTATCCTCCACCGTCTCTCCGGCAAAATCCGCCGAGTAAGGATAGAGCTTGTCGCTCGGGATGGTCGGCCTGCCTTCCGTCCAGATGGGCTTGATCAGGTCCACACTCTTCACGCCGATGCCTGCCTCTGCGTACTTCTCTTTCCATTCCTTGAAGTCATTCACGCTGAACATTTCGGGGTTTACGCCAATTCGTAATTCGTCATTCGTCATTCGTAATTCTCCACAGAGCCACTCCACCACGCTCGGACAATCGATGTCACTCTCGCGCATCAACTCAATCGTGCTGTCTTTGAGTTCGATACCGGCCTGCAGGTAGTACCGGCTGTCGGTCCATAATAATGCGCGGTCGAGAGTCACGACCATCGTGCCGCTCTCTCCATTGAAACCACTCAACCACTGCATCTCACACCAGTGCGAGGCCATATATTCGCTAGCATGCGGGTCATTGCCCGGTACTACGTATGCGGCTAATCCTTGCTCGCGCATCTGAGCGCGCAGCGCCGCTAATCGTTCTTTCACATTCATAGTCCTAAAATTTTGCTGCAAAGATAATAAAAAAAAATCAAATATACAAGATTTCTTCCCATTTATTTGCATAATTCATAAAATTTTACTATCTTTGCAGCCGTTTTAGGAACGTATCACTTAAATTTCAAGAGAAATGGCAAAATATAAATGGAGTTTTGCGAACGTGGGCGGTGTGACGCGCGTACGCATTCAGTCGGCAGAGGACATCCGTCATCTCGGTGAGTTGGACAAGAAGATGTGGACCGTTCTGTCCTGCCCGGTCAATGGTTTGGAGATCAGCAGCGACTCGTTGAGTCTGATGGACGTCGATGGCGACGGCAAGCTGCGTGTGAAGGAGGTGATCGCTACGGCGGACTACCTCTGCGGCGCATTGAAAGACCCGAAGACGCTCTTCGAGCAGAGCGACACGATTGCCATAGAGAACATCGCCGATGATGCGGTCAAAGCGGTAGCGGAGAAGATAGCTAAGAGTCAAGAGCCCAGTTCCGAGAGTATCTCTCTGGCGGAGGTTCAGGCGGCGATTGACGCTGTGAAGATCGAGGAGCAGGCTATCCCTGCAGCGCCGTTAGAGGCAGACGTGATCGCAGCCTACAAAGAAAAACAAGCCGAATACGCTGCGTATTTCGAGCAGGAGAAGCTGCAGAAACTCGGTCTGGCGGTCATCCCTGAGGAGACCCCGAAGCCCGGTATGACGGAGAAGAAGTTCTTAGAAATGGGTGCGCAGATAGCAGAGTGGGAGGCAGCCAAAGCGGCTGCAGAAACGGCGAACGCCGATGCGCTCAATGCCGCCAAAGCGGAATATATGCCGCTGCGTAAGTTGTTACTCCTCCACCGCGATTTCTACCGCCTGCTGCGTAACTTCGTGACCTTCGAGGACTTCTACGACTACGATAAGAAGACCATCGCCTCGTTTGAGGCAGGAACGCTCATCATCGACCAGCGTGCATGTCACCTCTGTATGCGTGTGAACGATCCCGCCAAGCACGATGCACAGGCGCCGCTGAGCGGCATCTACCTGCTGTACTGCAACTGCGAGAGCAAGAAACTCGGTAAGTCCATGGCGATTGTTGCAGCCATGACCCAAGGCGATATAAAGAACCTGAGCGTCGGCAAGAACGGTGTGTTCTACGACAATGACGGTAACGACTACGACGCTACGGTGACGAAGATCATCGATAACCCGATCTCTATCCGCCAGGCGTTCTGGACTCCGTATCGTAAGTTCGGCAACTGGATAGAGGAGAAGATCAACAAGTCCGCCGCAGAGAAAGACGCCAAGGCTTTTGACGACATGAAGACGAAGGTCGAGACGACGAAAGTGGAAGGCGCTCCTGCAGAGGCACCGAAACCTGCGTTCGACATCGCTAAGTTCGCCGGCATCTTCGCTGCCATCGGTATGGCATTAGGCATGATCGGTACGATGTTAGTCAGCGTAGCGAAAGGATGGGTGACGCTCACATGGTGGCAGCAGATACTCGTCTTCGTCGCTATCCTGCTGCTCATCAGCGGTCCGAGTATGATCATGGCATGGCTCAAGCTGCGCCGTCGTAACCTTGCTCCGGTACTGAACGCCAACGGCTGGGCGGTCAACGCAGACGCCCTGATCTCCGTCATCTTCGGCCGTACGCTGACCGAGCAGGTGAATTTCCCGATTGTCAAAGCGCCGAAGATCAAAGGCGATATGAGCACCGCTAAGAGATGGTGCATCGGTATAGGTATAACTTTATTGGTATTAGTTTGTTTATGCGTTATTTTGCATCTTTGTGGCTTCTGCTTCTGCTGTTTCTGCTTCCATTAAATGCGCAGAACACAGCTGTTGAGGAGTTACCGCTCGATACGCTCGCTGCAGATAGCGAGGGCGACGAGTTAGAGGAATTGGACGATCTGGATGTCCGAGCATCCCAGTTACCGGAGTGTCTGGCAGGGCTTTTTGCCCACGACACACTGATCTTAGGCTGCGACCTGGAGTTGTTACCGCAGAAGATCATCGTCCGTACGAAGGACGGCGACGTGGTGTATAAATTGGCACCGCAGTTCCTTCTGGATACGATGCTCATCAACCATCACCCTGCGGATAGTATCTATCGGCGTATATGGACGGACGAGCGCGTCAATCCCTATGGGACGATGTTCGACAGCCTGAAGGAAGATGTACATGTCCCGATGGCGGGTTTCCGTTTGCCGGCTCCGGGGTATGTGACGAGTCCGTACGGATGGCGTCGCAGCAGGATGCACAAGGGTACGGATATCAAGGTACAGGTGGGCGATTCTATTCGCGCGGCATGGGCAGGTCAGGTACGTATCGTAGGATGGGATCCACGAGGGTACGGGTATTTCGTAGTGCTGCGTCATGAGAATGGTCTGGAGACCGTCTATGGGCACTTGAGCCGGCCTTTGGTGGATGAGTACGAAGCTGTTCCGGCGGGGTATGTCATCGGTCTGGGCGGTAACACAGGTCGTTCAACCGGCAGCCATCTCCATTTCGAGATCCGCTACCTCGGCGAAGCAATGAACCCCGCTAACCTCATAGATTTTACGACGGGAGAGTTGCGTAACAAAGAGGAGTACGTCATCGGCATCAAAGCCATGAAACAGGCGCGTGCCGAGCAGGCAGCGATGAAGTACCATAAGGTGCGCTCCGGCGACACGCTCTCCGGCATCGCCCGCAAGTACGGTACGACGGTGAGGAAGCTCTGTCAGCTCAATAAGATCAAAGAGACGAAAGTCCTGCAAATAGGACAGAAGATACGGGTAAGATAATTATTCATGGTGGTATGGCTCGTTCCGAAGAATGGTCATCGCGCGGTAGATCTGCTCGATGGCCATTAATCGTATCATCTGGTGGGAGAAAGTCATCTGCGAGAGGGACAGTTTTCCGTTAGCCCGCTCATAGACGGCGGGGCTGAAGCCGTACGCGCCGCCGATGACGAGGATCAAGTCACGACCCGAACCCATCTTCTTTTGCAGGAAATCCGCAAACTCAATGGAGCGGAACTCGCGGCCGTGTTCGTCTAACAGCCAAACATCCGCAGAAGGCGTCAGCCACCGCAGAATTTCATTGCCTTCCTGCGTTTTTATCTGTTCCATGCTGAGTGCCTTGGCGTTTTTGATATCAGGGATAACGACCAATTCAAACGGCACATAATGCGTGAGCCGTAGCCGGTAGTCGTCGATGAGTGAGACCAGCCGCCCGTCCGTCGTTTTGCCGATTACAAGAAGGGAGATTTTCATGACACCGGTTATAATAGTTTATCCTGGTCTTTTTTATATAAGTTGGTGGAGTCGGTGTCTTGGAAATAGTACACGCAGTCTTTGTGCCACGTGAACTTGTAGATCGCCATGTGTTTGAACAGCCCGTCAAAGCCGGTGATGCCGGTATAATAGGTGTGCCCTTCCTCAAACTCGCAGGTAGATTGTATGCCGTCATTCTCGGTTGCTTTCACGCCGTAAAAGACATCGGCCATTTGGGGATATTCGAACATATCCTCTTCCCAGTTGTAGAAGAAGGGAAGCGGAGTTCCCCATTCCGCAATTTCCGAGGTGAGTTCGAGACTGTCTTTGGTGAGAGTGATGAAGGGATAGCGTGAGTTGATATGACCGAGCGTGTCCACAGGGTAGATATAGTCCCACATGCCCCTCACACGGTATTCAAAACGAACCTCTACGGTGGATGTCATGGAAGTCTGGATATTCTCCAGAACCAGTTTGCCGACAGGTTGCATTGTTTCCGGGTCAACGGGGAAAGCAAATACCCAGTAGTCAGAGTAGGGTGTCAGCCCCGTAAAGAAATGGGTTGTATGGCCATATTGGAGCGAGTGGCTGGCAAAGGGCGCTACGTTGAACTCTTTGTTACGAAGTAGGCCGTTACGCCAGACGAGGTACTCGGCGTATGCGCTGTCCAGCGCCAGTTGCATGAATTGCTTGGAGTTGGTTATCGGGTTATAGTTCTCCCACGGCTCGCAGATAGCAATGAGGTAATAAGCATCCTTGTTGGTTGAGTACTCACACTCAATGAAGCCCGAGGACACATTCATGATATTCATGTGTACTTCCACATCCTTCGTCTCGTAGTTCGCCTCCGTATTGCACGAGGGAGTAAGGAACAAGGAATAAGGAATAAGGACTAAAATGATTAGTCGATTCCATATAAGTCTTTTGTCTTTGAACATAGCGGTCTTTACTCTTTGAGCGAAGCGGTCTTTAGTTCTCATATTTCTTCCTTTCTTCCTCTTCTTTGGCTAACAGTTCTTGTACGGTATAGATAAACCTGAGACATGTCATCACATGACCGCCGTAGTGCCCGAAATTATAGGTGATGTTGGCATCCTTCCAATGCGACCGGGCATGTGTGGCGTTGGTGTACGGCACCGTCTCGTCGTCTATGGAGTGCATCATATAGACCGATGCTTGGGGATCCCAGTCGTAGGCGGTAATGGAGTTCAGGGTCATGGCTTTGTACAGCTCCGCCACTTTTTCCGACTTCTGCTCCATCGCCTCGTCGGTCAGCAGCTCGTGCGTCACTTTGGTCCCGATCAGTTGGTTGATCTGCGCGGAGGTGAAACGTTTGCTGTTGATCCATTCGTCCATATGCTCGCATAGGAAGGGTTTCATCATATCCGATAGTTCCATGTTCAGTTTGTTGCCCTTGATCATGCCCTGCAGAACCAACGGCACGGCGACCGGATAGCCGGCAGTGTCGGTAGTGACGAACCGCTCGTAGGTCGCCTTTACGTCATATGGACCGCCGCCAGCAAACACGCGGTGGAGCATGATATGATCAATGCTGTTCGCGTTGCTGTATTCGGTTTCTATCAGGTACTGAACCGCCATGGTGGTAGCGCCGCCCTGACTGTAGCCCATGAGATCCAGACTGGGGTCGTCCGCACTCCTGCCGACTGCCTCCAGCCACGGCTTGACAGCCAGATACATATCCACTACGTTGTGCGCCGTTAAGTCCATTACAAGGTACGGATGTACCTCCTGTGCGGTCACGCCGTAGCCGATGTAATCGGGGATGATCAGCCCGTAACCGGAGTTGACCAACACGCCCTCCAACGAGAAGCAATTACTTGGTGCCTCGGCGTTGGAGCAAACGGTATAGTGGCTTACGAGGATCATGCGTTTGGGGATTCCGTTCTTGGGAAGCATTACTTTGCCCGAAAGGGTGATCGGGTTGCCCTCGATGTCGATGCTTGGGTAGGTGCCGACGATCTCGATGATCTTGTTCTGGTTGCCCCATTTCAGCAGTTCCTGCAAGATAGCCGCGCCGGTAGCCCCTGTCGTGCGTCGGATAGCTCTCGCATCATTTGTTTCCTGAGCCTCGTTATAGTCAATCGCCGCCGTACCGTCAGGCAGGTAGCAGTTGTACGGCAGACCCTCCGAGAGGTCCGTCTCATGCTGACCGATGACGCGGAACTTCAAGCCTTTGGCGGCTTCGATATTCGTGAAGTCCACAACCTCGTCGTCCCGGAACTGACACGCGCTCATCGCTACGACGAGGAGGAGTAATAGTGTATATCGGAATTTTTTCATTAGAATCGCGCTCCTATACTTACGTTCATAATTCGTGAAGAAGCCATATAGATGGCGTTGGTGTTTTTGAGGGCATACATGCCGCCGAGGTCAAAGGCACAGAACCACCGGTCGTAGTTGGCGGAGACGCCCACGAGGGTGAAGTTCACCGCTGCCCCGACAGCCGTATGATGCCCTTTGCCATCGACCTCCGTACCGCCGTTGATATCCATACCGACGCCCAGACCCGAGTATATATTGACATTCGGGTGGTGGAAATACGTGAAGCGGATGGTCGGCATGATCACGAGGTTGTAGAAGTAGTTCTTCTTGTCTCTCGCCAACTCTGTCCCCTGGCCGTTGCGGGTGACGACATCCCATCCGACCTCGCTCATATCGACCATGGCTCCGAGTGAGAACCAGTGTTTGAACCGCCGCTGGTACTCCAACCAGACGTGCTGGTTATGGCGGTAGCGCTCTTTGTACTGGTACGTCGCCTCCGCCGGCATCGTCCGCGTGATAGACGTCGGGTTATGCCAAACGAGGCTCTCGAAGAGCTGGTCGCCCCAACCGATACGGATTTCGTTGCGGCGGTTCACATAATCCCATTTGGTCTCCGCCGTCACCATCGTCGAGAGGCAGATAAGAGACAAAAGAAGAGTTATTTTCACTTTCATGCCGCAAAATTACAGAAAAATTTGCATATATGCAAGAAAATTTGTAATTTTGCGCCATAAATTGTTAAAATTATGGAAAAGCAAGAACTTCGTAAGCTGATTGCTATCTGGTTTGAGGAAGATATCCGCGATGGCGATCATACTTCGCTCAGTTGTATTCCTCCGACCCAAATGGGCTGTCAGCAACTCATTATTAAGGACACCGGCGTGCTCGCAGGTGTAGAGGTGGCGAAAGAGATCATCGATTATTTTGACCCCGAATGCAAGGTGGAGCAGTTCCTTCACGACGGCGATCATGTGAAGCCGGGCGATGTGGCGTTTAAGGTCTATGGCAAGGAGCTGAGCCTCCTTCAGATTGAGCGCACGATGCTCAATATCATGCAGCGCATGTCCGGCGTAGCGACGACCGCGCATAAGTATCAATCCCTCATCGAGGACACCGGTTGCCACGTGCTCGATACGCGTAAGACCACGCCGGGCTTGCGGTACTTGGAGAAGGAGGCAGTGGCGCTTGGCGGCGGTATGAACCATCGCATCGGGCTCTTCGACATGATCCTCCTCAAGGACAATCACGTGGATTTCGCAGGCGGCATCACCAACGCCCTCACGCGTGCACGCGATTATTTAAAAAGGAAAGCAGAAGAGGGGCAGAAAGAGCGTTTCCTGAATATGAAGATAGAGATTGAGGTACGCAATTTCGACGAGATCAATGAAGCCCTTGCTACGGGTATCCCTGACCGTATCATGCTCGATAACTTCACTCCGGAGAAGACGAAAGAGGCAGTTCTTTTGATACGTGAATGGCAGAAGAAGGCTGGTCGTCACATGGAGATTGAGTCCTCTGGCGGTATTACGATTGATACCATCCGTTCGTATGCAGAGCAGGGTGTGGACTTCGTTTCTGTCGGTGCGCTGACGCACAGCTACAAGAGCCTCGACATGTCGTTCAAGGCAGTGAAGTAAAGACATAATTGCCGAAAGTTGCAAAGACGTTTATGACCAATAACGATTTTTGGAAACATATAGATACTATCATTGCCCAAGGGTTCGATGCTCACGGGCTTAAACAACTAGAGGAATATGCAGAACTATTCTAATCTCCACTTTGTTCCGAATGATCGTAAGCGTGCATCTCAGGGCGGCTTGTTTATCAACGATTTTCACCGCTCGAACAGCATGGCTGCGCAGCGGGAGGTAGCAATCATGTCATTGCATCCTTACTCGCGGGAGCAGGTATTGACCCAAGTAGCCTCTCTGCGCCGGAAGGCAGTTTCCAAAGAGAGCGCGAATGCGCAGAGACGCAAGCAAACCGTATAGAACAGTGGGCAAAGATTGTCGGCTGCTGGATAGACGATGTGGACAAAAGCCTGCCCTCTCTCTTAGGCGAACAGATTGCCGAAGGAGGCGAAGCACATGTGTACTATAAAGGAAATACACTTGTCAAATCAATCGGTTTGGATTATTATATCCTGCCAGTTTTGGCACTCGACCGTATCAGTCTGCACAATGCCTATTTTCCGGAAACACGCCTCAATGTATTGGGTTTTGGACGCACGAGTGAGGGAGATTTTCAGGTCATTGTAGAGCAACCTCACATCCAAGGCGAACAGATGACGGATGAGGAAATTCAACAGTTTGCAGAACGAATGGGTTTTGAACTCCGCAATCCGCGTAACTGGACCTATACCACGCCGGAGATTTATCTGAGCGACTTGCACGACGAAAATGTAATCAAGTCCGTTAACGGAAATGTGTTTGTGATTGACTGCGACATCCGTATCAATACGCCCGAACTCAAACTGGGAGGTATTCGCCAATTAACAACGGAAGTAGAATTTATAACTGAGTAAATTGTGCCCTTTAGGGCTATGAATACACGTTCCTCTCCGAGCAGTGCTTCCGAGCACTCCGGGAAAGAAGAAAGACAAAACAAGACATAAAGACAAGCGCAAAGCGTTGCGCTAACATATTGTTAAATTAAAGCGTTTACACGCTTGTTCTCTGACTAGTCGGAAATGTAGGAAGTTTCACAATTAGTTATTCAGAAAAACAAGTAAGTAGATGCTCACGAGTGTAAGACTCGCCCACACTATTGGATTGTTCTGATAGTGTGTTGGCGGATATATACACGGCGCGAGTTTCTGTTTGTATATCTGATAACTAAGGCATTTCCTACAGCCTCGACTAGCGGATAACAACAGTTATTCGCGTTTTTTGTGTACGTATAGCTTATGATACCTAAGATTATTCATTATTGTTGGTTTGGCGAAAAAAGCATTCCTGAACATTTGCAAAAGTATATGCAAACTTGGAGTCAATGTATGCCCAACTGGGAAATCCGTGAATGGAATGAACGAAACTTCACTATAGAGCATGCTCCGTTATATGTGCAGCAAGCCTATAAAGCAAGAAAATATGCTTTTGTGAGCGATTATGTTCGCTTGGTTGCATTGGAGCAATTTGGCGGAATATATCTTGATACAGATGTTGAAGTTCTCAAGTCATTCGAACCATTACTGCAAAATATAGCTTTTATGGGTTTGGAAGAATCGTTAGCGCATTTACCGGGTACTTGTGTCATGGGATGTGAACCTCATTCTATTTGGGCAAAAGAAATGCTTCACACATACGATGATGCTGTCTTTGTGATGCCCGATGGTTCTTACGATTTAACAACAAATGTGCAAAGAATGGGGAAAGCCTTGTGCCAAAAGGGATTTATACCATCTTGTAAGGAGCAATATTTAGAGGAGTTAGGATTGCATATCTATACGCATGATTACTTTTCGCCTATTACTTCCACACGTGTTATGCGCCGCACGAACAATACTTATTCCATACACCATTTGGAGTCAAGTTGGCATGGCAAAAAAAGTACAAAATGGTATAAAGGTACTATTTATTACGAGGTAGTAAATTTTCTAATACAAATTAAACGCAAATTGAAAGGGATAGACTGATGACACAAAAATCGTTTATTGTTATTATAGGCGAATACTCACCCGAGTTATCATGTGTTCGCGAAGTTATGGATGCTTCAAAAGAAGCAGAAATAAACTTTTTTGACATGCCTAATATAGGCAGTAAAGATACTGTAGAGCGTGTTAATGAACAACTCCTTATACACCATTATGCTCAATTATCCGAGTTTGAAATACAAGTAAAACAATACATTAGGGATATTGTCGCTCTTGGAGCCGAAAAACACTATTTTTGTAAGTCTAACGGCAAACACAACAATATACTTGAGTGTATTAAAAGAGGATTAGAAATGTACAGCATAAAATATAAGGAACTATAACCTTTCTGTTACTTTTCATTTAGGCGACCATTTCGCAATCATCGTGGACGTGACCATAAGATGAGTAATACACTCCATCTACCTGTCTAAACCGTTCGCATTACGTTCGCATCCTGTACGTGACCGTAGGATGCCTATGTCCCGAGGCTATAAAATGTTAAAGGTTAAAAGTTAAAAGTATGCGATTTACAAAATACATAGACATTCGTCCTGAAAAAGTTGACGCCGAATATTCACAGATTCACAAATTCACACAAATTTGTATCTTCGTTTTTGCTCATAATACATATATAATATATAATATTATTATATTATTTTGGAGATTTTATCAAGCCACACAGATGTGTGAATCTGTGAATTTGTGAACGGAGAACATTTTCAAATTTGATACTTTTGACTTTTTACCTTATTCTTAATAATCATATACTTTTCAACATCGTTCTAACATCGTTCCAAATAGCAGACCTTGCGCTGACGTTGCGCTGAAGGTAGGGAGAAAGTAATTTGCATCGTGAACGTGCCAATATCGTGCTAAAGATATCAAAAATGCACATTCAAACGCATAAAAATGCATAAAAATTGCTCACTCTATTGCGCAATTTAGAAAAAAGTTGTAACTTTGCAGCGATTTTTAAAAGTGCAACACTATGGAAGAACTGGTATTGTCATTCAGAGACTTAATTGACAGAGTAGATACGCGCTTCGTTCGCTATCTGCATGATGAGATCGACTGGAACAGCCGCTTGATCGCCATTTTAGGTACGCGAGGAGTGGGAAAAACGACCTTGCTTCTACAGCATATCAAACTGACCGACGCCATCACATCCTCATTGTATGTGACCGCTGACGATTTGTATTTTTCGCGAAATACCTTAGCCGGTTTGGCGCAACAATTCTACCAACAAGGCGGCAAATATCTCTACATTGACGAAATCCACAAATACAAAGGGTGGTCACAGGAAATCAAAAATATCTATGATAAGTTCCCGGAATTGCACGTGGTTTATACCGGCTCTTCTATCTTGGATTTGGAGAAAGGCGGAGCGGATTTATCACGTAGAAAGATCGAGTACAAATTGCCAGGACTTTCGTTCCGCGAGTACGTCAACATCTCGCAAGGTCTGAATCTTCCGGCTTATAGTTTGGAAGATATTTTGGCAGGCAAAGTGCAATTCCCTTACAAAGATTTGCGCCCGTTGCAGTTATTCTCGCAGTATTTGCATGAAGGCTATTTTCCGTTCTTTCAAGAAGATCATTATAACCTCAGAATACAAGGAATAATCAAACAAACGATCGAAGTGGATATTCCTGTTTTTGCAGAAATGGAGATTGCTTCGGTGCAAAAATTGCGCAAACTGATGTATGTGCTCTCGCAAAGTGTGCCATTCAAACCCAATTATTCTAAGTTATCGGCAGATTTAGATATTCGCCGCAATACCTTACCTCAATATATGTTGTATCTAGAGAAGGCTGGACTGATTTCTACGCTACGCGAGAAGGCGGCTGGTATGAAGATATTGGAAAAAGTGGAGAAAATATACCTGCAAAATCCTAATTTTGCTTATGCACTCTCGCCCAATAACGCAGATATAGGTAATATTCGTGAAACGATTTTCTTTGCGTGGCTGCAAGAGAGATATTTTATCTCTTCTTCCAAAGTAGCTGATTTTGAGGTGGAAGAATATGTCTTTGAGGTCGGCGGTCGGAAAAAGGGGCAAGCGCAAATCGCCTCTGTTCCGCAAGGGAAAGGTTTTATTATGAAGGATGATGTGGAGCGCGCCATCGGCAACATAGTTCCGTTATGGATGTTTGGTTTTGTCTATTAGGCTGAGGCTGGTATAATGCCAAAATCTTAATAATCGGCAATTATGGATTACTTAAGCCATTCGCGTGGCGTAAGTTTGGTGCCATCGGGCAGAATGGGTTTCCTCAGAACGGAGACCCATTTTGGTCTGCCTACGGACTTGTCCTGGGAGCGGTACTCGTAACTGTTGGGGCAGGCATTCTCGTGATTGAAGCCTTCTTTGTTTTTTACAAGACCCGTGGACCATCCTTCGGGATTGAGGATGCCTTTCTCCCAAGTGGTATATGCCCAGACCGTCTCGCCCCACCAGCGCCAAGGACGGGCTAAGAAGACCGCTGCCAGGTTGACCTCAGAATACAGACCGGCTGCGCCTGACAGACCGTCCTTCGGACTGACAGACCGATTTACTAACTCATCCTCGGTAGCCAAACGGATGTGGCATTTGTAAAAGAGCAGACCGCGACATTTACCATTTGGACATGTACCATTTACCATTTCTCCCGAGCGGCCGGCGGCGATGTAGCATTTATCGTTCTTCTCACCGTTGATGTTAGCGACAATCGTCGCACGATCGACCGCCATGGTCATGGCGCCGAAGATGAAATCCACTCCGCCGGCAAGGATTCCTCCTTCCCAATAAATAGAGGCTCCCTGATCGCCGTAGAGCACGTCCTGACGGCCGCACGCACGGCAGTTCTTGAGGTGCGCATTGGTGGCGGTTTCGGTAAAGGAGATCGCTGCGGCGCGCTCGCGGTAGCGTTTGAGTTGCACTTCTGTCGAACCCGCTTCTTTGGGTCGCACAGGCATGATTTTCTTCGGCCGCTCTTTGGCGGTCCAAGGCATGTCGGATTGCGAGATATCGACTAAGCGGTCTGCGGCTTCGAGGTCGCAGACATAGAGGTTGAAAGAGTTCTCGAAGATGATGTTCTCCGCATAGAAATCCGGCGCGGTGACGAGTGTCGAAGCGTTCCAACGCCTCTCGCGGCTACCGCCGTAATTGACGCGGTCTCCCATGGAACGGTATTGGTATCCGTGGCCGTAGTACCAAGTCAGCCGCACGGCGTTCTTATCGGCATCCACACCGCCGTTATGCAGGGCAATGGAGGGTTTCTTTGCGGCATTGACAAGACGTATTCCGGGTACATCTATCGTCAGTTCTTCGCGGTACGTACCGGGTTCGATGAGGATCGTTGTGCGCTCCCCACGCGCGGTATAGACACTCCGCGCGCTGTCTAAAGCGGCGTTGAGGCTCTCGCCCGAGTGCACCGTCAGAACCAACGATAGAATGAATCCGAACATAGTTTATTTCTTCAATGCTTTGATAGCCTCTTCGAGGGACGCGATACGCGCCTCGGCATCGGATTTCTTCTTCTTCTCGAGGGCTACGATCTCCGGTTTGGCGTTCTGTACGAAGCGCTCGTTGGAGAGTTTCGCCATGACGCCGCGGAGGAATCCCTGCTGGTGTGCGAGGTCTGCTTCGAGTTTCTTGAGCTCTTCCTCTACGTTGATGAACTGATCCATCGGGATGGCAAACTCGTCTGTACCGACGATGAATTTCGCACAGTTGGAACTTGAATCGCCATGCATGGCGATTTCTACATTCGCGAGTTTGTCCACGAGCGGATTGAGTTCAACAGGAGAGATGAGTGTCAGACGCTCTTTTTGGGGGATGTTCTTCGACGCACGCACGGCACGGATCTCCGTAATGACCTGCTTGAGGTATGCTGTATGGTCTAGGATTACCCCGTTCCGATTCCGTGTCGATTCCGTGTCGTTGCCGTGTTTTGCCGCAACCATAATACTCTCGCCCGGTTTACGTTCGTAGAGGTTCTGCCAGAGTTCCTCGGTGATGAACGGCATGAAGGGGTGGAGGAGTACGAGCAAGCGGTCGAAGAAAGCGAGGGTTGCTTCGTACGTAGCGCGGTCGATGGGCTGCTGGTAAGCAGGTTTGATCATCTCCAGATACCAGCCGCTGAACTCGTCCGTATAGAGCTTATAGATCGCCATGAGGGCTTCGCTCAGACGATATTTGCTGAACAAGTCTGCTATCTCTGCGGCGGTCTCATTCAGTTTGGCGTCGAACCATTCGATGGCGTATTTGCTGGTTTCGGGTTGCGGGATGTCGGCAATCTCCAGACCTTTGACCATACGGAAACAGTTCCAGATCTTGTTGCAGAAGTTACGTCCCTGCTCGCAGAGCGAATCATCGTATAGGATGTCGTTTCCGGCAGGAGCAGAGAGCAGGATACCCATACGTACACCGTCGGCGCCGAAACGTGCGATGAGGTCCAGCGGGTCGGGGCTGTTACCAAGGGATTTGGACATCTTACGACCGAGTTTGTCGCGGACGATACCGGTGAAATAGACGTGCTTGAACGGCATCTTGCCGACGTACTCATAGCCCGCCATGATCATTCGTGCTACCCAGAAGAAGATGATATCCGGACCCGTTACGAGGTCTGCGGTGGGGTAGTAATAGTTGATCTCTTTGTTGTCCGGATTCTCAATGCCGTCAAACAAGGAAATAGGCCATAACCACGAGCTGAACCAAGTGTCCAAAGCGCCTTCGTCCTGCACATAGTTGCCTTCGGGCTTCGTCTCGGAAACGATAATCTTGTCGTCCGGGTAGTTCTCGAGACCGGTCTGCGCAAGCAGGTCGGCGTCGTAGTATGCCGGGATGCGATGACCCCACCAGAGTTGGCGGGAGATGCACCAGTCTTTGATGTTCTCGAGCCAGTTACGGTAGGTGTTCTTGTATTTGGCGGGGTAGAAAACGATGTCGTCGTTCATTACCG
The DNA here is from genome assembly GCA_002372695.1 of Bacteroidales bacterium UBA3717. Taxonomy (GTDB): domain Bacteria; phylum Bacteroidota; class Bacteroidia; order Bacteroidales; family Paludibacteraceae; genus Colicola. The sequence goes on from DFHS01000018.1 coordinate 175,961, forward strand.
GCGGGAGTGCGATGTCTGCGAAATGCTGCATCTTCACGAACCACTGGAGAGACAACCGCGGCTCGATGGGCACGTTCGTACGCTCGGAGTAACCGACCTTGTTGTCGTAGTCCTCGATCTTCTCCACGAGGTTGAGCGCCTGGAGATCTTCGATAATCTGTTTACGGCAATCGAAACGGTCCATGCCGTGGTACTTGCGGACATTGGCTTGCAGTTCCGGCTCTACCGTGTCCATATTCAGATGGGCGTCCGGCGTGAAGATATCGATGGTTTTGAGGTTGTATTTCTGCCCCAGCATGTAGTCGTTCACGTCGTGCGCCGGGGTCACTTTGAGGCAACCGGTACCGAAACCGATCTCCACGTAGCGGTCCTCGATGATCGGGATGACACGACCGACACCCGGCACGATGACGTGCTTGCCTTTGAGCCACTGGTTCTTCTCCTCTTTGGGGTTGATGCAGACCGCAATATCGCCGAAGATGGTCTCCGGACGCGTGGTAGCGACGATGGCGTACTTGCCCGGCTCTTCTGCCACTTCATAGCGCAGGTAGTAGAACTTGTTATGCTCGTCGTGGTAGATCACCTCCTCGTCGGAGAGGGCTGTCTGGCGCTCGGGGTCCCAGTTGACCATACGCAGACCGCGGTAGATGAGACCTTTCTTATAGAGGTCGCAGAAGACGTGAATAACGGCTTTGGAGCGGGTCTCGTCCATGGTGAAGGACGTACGGTCCCAGTCGCAGGAGCAGCCGAGTTTGCGGAGCTGCTTGAGGATGATGCCTCCGTGCTCGTCCGTCCAGTCCCAGGCATGTTTGAGGAACTGCTCACGGGTCAGGTCGGACTTGTTGATACCTTGCTCCTTGAGGCGTTTGATGACTTTTGCTTCGGTGGCGATAGAAGCATGGTCGGTTCCGGGCACCCAGCACGCGTTCTTGCCTTCGAGACGCGCACGACGAACGAGGATGTCCTGAATCGTCTCGTTGAGGACGTGTCCCATATGCAGTACACCCGTTACGTTGGGCGGCGGGATGACGATGGTATAAGGTTCGCGGCCGTCCGGCTCGGAGTGAAACAGCTTGTTGTCCAGCCAGTATTGGTACCAGCGAGCTTCAATGTCTGTAGGATTGTACTTTGTTTCCATATATGTTTCTGTTATTGATTATGCCAAAATAATCCACGTGGCGATGCTGTGGGAAAGGGCGCCAAGGGTGATGAACACATGCCAGATGGCATGAAAATACGCGTGTTCCTCGTCATGCTTGAAGAAATACGCGCCGATGGTGTAGAACACCCCTTCCGCAATGACCCACCAGAACGCTTCGTGCGCCATGCTGCGCCACATCGGTACGATGATCACGAGGGCTGTCCATCCCATCGCCAGGTACAGTGCCAACGAGAGGTTCGGGTGCTTACCCAGCGCAATCACTTTACCGACGATGCCGGCGATGACGCAGATCCAGAGAAAGATAAACACGCTCCAACCGATCCATCCGCCGACGGCGGTGAGGCAAATAGGCGAATACGAACCCGCTATCATAACGTAGATAGCAATGTGGTCCCAGATGCGCAAGCGCGCTTTGCAAACCGGCTCCGAGACCGCGTGGTACGCCGTAGAAGCACCGAACATCATCACCATTCCGATAAGGAACAGCACGGTACCCGGGATCTGAAATCCGCCGTTGCGGGCACTCCATGAGGTACATGCGCGCGCTATCAACGGACCGGCAAAAGCGATGCTTGCTGCCAGGGGGATGACGTGCGTGAAGGTGTTAGCTCTTTCTTCTTTCGTCATTTCGGGTACAAAGGTACTACAAAAATTGCACATATGCAAATTTTTCTGCGATTTTTTTGCTTGGCGGTATATTATCCGCAGCGGAGGAACGACGCGGAAAGCAAAAAAATCGCTAACTTGCGTATGCACCGCAGGACGCGAACGTAGCTACGGGGGAATTGGCGAACGAAGGGAGCCAAGGCAGATGTCCGAAATTACTAAAAAAACGCTAATACGCAAATTTTTTTTTCACATGTCGCAAAATTGTTGTACCTTTATAGTTTGTTAGTAAAAAAAATGAAGCAATGACCCAATGCAACGCCATCCGTGCGGCTTTAGACGCGGTCTTCGGTGCGCCGCAAGGGAGTAGAGTACAACCTTAACGGCCAGCAGGTGCGCTAAGTTGCGCTGAGGCAATAAATAAAAAGAACGCGTGTACGCGTGTACGCGCGTTCCTTTCTTTTTTTTTTCTACTAGGGCCCTAGGACCCTAGTATCCTGGTTATCCGCCGAAGTTATCGAAGCGGATGTCTGCGTCATCGACGCCCAGCGAGTGGAGCAGGTCGAGGACGGTCTTGGCCATCATCGGTGTCGTCCAAGACTCCGTCGAAACCGCCCTCAACAGCAGCGGCGATGTCTTCTTTACGGCTACGGCAGAGGAGTTAGTTAGGAAGAAAAAGAAATAGGAAGCGGGCCATAATATCGCCCTATAAGAGACGAAGTAAAGAACAAGCGCTGGGCACTTAAATGCTCCGCGCTTGGTGTATTGTATTCTAATGACACCATAAACTAAAGAACTTAATGTTATCTATATCGCAACGTTTGAAAAAACTGTTCATGTAGAATATAAAATCATCCAATGAAATAGGCAGAAATATATCCAAGACCAATTATTAAAGAAATTGATGCAAAACTGAAAGATATAAGATTTATTATTTCTAGGAAATTCCACTTCTCAGATCCATATATTTGATAAGATGTACTATATCCACTTTGTCCAAATCTTCTTTTTGTTTCTCCTCTACGTACTCTATAACAACCTAAGGGTATTAATGGACCAATGATGCAAAAGCAATAATATGAAACAACAGTATCTCCTACTTCTCTATAGTCCCCCCAAAAAGTAAAACCTATACCATTCCCGATACCTAACATTACTGGGGATTTTGAATTAGCCGGTCGTACATGAAAGTCTCGATTCTCTAAAGCAGGAATTAAAATAAAGCCTATAAGAAATAAGGCATAAGACGCATATAGTAGTAATAGTCCAATATATATATTTATATTTAACTCCTTAACCCAAGTATTAAATATGTAAGTTCGACCATTGATTTGTAATATTGTAAAGAATATCATTAATATCGTAAAGAGAACGAAAAGCACATATACGACCGTTGGTATAAATGTCCAACACGGAGGTTCAGTATCATCATGCCTTTTAACAAATCCACCATTCTTAATAAGCTTCTGGTTTTCTTGTTGTGTCATTTGCATAAATTGTTGGATACTTTCGATTCCTACAGGGTTATTACGATCAGTACTTGCATAGTACTGTTCATATTCATTCGTGAGCGAATCAACACGAGATTGAGATGCATTTGTTTCCATATATGACCTATTTTATGTTACAAATTATTGATACACGATAGTTTTCGCGATTTTTCTATGTGTTGATTTTAACTTTCTTCCTCGCTTCTTTTTCCGTAATTTCAAAAGATATCATTAGTCTTTGAATAACCTTTTTTTGCTGTTTCTCTGTTTTAACTTCAATATTTTCGATATCTTTAAAGTCAAAATACAATTTGTTCTTATCGTCAGCCCATATTATCTTGTGATAAATCTCTCTCTTGTCAAAATCTTCAATTGGTAAACACAAGGGTAAACCATCTAAACCTCTCCATGGAACATAACGCCATTCTCGTTCATCATAATAACGGACATCATCATCTTCATACAATTTTACAAATTCTAATAACAGATTAGCGAAATTATTATACCCATCTGCATCTGGATAGTTAATCTTCTTTAAATAATCAACGCCAATTGATGCTAATCTAATACATTGAGGTAACAAACTATTTGAAAGAATATCGTTTCGCGTAAGATAAATAACTGGGGATAATTCTTTTCGTAGTTTCCACTCTTCTGTTAATGTTATTACAAAATTCCCATATCTTCTCTTGTGTACCTTCCACTTGTCATGTGGCAGATCCGTAAAACACACCATGGGGTTTGCTAGTCGTGGAGGTTCTTTAAATTTTGGCAATTTTTGTCCCACGACTTTATCCCAATTCAAATAATCACAATTCTCAAGACAATAATGAGGTAGAAAACAACGGGACTCAATAATCTTACATAGACTATTGAAGTTAGTAAAGTGACTAACAGAAGCCGTGCTGATAATATTTGATTTTTTTCTGGTTATCAATTGACCGATAGATTATATTGTGGAGTATAGCGGACTCGAAAGGGAGGTGAGATGAGCTAATACCCCGATTATTTCTTAGCCACGAGGGCACGATTTACTCTTTCTTTATAAACTTAACGATACAATCAATACAGATGGGTTTGCCGGATTGCGGGTCGATGAAGACGTTCGCAGAGTGCATATCCTCAAGGTGTAGACGGTCGCTGATATAGTTTACTCCGGTTCCGTCACCATTGTCATGGAAACCTTTTGCTCCTACCATCTCATCTATCTCCGCTTTAGTGGCGAGTCGTTGACAATCAATAAAGGGTTGCGTTAGGATGATACGGAATAATTCGTCTGAATCGCGCGTGAAACCGATAGTAGTCATTGGTGTTTCTGGGAACAAGGCGTTGTGGAGCACTATTGCTTCCAAGGCTTTGCCTAATGTCGCATAGATTGACGCACGCTCCTTAACTACAGATGTGTCACCTGATTTGCCGTATACTTTTGCCTCCGCGCCCTTAGCAATCATTGGACCATAGACGTTCGAGAATGCTTTTTCGGGGTTTGAGAACCAAATGCCCTTAGCTCTTGCCCATTGTTCGACGCACTCCTCTTGCTTAGCGTCTATTTCCCAGTTTGCTGGGCT
>DFHS01000016.1:0-161 GCA_002372695.1 Bacteroidales bacterium UBA3717
GCCGAAGGTAGAGAAGACTACTCTCGGTGACCTGAGCGCTCTGGCAGAACTCAAGGCTTCCATGGAAGCTGAGGAGAAGCCGGCAAAAAAAGCAGCCACCAAGAAGGCAGCTGCTAAGAAAGACGAGGAGTAAATCCTTACATCCGCTCGGGCATCTCGAT
>DFHS01000016.1:211-340 GCA_002372695.1 Bacteroidales bacterium UBA3717
TCGGGCATCTCGATACCGAGGAGCCCGAAAGCGGAATTTAAGATCTTCGCTACGTTTGCAGAAAGAAGCAGACGTAGCGTTTTCTTTTGCTCATCGGGTTCATTGAGGATCGAGAGATCGTGGTAGAAC
>DFHS01000016.1:436-616 GCA_002372695.1 Bacteroidales bacterium UBA3717
ACATAGGATCGCGGGCGAGAACTCCTCACCGGCCGTACGTACAGCCGTCGGATACTCGCAGAGGCGCTGGATCAATGCCAATTCCTTTTCCTCGATATTTCGAGATTTCGACATATCGATATTTCGAAAATCGGAAGTCTCTGCTTTCCGGAGCACCGAGCGGATACGGGCGTAGGTGTA
>DFHS01000016.1:713-114129 GCA_002372695.1 Bacteroidales bacterium UBA3717
GACTCCGCGGGGTTGAAGAGCATGTTCTTGCGCGGATCGACCTTCAAGATGAAGTATTTCAGCGCTCCAAGCCCCACCTTGCGGGCAATCTCGTTCGCCTCTGCCTCCGTGATGCCTTGCAACGTATTGACTTTGTCCTTGCTGATCTCTTTCGCGTCCGAGATCATCTTATCCATCAGCTCGTCGGCATCCACTACCGTTCCTTCGCGGGATTTCATCTTACCGTTCGGGAGTTCCACCATGCCGTACGAGAAATGGACAAGCTCTTTGCCGAAGGGGAAGCCGAGGCGGTCAAGGAGGATGGAGAGGACCTTAAAATGGTACTCCTGCTCGTTGCCGACCACATAGACCATCTTGTCTATCGGGTAATCCTGGAAACGCAGTTTGGCAGTACCTATATCCTGCGTCATATAGACGGAGGTACCGTCGGAACGCAGCAGCAGCTTCTCGTCGAGTCCGTCTTTCGTCAGATCCGCCCAGACAGAACCGTCTTCGCGGCGGTAGAAAGCGCCGGAAGCGAGTCCCTTCTCTACCTCGGATTTGCCCTCCAGATAGGTGTTGGACTCGTAGTAGATCTTATCAAAAGAGACACCCAGGCGGCGGTAGGTCTCGTCAAAACCGGCATAGACCCACTCGTTCATCTTCGCCCACAGCGCGCGTACTTCGGGATCGTTCGCTTCCCATTTACGGAGCATCTCCTGCGCCTCCAGCATCAACGGTGCCTCGCGTTTGGCGGTCTCTTCGTCCTTGCCGGCTGCCATGAGTTCGGCTACCTGCGCCTTGTACTCCTTATCGAAACGTACGTAGTAGTCTCCGATGAGGTGATCCCCTTTCTTACCGGAACTCTCCGGCGTCTCACCGTTGCCGAACTTCAGCCATGCGAGCATGGATTTGCAGATATGAATACCGCGGTCGTTGACGATATTCGTCTTCACCACTTTCCATCCGTTCGCCTCCTGGATCTTAGCGATAGAATAACCTAAAAGGTTATTACGCACGTGTCCGAGGTGCAGCGGTTTGTTGGTGTTCGGCGAAGAGTACTCAACCATCATCAAGGGATGTACCATTTGGCCATTTGGACATTTAAAACGCCCGTAGTTAGCATCGGCATCGATGGCTTTGAGTTGTTCTACCCAGAAGGCATCGGAGATACTAAGGTTCAGAAAACCCTGAACGGCATTGAACTTATTTACGATTTGGCCATTTGCCATTTGTTCATTTAGCATCCATTCGCCTATTTCCTGCGCCACCGCTTGCGGGGCTTTGCGAGCGAGTTTGACAAACGGAAAGACCACGAGAGTGATATTTCCCTCGAACTCCGGACGGGTCTTTTGTAACTGAATCTGGCTATCCTCGGCATCTACGTTATATAGCGCTTTAACAGCCGACTTAGCCAAGGAAGATATATGTTGTTCTAACGAATTCATTTCAGGTCTTTTTTTCTTTGAGCGGCACAGCCGCGGTCTTTATTCTTTTAGCAAAGCGGTCTATATCTGGGGGTATTTTCTAAACCAGCTGCTTATTTTCAACCGAATCACGCCCAGTAATGCCTCGGAGAAGATACCTCCGCTCATTTTGGACGAACCTAAGACGCGATTGACAAAGATAATCGGTACTTCGGTGATCTTCGCGCCGCACTTGGAAGCAGTGAACTTCATCTCGATCTGGAAGGCATACCCCTTGAACCGAATCTTATCCAACTCAATGGTTTCCAGCGTCTTACGGCGGTAGCATACGAATCCGGCGGTCGTGTCATGGATATCCACGCCGAGCACGAACCGCACATATTTGGATGCGAAATAAGACATCAGGACGCGACCCATAGGCCAGTTCACCACATTGACGCCGGTGACGTAACGGCTACCGATAGCCAGATCAGCGCCATGTACGGCGCACGCGTCGTAGAGCTTGAGCAGGTCCTGCGGGTTATGGCTGAAATCAGCGTCCATCTCGAAGATATAGTTCGCTTTGTGCTCGATAGCCCAATGGAAACCGGCAATATAGGCGGTACCTAAGCCCTGTTTCCCTTCGCGTTCGATGAGGTCAATACAACCTTTGTATTTCCCTTTCATCATCTTCTTGACGATGTCGGCAGTGCCATCAGGCGAACCGTCATCGATAACCAGCACCTGAAACAGGATCGGTAACTCCATGACGGCAGTGATGATTGCCTCAATGTTCTCTTTCTCGTTGTAAGTCGGAATAATGACCAGTCTTTCTATCATAAAAGTAATCAGTTTTCAGTAATCAGTTTTCGGTAATCATTTTGTCGTTGAGCTCATAGACGGGGCTTGGCGACAGGCGCTCGAGTGCCTTGAGGAAGATATCTTTCCCCGGCAGGATCTCTATCTCCTCCAGATAGGAAGCGACGGTATTGTACGCCAACTGCGGATCGTTGTTCTCCAGCGAGAGGTGGCATAACCAGACGTTACGCAGCTCGGGATGCCAGTTGCGCTCCAACAGTTCGCCGCATACATCATTGCTCTGATGCCCGCGAGGCGAGAGGATACGCTGCTTGAGATAGGTCGGATAAGGACCGTTGAGCAGCATATGCTCGTCGTGGTTTGCCTCGATCACCAGGTGGTTCGCTGTGCGGATATACGCCTCCATCTCTTCGTTGATAGAACCGCAATCGGTCATGAGCACAAAACGCTGGTCCATATAATCGATGCAGTACCCCAGACAGTCCGTCGAGTCGTGCTCGATATGGAAGGTATTGATCTTCATATCAAAGAGTTCCCACTCCTTGCCGAGTTCAAAATAGCGACGGCTGGTACGCAGTTTCTCCCTAACGCCGTAGTTGCGGTCTATACCGTCGTGGATCTCCGCGGTCGTATAAATAGGCAGATGCACGCGCTCGCCTAGCGTACCGACCGCGCGAATGTGATCCGCATGATCGTGCGTCACGAGGACGCCCATGATATTCGGAAAATCCAGCCCCATCTCGCGCAGACACTTCTGTATCTGCCGCGCAGAGATGCCCGCATCAATAAGAACACCCCGTTGACGCGTACCGAGATAGTAGCAGTTGCCGCTGCTACCGCTCGCAAAACATCTGAATATAAGTCCGTTTTCCTCCATATTACCAATTCAGCCTGCAAAGGTACAACAAAAATTGCATATATGCAAACATTTGCTCATTTTTTTCGAATTATTTGTATATATCAATTTTTTTTAGTATCTTTGCGCGATTTTTCGTGATGTAGTATGAAAGAGTTAATAGAAGAGGCTAAAAATATTGTCATTTTCACCCATATGGCACCCGATGGAGATGCCATGGGATCGGCTCTCGCGATGTGGCACTACTGTAAGGACCGCTGCGCTGACAGAGTACAGACCGCTAACGCTGACAGAACACAGACCATCATCGTACCGAATGCTTTTCCGGCGTTCTTAGGATGGATGCCGGGCGCAGAAGAGATACGGATCTACGAGCAGAAGGCGCAGGAATGCGACAGACTGATTGCGGAAGCGGATCTGTTTATCTGCACGGATTTCAATGACCCGAAGCGTATCGGGCTGATGGGCGAGAAGATGATAGCAAACGGATGCAAAAAGATCCTCATCGACCACCACATAATGGATCGCCCCGTTGACGGACTCTGGACGGAGATACACTCCCACCCCGAGGCGAGTTCAGCATGCGAGATCGTGTACCGGCTGTTAACGAATGAAGGTTTAACGGAGGAGATAGCGACTTGTTTGTACACCGGTCTGATGACTGACACGGGCAATTTCAGTTATAACTCTAACAATCCGGAGATATACGAGATTGTCGCTTCTCTTTTACGCGCGGGCGCAAAGAAAGATGAGATATACGACCGCGTGTTCAACCAATACTCGACGGACCGCATGAGGCTCACAGGCTACGCTTTGTACCGCAAGATGCGCATCTTCCCGGAGTACCACTTGGCGCTCATCACTCTGACTGCCTCTGAGTTGGAGCAATACCACTACAAGCAGGGCGATTGCGAGGGTCTGGTGAATATGCCTTTGCAGATAGGCGACGTCTTCTACTCCGTTTTCATGCGGGAAGAGCGTCCCAAACCCGGCACGCCCAAACCGCGGATCCGTATCTCCTTCCGTTCGCAAGGCGACCGACCCGTGAATATCTGGGCAAGCGAAGTCTTCCACGGCGGAGGACACATGAACGCCTCCGGAGGAGAACTCTTCGGAAGCCTCGACCAAGCAGTAAAATTATTAGAAAATACCTATAAGAACTATTTGAAACAATGAAAAAGACAATTTTATTTGTAGCCGCAGCGGCGATGAGCCTGAGTCTTTGGGCAGAAAAACCGCTGATGATTATCAATGGTAAAGAAGTGAGTGCAGAGGAGTTTCTCTACATCTACGAGAAAAACAACCAGGCCGGCGCCGTGGATCCGAAGACCATGGACGAGTATCTGGACATGTTCATCAATTTCAAACTCAAAGTGGCAGAAGCCGAGGCACAAGGTATTGACACCACGGAGGCTTTCAAGAAAGAGCTGAAGGGCTATCGCGCACAAGCAACGCCGAAATACCTGCAGGACGAAGCCGCCATGGACAGTTTGATTGAGATGAGTTATCAGCATCTGGCGAAAGACCGCCGTGCAGCGCATATCGCCATCCAGTGTCCGATGAATGCTGATTCAGCGGCACAGGCAGAGGCATGGGAGAAGATCAACAATGCTTATCTGCGCGTGACAGTCGGCAAAGAGGTACCTGTTCGCGGAGGCAGAAACCGCAAGGTTCGCAAACCCGACTCGTTTGAGTTCGTGGCACGTGACTTGAGCACCGACCCGAACGTAGCGCAGACCGGTGGCGAGTTAGGATGGATCACGCCGTTTAGGTATGTCTATCCGCTGGAGGAAGCCGTTTATAACACCCCGGTTGGCGGCATCAGCAAGCCCTTCCGCACGCAGTACGGATGGCATATCGTCAAGGTAGAAGAGGAGCGTGACCATGTGGAGGTCAAAGCCAGCCACATCATGAAGATGGTTCCGGCAGACAGTCTGGACGCTATCAAGAAAGCCCAGATAGACAGCATCCGTGCCATCGTAAGCCCGGAGAACTTCGCAGAAGTAGCAAAAATCGAGTCTGAGGACCGCGGAAGCAGCGCGCGTGGCGGTGAGTTAGGATGGTTCGGCAAGGGCATGATGGTCAAGGAGTTCGAGGACGCCGCTTTCAACATGAAGCCCGGCGAGATCAGCGCTCCGGTTCGTACCCAGTACGGATGGCATATTCTCTACAAAGAAGACGAACGCGGTATTCAGCCTTTAGACAGTATCCGTTCACAAGTACAACGCCAGGTGATGCGTGACGAGCGTGCGCTCGAGGCAGATAAGAGTTTTGCCCGCAAAGCCCGCGCAGAGTACCACCTGCCGGCTGAGATGAGCGACGAAGAGGTGAAGGCTTACGCCGATGCGCATCTGGAGGAGAAATATCCGGAGTTGCGTCATCTGGTACAAGAGTACCACGACGGAATCCTCTTGTTCGAGGTTTCGCTCCGCGAGGTATGGGACAAAGCCGCTAAAGATACTGCCGGCCTCGAGGCATACTTCAAAGCACACAAGAAAGAATACACCTGGGATGCTCCGCGTTGGAAAGGATACCTCATCCAGGCAAAAGACAAATCCAGCGCCAAAGCAGCACAAGCCATCATCAAGAGCGCAGAGCCGGACTCCATCCAGAGTTATATTGCCCGCCGCGTCAACTGCGACAGCGTGACCTATGTCAAAGTGCAACACGGCTTGTGGGAGCAAGGCAAGAACGGCGCTATCGACAAATACGGCTTCAAGGACAAGAAAGCATCCTTCACTCCGAATGAGCAAATGCCGGTAGTCGTTTGCATCGGTAAGAAACTCAAAGCACCCGAGGTATGGAGCGACGAGAAAGGCAAAGTGACCACCGACTATCAGGATTATCTGGAGGCCGCATGGATCAAGACGCTCCGCGAGAAATACACCGTGGACATCAACGAGGCTGTTTGGGAGAAAATAAAGAAGTAAGACCGCTGCGCTGAAAGAATAAAGACCGCTGCGCTGAAAGATTAAAGACAAATTTGCGTAAGTACAGCTATTACATATTTCTATGCGGCCTATGGCTGCTGCTGATCGGAGTTTTGGAGCTCCGACCGGTTCGCTGGGACTTGACAGACGACAAGCACTATAGCTTGAGTGAATCAAGCAAGAAAATGCTTTCACTCTTAGACCATAGAGCAGAGGTTACGCTGCTCTTGGGCGGAGATCTCAATGCCGGTTTCCGGCGTCTCAAGAAAGCGACCGAAGAGACCTTGGAGGAGCTCGCCGTCTATGCGGACATACGCGTGAAGGATGGATGGAGCGCCGCACAAGAGAACGGATTGATGGATTCGCTGGGTCTTCGATCGATCGTCATTCACGAGCGCGAGCAGAACGGCAAGACCGCACAGACCACCGTCTATCCTTACGCAATCATAGAGTACAACGGAAAGCGCGCGGTGGTGACGCTTCTCAAGAACACCAGAGGCCTCAGCGGAGAAGAGAACCTGAATGCCAGCATTGAGCAGTTGGAGTTCGCCTTCATGGAAGCCTTGCATCTCTTGCAGCAGACCGAGACCCCGCGCGTAGCGATCCTCGAAGGACACGGCGAACCCGACGAAGCGCACACGTACGACCTAATGAGTGCCCTAAGCAAGTATTTCCAGGTCGACAGAGGCAGTATAGTCGAAAGACCGCTTCGCTCAAAGACAAAAGACCGCGACGAAGTCGCTCAAAGACCGATTAACGTCCATATCTTAGACGGGTACAAGGCAGTTCTGGTGGTCAATCCTCAGACGGCGTTCAGCGAGCAGGAACGCTTCGTCATCGACCAGTACATCATGCGCGGCGGAGCGGTCCTATGGTCGCTCAACGGCGTGAGACTGAGCGAAGAAGTGCTGCAACGCGAAGGATTCACCCCTATCCTGCCCTTGGATTTAGGGCTGACAGACATGCTCTTCCGCTACGGCGTACGCGTCAACCCTGCGTTGGTACAAGACATCCAATGCCTGCCGATACCGGTGAATGTCAGCAGCGACCCGCAGCAGCCGAACCTGCAACCGATGCCGTGGACCTACGCGCCGCTGCTGCTCACCAGCCAAGGTTCACCGATCACGAAGGACTTAGGCCAAGTGATGAGTACGTTTGTCAGCCCGATTGATGCAGTGGGAGGCGAAGATGGTATAGAGAAACGGATCCTGTTAGCCACCTCTACCGCCAGCCGCGTGACGGCAACACCGGGAGAAGTGGATCTGAACGATCTGAATCCCGACATGAGCACTTTTGCTTACCAATACGTGCCGGTGGCAGTGTCGATGGAAGGCTCTTTCCCCAGCGCTTTTGCGCACCGCATGGCACCGGAAGGTATTGAGACGGACGAGCCGATCCGAAAGAGCAGCGCAAAGACCCGGCAAGTGGTCATCGGCAGCGGTAGTGTGATGATCAACGAGACGATGAAGAACCAGGCGCTGCCGATGGGTTATGACCGCTACAGCGGCATGCAGTTCAGCAACCGCGATTTTGCGACAAACGCGGTACTGTGGCTCACGGACGGCGACGGACTGATCGCCCTGCGGGAGAAAAGCGTGGCATTGCGATTGCTCAACGACAAACGCGCACATGAGCAGCGCGCAGGCATTCAAGCCTTTAGTACTATCCTGCCGGTAGCTATCCTGGCATTGATCGGCGGCATAGTGTTTGTAGTAAGAAAGAGAAAATACGAAAGACAGTAGAAAGTCGAAAGTAGAAAGACCGCGGCAAAGCCGCTCAAAGAAGAAAGCAATATGAGGAGTAGAAGAATCTTTTTCATTTTAGCAGCTCTGGTTGCCATGACGAGTATCCGGGCGCAAGAATTGCTGAACTATCCGCTGGACACGATTGACGGCGAAGAGGTATATCGCTATGAGGTGGAGCGCAGTATAGGACTCTACCGAATCGGTGTCAATTTCGGAGTGAGCCAGAGCGAGATCATCCGTCTCAATCCGCAACTGCGCGAGCGCGGTCTGCACTACGGCGAGACCTTGCTGATCCCGACCAAAAGGCCGGTAGTCAAAGTGACCGAAGCCAAAGTCGTCCAGACCATCATTACGGAAACACGTATTGGCGGTGAGGAAATTGGCCAACCGCAGGTAAAGTCGCAACCGACAGATACCGTGATTACGGGATTACGAGATACCGTGATTACGGAAGAAGACTCCGTTCTCCCGAAGACAAGGAAGGTAGTGGAGTTAGCATTGATGCTACCTTTCGAGAGCCGGCAGACGAAGCGGAGCGTGAATGCCGACCGGATGATGGAGTTCTACCAAGGAGCCTTGATTGCCTTGAGCGAGAAGCAGAACGACAGCACTTTTAACCGTTTATACCGTCTGCGCGTCTATGACACCGAACGCAGCGAGCGAAAAGTGAATGCCCTTTGCGACAGCACGGAGTTAGATAGCGTACAAGCCATCATCGGACCCGTTTATCCGATTCAGATAGAGCGGGTGGCTACCTGGTGCGACCAACATGAAATACCCCTGATTCTGCCGTTTAGCGACAATGTGGAGTTAGAGGCACATCCCTCTGCTTTGCAGTTCAACTCTACAGCCGACCAAGAGGCAGACAGCCTTTGCCAGTGGATCAAGGCGAAAGGCGAAGCGATCCATTGCGTAGCGATCGACGTGCGCGAGAGCGATCTGTCGTCCTCCATCCGCACGCTGCGGAACGCCATGAGCAAGCAAGGTATCGAGTATCAGAAACTGACGATGCGAGACCTGCTGAACGACAGCGCCTATTATGCATTGGATAGAGATAAGGAAAACCTCGTCATTCTGCATTCCGACCGATTCCAACATATTCGTGTGCTGCTGTCCCATCTGTATAAGTTACAGACGGAGGGCTACCGGATTCGTCTGGTGAGCCGCTACGCATGGCAGAAAGAGACGATCGATCTGCCGCAGGTATATACCACTGTCTTCACCCGTTCGGAAGGATGGGAGATGTATGATGCACAATGGGCAGATTACTACGTTAACGACCACACAAGCGAAGCGCCGCGGTATGACTTATTGGGATACGATCTGATGTCCGCAGCTTTGACCTGGTTACACGGGGAAGAGACCGCACATGAGGGTCTGCAATCCGATATCCGGTGGGTGAAAGTACAGAATGGCGGATACCAGAATGCCGGAGTGAAAGTAGTTTGTAAAAGGTGAAAGGTTATAGGTACATAGTAGTTTGGGGGCTTGGCATCATGGGATTTTTGGCTGCAGAAGCACAGCCGAGGATGAAAGCGCCGGAGTACTGGGTCGGAGCACACGGAGGTGTGAGTGCCGGTTCGGTCATCTTCCGTCCGGCAGCAGAAGGCATGAGTCCCATTACCGACGCGTGCGTCTTGGGAGGCAATGCAGGAGTTGTGTTCCGCTTTGCCGGACATAAATACTGCCATTTCCAGATGGAACTGAACTACTTGCACCGCGGATGGAAACAATCCGGTACACCGCATAACTTGCACTACATCGAATTACCGATCCTCATGCACCTTAATTTCGGAAGTGAGGTATGCCGGTGGATCTTCAACCTCGGTCCGCAGATCGGTTACTGCGTCCGGGACGAGAGTAACGCTATCACCCATCCTTTCGACTGGGGATTAGCGGCAGGGACAGGTTTCTATGTCCGCACAAAGAACGCCGGCGCATATGAGTTGGAAGTGCGGTTTGATTACTCCTTCGGAGGTATAGTGGGAACAAACGTGACCGACAAATACAACATGGCCAGCCCGATGGATCTGAGTATCAATTTAGGATGGTATTGGCCGATCAAGCATACCTCTGCTGCTGAGCGTGCCCGCGCCAAGGCGAAAAAAGAACAAGAGCGACTCCGGAAAGAAGCGGAGATCCAACAACGCGAAATGGAAAAAGAATATCAAATACACTAAATATGAAAACAAATTATGAAGTACGGTACGCGTCAAACCCTATTGACGCAAAGAGTTATGACACGACCCGCCTGCGGAAAGATTTCCTGATCGAGAACGTGTTTGTGAAGAACGAAGTAAACATGGTTTATTCCATGTACGACCGCATGATTGTAGGCGGTGCGATGCCGGTTGGCGAGACCTTGTTGCTGGAGGCGATTGATCCGCTGAAAGCTCCGTATTTCCTGACCCGCCGTGAGATGGGTATCTTCAATGTGGGCGGCAAAGGAAGAGTGATTGCAGGCGATGAGGTGTTTGAGTTGGATTACAAAGAGGCGCTCTATCTGGGCCGCGGCGACCGCGAAGTGAAGTTCGAGAGCTTGGATGCGAACAAACCGGCGCTGTTCTACTTCAACTCCACCACCGCTCATTGCGCGTACCCGAACAAGAAGGTGACGAAGAAAGATGCGGTAGTAGCACACATGGGAAGTCTGGAGATGAGCAACGAGCGTGACATCAACAAGATGCTCGTCAATCAGGTTCTGCCGACCTGCCAGCTGCAGATGGGCATGACCGAGTTGGCACCGGGCAGCGTCTGGAACACCATGCCGGCACACGTTCACAGCCGTCGTATGGAGGCATATTTCTATTTCGAAGTGCCGGAAGAGCAGGCTGTATGCCATTTCATGGGCGAAGTAGAAGAGACCCGCCACATCTGGATGAAAGGCAATCAAGCCGTTCTGAGTCCGGAGTGGTCCATCCATAGCGCCGCAGCTACCCATAACTACACCTTTATCTGGGGCATGGGCGGCGAGAATCTGGACTACGGAGACCAGGATTTCAGCAAGATCACGGACTTGAAGTAACCAAAACATTTCCGGGAAACAGCCTTGAAGTTACAGATAAGTGACGTAGGCTGAATAACGAACGAATAACTAACTTATTACTAACGAATAACTAACGATTGGACCGTAAAATGACAAATTTGTTTAGTTTGGAAGGCAAGAACGCCTGGGTGACAGGTGCTTGCTACGGAATAGGTTTCGCGATTGCGAAAGCGTTTGCCCAGGCAGGGGCAAAGACCATTATTTTCAATGCGCGTCATGAAGAAGCTGTCGCAAAGGCTATCGAAGATTACAAGGCGGCCGGCATTGAAAATGTCAAGGGATATGTATGCGACGTGACGGACGAGAAGGCCGTGAAGGAGCTGGTAGAGCGCATTCACAAAGAGGTGGGACAGATTGACATTCTGGTCAACAACGCCGGTATCATCAAACGTATCCCGATGCATGAGATGAAGCGTGAGGAGTTCCAGCAGGTGATTGATATTGACCTCGTGGCGCCGTATATCGTGAGTGCAGCAGTACTGCCGGAGATGATGGCAAGACGCGAAGGCAAGATCATCAATATCTGCTCGATGATGAGTGAGTTGGGTCGCGAGACCGTGAGCGCGTACGCCGCTGCGAAAGGCGGTCTGAAGATGCTGACCCGTAATATCTGCTCGGAGTACGGCGAGTACAACATCCAGTGCAACGGTCTGGGACCGGGTTATATTGCCACGCCGCAGACCGCGCCGCTTCGTGAGCCGCAACCGGACGGAAGCAAACATCCGTTTGACGCATTCATCTGCGCGAAGACTCCTGCGGGCAGATGGCTCGATGCAGATGAGTTAGGCGGAACGGCGGTGTTCCTCGCCAGCCACGCGAGCGACGCCGTCAACGGACAGATCATTTATGTCGATGGGGGTATATTGGCCTATATCGGACGCCAGCCTAAGTAATTTTGATTTATTAGAGGCATCTTTGGCTTTTCCGTGCGGTCACAATGTCCCGCATTGCTCCCTTACAGAAAAATCCAAATCTGCACTCTAATAATCTCAAAATAGAAAATAGGATGAAGAAATTATTATTTTTTGCATTGCTGGCGCTCACGCTGATAGCGTGTCATAAAAAGCCGCAAGAAGGAAATCCGTCCGAGACGGAGAATGCGGTTCAGCCGAAAGTGTATGGTCGTTTTGTGCCGGAAAGGAAGGATGATTTTGCGTGGGAGAACGAGTATGCGGCATTTCGCATGTACGGTCCTGCGCTGAAAGGAGAGAATCCGAGTAACGGTGTCGATCTATGGCTGAAGGCCAGCCCGGAGCTGATTGTGGATAGTTTCTACTACCGCGAGCATGTGTTGGGCAAGCCGTACCATATCAATTACGGAAAAGGTCTGGATTGCTACAAAGTGGGCCATACCTGCGGAGCCGGTGGTCTGGTGGTTATCGCCGATAACAAGACTTACGTCGGCGGTCCGTACGACCGATGGGAGATCGTGGAGCAGAGTCCTGAGAAATTTGTTTTCCGTCTGGAGTACGACAGCCTGCAAGTAGGTGAAAAGGTACTGCAGGAGAGTATCACCATCACTGCGGAAGCGGGGACGGCGATGAACAAAGCGGAAGTGGTACTAAAAGGCGAATACGACGGTGAGTTGCTGGTCGGCGGCGGCATATATATGCATGACACGATCGACCATTTTGAAGTATATGAGAGCCTCGGCACCGTTTTCTATGAAGAAGACGCACTGAGCGACAAGACCGCTGCGCAGATGAATTATGAGTATAACGGCAGTACTTCGCAAGGGCGGATTTATATCACCGTCCAAGTACCGGAGGCGACGGTAACGGACTTGCAGGACGGCAACCTGATTGCCGTAAAGCCGTACCAGTTGGGCGACACGTTGACTTATTACTTCGGGGCGACCTGGAGTGAATGGAAGGAATAGGAATAGAAGATGAGATATCTGATCATTCGTTTGGCGACTTTGGGCAATGTGGCTATGACGGTACCGGTTGTGGCATCGCTCAGCAGGCGCTATCCGAATGACCGGTTTGTGGTCGCCAGCAAGAAAGACTTAGGGGCGATGTTCGCCGCGATGCCGAATGTGCGGTTTTGGGAGGTAGATAACCACCTGAGTTGGAAAGGCGTGTGGGCGTTATGGCGGGCGTTACGGGACCAAGTGGATGAAGTGATCGATTTGCAGGACGTGCCGCGCACGCGTGTGTTGCGAACCTTATTATGGTTAAGCGGCAAGAAAGTGACGAGTGTTCGTTACGGGCGGTTCCGGAAACATCTGATCACGCTGTTTGGCTTGGGGAGCAAGCCCTTAAAAACGGAGTTTGAGCGGTACGCCGACACTTTCCGTCGCGCAGGATTAGAGACCGACACAGAGTTTACGGCGCTGCCGATGAACGAGGCCGCCGCCAAAACGATTGAAGAGAGATACGGAGAGAAAAAAGGCAGATGGATCGGTCTGGCGCCTTTTGCCAAGAGCCGGTCGAATATGTTACCCTACCCTGTAACCAAAGATATTATAGAGCAGTTGAGTGCAGAGGCGGAGACACGGATATTTCTCTTTGGCGCGGGAACAATCGAGTGCGAGATGTTAAGGCAATGGGCAAGTGTTTTTCCGCGGACAGAGAGCGTGGCCGGGAGACTGAGTCTGAAAGAGGAGCTGGAGCTGATGCGGAAGTTAGACGTGATGATCTGTATGGACAGCGCGAACCAACACCTGTCGAGTCTGGTTGGACTACGGGCCATCAGTGTCTGGTGCGCGACAGATCCGATTATCGGATTTGCGGGATGGAAACAGAAACCGGAAGACATTATCCAACGCCATGAGTTACGATGCAGACCGTGCTCGTGCCACGGGACTAATCATTGCAGGTATGGCAATTACGCCTGCCGACAGATAGAAGCAGAAACAATAGTAAAACAGATATGAGTAAAATTATTTCATTAGCAAACCAAAAAGGCGGCGTCGGCAAGACGACGACCTCTATCAATTTAGCCGCTGCTTTGGCCAAACAAGGCAAGCATGTATTGCTGATAGACGCCGATCCGCAAGCGAACACCTCGTCAGGTTTGGGTATCGAGATCCGTGAACTGGACAGCACTATTTACGAGTGCCTGGTGAACGGCATCGACCCGCACAAGGCGATTGTGGAGACGAGTATGAAGAACCTGAGCGTCATTCCGAGCCATATAGACCTGGTGGGCGCAGAGATAGAGATGCTGAACATGGAGCACCGCGAGCAGTTGCTGAAGAACATCATCACGAAAGTGCGCGACGAGTACGACTACATCCTCATCGATTGCAGCCCGTCGTTAGGCCTGATTACCGTCAATGCGCTGACGGCGAGCGACAGCGTGATCATCCCTGTACAATGCGAGTTCTTTGCGTTGGAGGGCATCGCGAAACTGCTGAACACCATCAAGATTATCAAATCGAAGCTGAATCCGGCCCTGAAGATCGAGGGTTTCCTGCTGACGATGTTCGACAACCGTCTGAGGCTGAGCAATCAGGTGTATGAAGAGGTGAAACGGCATTTCGGCGACTTGGTATTCAATACCGTCATTGCGAGGAACGTGCGTCTTAGCGAGGCGCCGTCGCATGGTGTGTCGGTTCTGGAGTACGACCCGAGTTCCAAGGGCGCGAAGAATTATATGGCATTGGCGAAGGAACTTATTGCAAGAAACAAATGAAAAAAACCGGATTAGGGCGAGGGTTGGATGCGTTAATCGACACCTCGCATGTAGATACGAATGGCGGCAGTTCGATCTCGGAGATCGAGATCAGTGCGATAGTAGCGAACCCCGATCAGCCGCGTCGGTCGTTTGACGAAGAGGCGCTGCAGGAGTTGGCGGATTCAATTCGCGAGCACGGAGTGATCTCTCCGATTACGCTGCGTGACAATGGAGACGGAACCTATATGATCATCGCCGGAGAGCGTCGTTTCAGGGCCAGCAAGATGGCCGGTCTGGAGCGTATTCCGGCTTATATCCGCACGGCGAAAGACGAGCAGGTGATGGAATGGGCGCTGATTGAGAATATCCAGCGCG
Organism: Bacteroidales bacterium UBA3717; assembly: GCA_002372695.1. Taxonomy (GTDB): domain Bacteria; phylum Bacteroidota; class Bacteroidia; order Bacteroidales; family Paludibacteraceae; genus Colicola. The sequence goes on from DFHS01000016.1 coordinate 15,491, forward strand.
AGGACTTGGACGCCATAGAGATCGCGTTGGCCTACCAGAGGCTGATGGACGATTATGAGTTGACGCAAGAGCGGATGGCGGAGCGTGTGGGCAAGAAACGCGCGACGGTAGCGAACTACCTGCGGTTGCTGAAGCTGCCGGCAGAGATACAAGTGGGTATCAAAGAGAAGAAGATCGAGATGGGTCATGCCCGTGCGATCCTGGCTTCGCCATCGGCAGAGCATCAGCTGGCCTTGTATCAACGGATTCTGCGCGAGGGATTGTCGGTACGCAAGGTAGAAGAACTGGCACAAGAGGACAAGGGCGCTGCGAAGCCGAAGAAAGAGAAAAGCGCTAATCCGTACAGCGAGTTGGAGAAAGAGCTGAGCGGCCGAATGGGGCTGAAAGTGAAGATCCAAGGCGGCAAAGTGTCGATTGCTTTTGGTAACGAGCAAGAGCTGGAAACGATCGTTCAGAGATTAGGTTGAAACGGTGGTGGATCATAGTATTGCTGATCCTGCCGATGCAGCTTTTTGCGCAGCAGGACAGTGTGTTCTTCAAGAAACCGGACGCGAATAAAGCGGTCTGGCTGGGTGTTATTTTCCCCGGCGCAGGACAGATCTACAATAAGTCTTATTGGAAACTGCCGATCGTGTATGGCGCGTTCATGGGATGCGGCTATGCGATTAGCTGGACAAGTAACCGGCATAGCAATTACAAGACGGCATACCTGGATTTGTATAACGATATTCAGGCCGGAACAGTGAGTGAGGACCCGAGCAAGAGTTACATAGCCGTCATTCCGGATGGGTATGACTTAGAGCGCGTCGGCGGACAGAACACATGGATGAACACACTCAAGAACCAGCAGAACATCTACCGGCGATACAGGGATTACTCGATTTTGGCGACGGTTATAGTATATGCGCTAAGTCTGATAGACGCGTATGTCGATGCGCAGTTATTCGACTACGACATCTCGCCGGACTTGACGCTGAACGTAGAGCCCCAGATTTATTATGACTTACAGCAGCAACAAAAGAGTGCTGAAATAAAATTAGCTATACAGTTTTGAAAAAGTTATTTTTGATAGTTATGCTTCTTGGCGCCGCGGGAATGATGCGTGCGCAGGAAGTGCAGAAAGAGCAAGAAGTGCAAGCGGTTGCGAATGACAGCGCGGCGGCAGACAGCACGGGTGTGGAGTCGTTGGAGTTAGTGCCGATGATGGCGGCGGACTCGTTAGTGACGGAAGACACAGCGGTGGAAATCACGCCGTTGCAGCCGTTCTACACACTCTGGAACGACAGCGACCTGACGGATATCGAGTTGCGGTCTCTGGATTGGAGTCTGCAGTGGTTGGACACAACCGATTGCGTGGCGGTGCACGACACCACTACCCTTCCCGACTCCGTGTATAAGGCGCGGCTGCAGGCGTTGCCGTGCGTGATTGAGTTGCCGTATAACGATCGCGTGCGCGCGTTTATTATAAGGTATGTGAAACGTAATCCGAAACAGGTGGCACGATTGATGCGCATGAGCGAGTACTACTTCCCGATCTTTGAGGAGGCATTGGCACGCTATGACCTGCCGTACGAGTTGAAATACGTGCCGATCATCGAATCGGCTCTGAACCCGATGGCTCGTTCGCACGCGGGAGCTGCAGGTCTTTGGCAGTTCATGCCGGCCACGGGAAAGCTTTTCGGTCTGGAGGTCAACTCACTGGTCGATGAACGAATGGATCCAATTAAGTCCACGGAGGCTGCATGCCGGTTCTTGAGCAGCATGTACTCCATCTACCACGATTGGAACTTAGTCATCGCGGCATATAACTGCGGCAGCGGCAATGTGAATAAGGCGATCCGGCGATCCGGCGGCAAACGGGATTTCTGGTCTATCTATCCTTTCCTGCCCCGCGAGACAAGGAATTACGTACCGATTTTCATTGCCGCCAATTATGCGATGAACTACGGTCAGGAGCACGGTATATGCAAGGCTCCGATCGAGCAGAAAGTGCTGATTACCGATACGATTCGGACGACGCAAAGGCTGCATCTACATCAGTTGAGCAAGAATTTAGGCATCGAGATGGACGAGTTACGGCGGCTCAATCCGCAGTACTCACGAGATATTCTGCCGGGCGGAAAGAGTTATGCGTTGTGTCTGCCGGCCGACAAGATGGGTCTGTATATCGACCGCGCAGACAGTATTGCAGCCTACAAGGCAGACAGCCTGATCAACAACCGCCGCGCGGAGATTGACCTGGCGAAGATGACGTCAGTCAACGGGGCTTACCGCGTGAACGGCGTGACGTATTATACCATTAAAAGAGGCGATACGTTAGGCGGGATTGCGAAGAAATTCCATTGTACGGTTAAGCAGTTGAAGAAATGGAACGGACTGAAGAGCGATTATATCCGTGACGGCAAGAAGTTGAAGATTTGCAAGTAGTCGAAAGTAGAAAGTCGAAAGTAGAAAGGCACTATGGATGGCGAAAAGAAATATTACTCGCTTCGCGAGACGGAGACGGAGACCGGCGTGCCGGCTTCCACGCTGCGGTATTGGGAGAAGCAGTTTGAGGAACTGAGCCCGAGAAAAGACGGTCATGGGAACCGGTATTATACGCGCGAGGACCAGGACGTCATCAAACGCATCAGATATATCCGCGACGAGTTGAAGATCACCCGCATCGAAGCCATCCGCAAAGAGCTCAAAGCCAATACCCGGCATTCCGATGAACGCCAATCGGCGGTAGAAATTCTGATGCGAGTAAGGGAAGAGTTATGTGAAATCCGAAAAATGATCAAGTAATATGCGGTTTAGTATCATTGTGCCTGTATATAACCGTCCGAACGAAGTAGATGAGTTGCTCTCGTCGCTGTGCAAACAGACGAGGTCGGGATTCGAAGTGATCATTGTGGAAGATGGTTCGCAGATTACGTGTGAAGATGTGTGCCGGCGGTATAGCGAGAAACTGGACATTCACTATTTCCGCAAGGAGAACGGAGGCCCGAGTGCTGCGCGCAACTATGGCGCTGAGCGGGCTAAGGGCGATTATCTGCTGATTGTCGATAGCGATATTATTGCGCCGGAAGGATACATTGAAGCGATAGAGGCGGAATTGGCAAAGGAAGACGCGGACGCTTTTGGCGGACCGGACGCAGCACACCCGGATTTTAGTCCGATACAGAAAGCTATCAGTTATTCGATGACAAGTTTTCTGACAACAGGCGGTATTCGCGGCGGCAAGAAGAAGATGGACAAGTTCTACCCGAGGAGTTTTAACTTAGGCGTTAAACGAAGTGTTTTCAATGCTTTAGGAGGATTTGACAGCAGTATGCGTTTCGGCGAAGACATCGACTTCTCGATACGTATCTTTGCGAACGGGTACAAGTGCCGGCTGTTTGAGGAAGCGTGGGTGTACCACAAACGCAGAAGTACATTCAAGCAGTTCTTCAAGCAGGTTCATAACTCCGGCATCGCGCGAATACATCTGTATCAGAAATACCCGAAGACCCTGAAATTGGTACATCTGTTACCGAGTGTCTTTACCCTTGGGTTGGTATTGATGGTGTTGATTTGCGGTGTTGGAATAGCGGTCCATAACCCTTGGATGACATGCCTACCGGTACTATTACTGATGCTGTATGGTCTAGGATTAGTCTTAGATGCGTCTTACTTGAGTCGCAGTTTGTACGTAGGTTGCTTGTCCTGCGTGGCGGCTTTTGTACAGCTGATCGGTTACGGAACGGGATTTTTGAGGGCTGTGTGGCATTGCCTGGTGTTGAAAGAGAACGATTTTCAGGCATTTCGAAAGAATTTTTATAAATAAGACATATGAAGATTAATTGGAAAAAGATTGCACCGGAATTGGTGATTTTAGGAATTTTTATCGTAGCTTCGCTGCTGTATTTCTTTCCCGCAGTAGAGGGAAAAGTGATTTATGGCGGCGATAATATCAATGGCACAGCCGCGGTTCAGGAAGGTTGGAACTACTACCTGCAGACAGGTGATAACAGTTATTGGACAAACGCTCAGTTCTCGGGCATGCCGGCTTACCAAATAGGCGGTTTCCGGTATAAGGCGAGTCAGATTTTAAGGCCTGTATATTGGTTTTTCCATTGGGGCGCAAGGAATGTATATTTTCTGATGCTGTTTTATCTGATTGCGTTCTACGCGTTGCTGCGCAGTTTTAAGGTAGATAAATGGCTAAGTTTGGCGGGTTCGTTTGCGATCTCGCTGTCGAGTTATTTCTTTGTCATCATCGCCGCTACGCATAATGCCAAGAGTATCGCAATCACCTGGATGACGGTAGCGATGGTCGGATTTATTCTGACGATGCGTCATAAATACGCGTTGGGCGCTATACTGATGATGTTTTTTATCCCGCTGGGCTTATACATCCACCCGCAGATGGCGTATTATATCTGCATGCTGATCGGCGTGCTGTATATCGCAGAGATCTACATCCACGCGCGGGCTAAACAATGGAAAGAGTTAGGTATCGCCACCTTGGTTCTTGCGGCGTCATTTAGTGTCGGTTTAGGTATCGGAGCATCGGGATTCTTTGCCAACCGCGAGTACGCGAAAGAGACCATGCGCGGCGGTCATTCGGACTTAGCAAAAGTGACGGATGAGAAGAATAAGACCGAAGGTCTGGATCTGGATTACGCGACGGCTTGGAGTTACGGCAAAGGTGAGACGATGACCTTCCTTATCCCGAACTACATGGGCGGCGCGAGCGGTTTTAATGTGGGCGAAAAGTCTGTTTTGTATCAGGAATTAGTCAAAGCCGGTGTGCCTCGCAACAGCGCTAAACAATTCTGTCAAGGCGCTCCTACTTATTGGGGAGAGAAAGCATTTACGAGCGGTCCGGTATATATGGGAGCCATCATCTGTTTCCTGTTCCTGCTGGGATTAATGATTGTTTCGGGTCCGTATAAATGGGCATTGCTGGTGGCGACCTTGTTCTCTTTGTTCCTCAGTTGGGGCAAAAATATGATGTGGCTGACGGAGTTCTTCTTCACGTATTTCCCGATGTATAATAAGTTCCGCGCGGTCGAGTCCATACTGATTGTAGCGGAGATCACGATGCCATTACTGGCATTCTTAGGGCTGCAAAAATTAGTGAGCGACAGCGAGAAAAAAGATAACAAAAATGGTCTATACGTACTGATTGCGGGCGGTGTGACAGCCGGAGTGTGCCTGCTTTTCGCCCTGTTTGGAGAGAGTTTGTGCAGCTTCACATCGAGTTACGACAGGAGTTGGAAAGATCAGGTAGGCAATGAGATCTACCGGATGATTTTAGACCAACGCGCAGCGATGATGACGGCCGATGCATGGCGTTCTCTGGGATTTATAGCAGCTGCAACTATCCTGCTATACATCTATGTTAAGAAGCCGTTTAAGACGATATATTTAGGTCTGGCGATGACAGCGTTGGTGGTTTTGGATATGTGGCCGGTGGACAAACGGTTCTGCAACGACGGTATGTTCGTAAGCACCAAAGATCGTGATAAAGCCTTTAAGATCCAGCCGTGGGAGGAGCAGATTTTGCAAGACAAGGATTATTACCGCGTCTTTAATCTGACAGGCAATCCGTTTAATGAGGCGCGTACGGGTTACAGGTTGCACTCTGTAGGCGGCTATTCGGCGGCTAAGCTGAGAAGGTATCAGGATTTGATAGACGAACACCTGAGCCGGATGAACATGAACGTGTATAACATGCTGAATACCAGATATTTCGTAGTGAAAGGCAATAATGGTGCTCCGCGCGTTGAATATAACCCGGAGGCTTTCGGGAATGCCTGGTTTGTAGATTCCGTCCTGGTAGTCAATACCGCCAACGAGGAATCGGAGGCATTGCGAACGCTGGATCTGAGGAAGGTAGCGGTAATGGATAGCACGTTTGCGAAGTACCTGAATAGCAGATCTTCGGCAAAAGATGAGACAGCGCGTGTAAAGTTTGTTTCTTATAGCCCGAAACGCTTGGAATACAAGACAGAAAGCCAAACGGAGAAAGTACTGGTATTCTCAGAGATCTATTATCCATACGGATGGAAGGCAACAATCGATGGTAAAGAAGCCGAGCTTTTCCGCGTCAACTATATGCTGCGCGCGATGAATGTGCCGGCAGGTGAGCACAAGATTGTGATGGTCTTTGAGCCGGAGAGTGTTAAAAAAGGAGATATGATTGCTGTCACGTGTATCGCCATACTAATTCTAACCATTTTGGGTAGTTGCGCCTATTATTATGTTCGCAAGAAGAAAGACGAAGCATGAAAAAAATAAAGCTTAAGTTTGTTGATTTCAACGAAGGAGCAACGGCAGTCAGAGTCTTTCTTCAACATCTGCAAGAACGGTACGAAGTAGAGATATCGGATGAGCCGGAGTGGTTGATTTATTCTGTGTTCGGGAATGAACACCTGAATTATAACAATTGCGTAAAAATCTTCTTCACCGGCGAGAATCAAACGCCGGATTTCAACCTGTGCGATTATGCCATAGGGTTTGATTATATTGATTTTGGCGACCGTTATATGCGCTTCCCGTTATGGGCATTATACCTCAACGAGATCGAAGCGATGCTTGCCAAACATCACAACGTATCATTGAGTGAGAAGACGGATTTCTGCAGTTTTGTGGTTTCAAACCCGCATGGAAACGAGGCTCGTGCGCAGTTTCTAGATAAACTATCGGAGTACAAACAAGTTCATTCCGGCGGAAGATGGCGCAATAATGTGGGTGGTCCGGTAGCAGATAAGTTGGCCTTTCAGAAGAAGCACAAATTCTCTATGGCTTTTGAGAACGCGTGCCATCCGGGATATACGACAGAAAAATTAATGCAGTCTTTTGCAGCGCAAACCGTTCCCATTTATTGGGGCGACCCGCGTGTTGCAGAGACGTTTAACAAAGAGGCGTTTATCAATTGTAACGATTTTCCTAATTGGGAAAGCGTGATTGAGCGCGTCAAAGAGATTGACCAGGATGATGCGTTATGGCAAAAGATGGTAGAGACACCGGCGTTGTTAGAATCAAAGGCCGCTTTAGAGTTACGAGATGACCTGAAAGCTTTTATATTTCATATCTTTGACCAAGAACCGCAGGCTGCCAGACGTTTTTCTCGTGATTATTGGACACTACAGAAACTCAAAGAGCGTAAACGCGAAGTAAAAGCATACCGGAGATCCGTTATGGGAATAGCTGAGGCATTTTACATGAACCATCTATATTCCTTTGCTCGGAAACATGCCAAGATTTGGAATATGGTACAAAGTGTTAAAAGAACTCTACAAATTATATAGATGGCATAGATCCATAGCAGCACCCATTGCTACATCCATATTGTAATACTCCCAATCGGCAAATCGTCCTGAAAAGAAAATCTGATATGGGGCCAGTGCCTCTTTTAAGGCACAAATCATTTCACGAGTCTTTTGATTTTGTATCGGATACGTATAAGAACTATAGTGATGTGTGATATAACGAGGATTAAAAGGCATCCGCGCTAATTGCAGGCGGATGTCTTTTTCGGATATGGCATCAGTAAACTCTACAGTACCTGTCATCTTACCTTCAGCATTATTGCTTGGTGCAAAATTACCGGTACAAATAATTCGGTGGGAATCATGACTTTTGCTCGGCTGATACACCCACGTATATGGATTGGGATCTAACTCGCAAAAGACAGCAGTCGTGCCATGAGCTTTCAACTGCTCTACAGCTTGTTGATATCCGGACAAATGAGGTATTGTATGCAACAAAGGCAATAGATGTTTGATATTTCCACACCACACTAGTTGGTCAAAATATTCTCCATTAACTTCTATTTGTTCGCCGATGATATTAATTTCGGAAACCGGTGTATTGTAGCGGATATGCAATCCTTCTGCAATACGGTTAGCCAAAAACTGTGAACCACCCTGATTTTCGTAAAAGAAAGACGCATGAACAAATTTCTTTTCATCCACGCGGTGTAAGTTATTATAACGCATCTCTTCCACCGTTGGCATCGGCAACTTCCCTTCCAACCATGACAAAGGAACTTGTTTCAAATCACATCGCCATACTTTTTTATTATAAGGTTCAAAGTAGAGGTGGTACAAAGTCTCACCAAATCTCCATCTCAGGAACTGTTCAAAATTTTTCGGTTCCGGGTGTTTTGCCCGTTCAATGGTCTGTAAATCCGCTTCAAACGATTCTTGTATCTCTCGCGAGAAATAATACATATGATCTTCAATAGGATATGGCACCACTAAATCATCCGGCATATATACCACCGAACGACGCTCTGCCGTGTGAAATTCGCTTGTTTTGTCAAAATATCGCCAAAACCAATCCAATACATCACTGCGTTTAGAATTGAACACATGCCCACCGCATAAATGAAAAAGAGAGCCCTCCACTCGTTCACAACGGATTAAACCTCCCGGTGCTGACTCACGCTCAAAAACAACTATTTCTTTGGCTCCATCACGTGAAAGTATTTGCGCTACGGTCAATCCGGACACACCGGCTCCGACTACTGCTACTCGTTTCATAATGATTTAATGATTTGATCTAATTGTTTCGCGACAGAAGACGTATAGTGCATACGCATATAATCGGCATATTCCTGCATATTTACAGGCTCCTTGCGTGCCTTATCAAATAGCATTTCAAACTGTTCATATGTATCAATATGCGGACAAAAACTCGCTAATCCATAAAATTCTGTATCTTCATTATTCGGATAGCGCATCAAAGGGTAGCAGCCACTGGCAATGATCTCCAAAAACCGTGGTGTCACTTGATTAAACCCGTTCGTTCTGCGTCCTCCATCCATTCCTGGAGGAGTATACAAACAGGCGCGTGCCTGACGCATCATCTGCATATATATATCACGAGAATCTTTATCACATATACATTTTCCTGTTTGATCTACATATGCAGCATTCCCCTCAATTCTTTCACGCCTTATATAGGTTGTCCCAGGATGAGAAACGAGGTATTGATCAAACCACCCCTTTAGTACTGAGTTTTGTCGCCCGGCAAGCAGAAGATCATAATGTTTTATATATGATTCTTTGGGGTCTATGCTATACTTGTCAGAAAGAGATAATGGCAAATGGCGGATCTTTTGCAGTCCTAGTTTCTGTAGGTAAGAATATACTTCTTTACTGGACACACAGATGATAGGATTTCGCCAGTATTGTATATACCACAAATAGACTTGCCATGGTTTCCTAATATAAAAATCTATTATACACGGAATGATATTCCGTTTGTTATTTCCATTATGACGATATGTGCTCATCTCATATGCAAAAGCAGGTTTGTCTGTCTGCAACCAATTAAGCAAAAACGGGATGTATTTGGAGTATCTCTTGTTTTTCAACGGATGATTATAAAATAAGGGTACACCGAAATATGCGCATAAATCGTCTTCCCATTCGTACACTAAATCTGTAGCCGGGTGAAAATCAATTTTTCTATTGGATACTATTTGTTCAAATTTCATAAAAGAACTATTTATAAAAAGCCCAAACGGTGCTTATCCTCTTTTTAATATATTACGTACTTCATTAAGCGCGGAATCAAAAGAATAATGACTGAGATATAGTTGGCGGGCGGCTTTATTGAACTTTGGAAGAGGGTTGCTGATAAAATCATTGATGCAGGTGATATATTCATCCGCAGTATTGCATCGCCACCCACTTTCTTTATCATGAATTTCATATCCCTCAAAAGCCTCCTCTGTGCCAATAATATTTCTTCCGAACATAAGGCTCTCACAGGTTTTAACTTTCATACCGCTACCGGAGAAAATCGGAAGTACTAACACATCCGCCCATAAAAAGTAGGGAGTTAAATCCGGAGCATCAGAAATAACATCAATGGTTTGAAGTAGTTCTTGATTTTCACTTTTCAGTTTACTCATCCCTTTTCCTACTATCTTGATTTCCACATTCACATGCGGAGCCACGTTGCGCATGAACCAAATTATGCCTTCGTTGTTGGGTGTAAAATAGGATCCTACAAATAAGCATTTCAGTTTCTGGGACGTTAATTCATCTGAGGTTTTTATATCAGCTGCTTTATCAGGCATCGAAATAGGGATAATCGATTTGACATCAACTTGATACAAGGCTTTCAGTTGCTCCGCATCACGGTTGTTTAGAACAATCACATCATCCGAATAACGGCATGCATAAGCATCATTTATATCTGCGCAACGGAGTAATACGGAACGGAAAGGTAATCGTTGAGGCATCTTGTCATTAAAATACAATTTCTCTACATTGTGAAAATGCGTAATGATTTTCCCCCGGTAACCATTGTTTTTTAATTCCTTGGCCAATATCCCAAATACAGATCTATCAATAAACACATATTCGTATCCTTTTGCGTGCGTTACAATTTGTTTCACGCGCAGGGGAGAAAGACCAAAGAAATAGCCGAAGGGCATAAGTATTGCACCCAATATATATGCTCCAAAGGAACTGTGGTTTTCTTTATTATGCACATATAGCACATCGACATTCTCCGAACCTAATGCATGACATAACATATCATAGTTGCGCTTGGTACATTGGTCTCCGCCGTTCATCACTTTTGCGGCACGTCTATATTGAATAAAAAGCAGTTTAGCCATAAGTTTAAATATAACGTCTATAACATCTCTCGGAAGTTGGTATTATGCGTGTTTTATAATCTTTTGCATCCCAATTTTTAATGGGAGTCATGTACGATTCTGAATAGATGTCTTTAAGCCATTCGTGCGCTTTTTGAGGAACATTGATATTTATTCCCAAGAATTCTATAGTCTCAAATTCTGATTTGGGGACATATGAGCGAGCTACAGGAAACCCATCCGTCACGTTAGCTACCTTCCAATCCTTAAATTCATGTTTTCTAGGACAATAGGCATACCAATCATTTCCTTGTTCAAAATAATAAAAAACGTCCAATCCTACATTCTTCCGATAATATGTTTCCTCCGTAACCATATCTCCAATTTCCGGAATATATGTTTGTCTTTTTAAAATAAATCCATGTTTCTCCATATAACTATGCAACATCTCAGGTGTTACCCCAGGAACTACACCGACATCCAAATCATAATCATATGAAATAAAACCATGATCTCGGATAGCTCCCAACAATGTTCCGAATGCTGGAAACATAATTACATGAGCCTCTTCACAGGCAGCATTAGCTTCCTGTAAGGTTTCTAAGCCGAGTTTTCTAACGCGCCGCGCTTGTCCAATAAACTTAAAGCGGGTGATTACATTTACTATTGGCTTGTATAAACCAATTCTAACTAAAATCTTAACGACTAAATCTCTCATTCCCGAATTTTGCTATTTCCCCACAGTAACACCATATCTATTGTGGGAGTTTCTATATCATGTTTAACTGCCAAATTTTTTATAACCTGCATTCCATATGGAAAGTCTTCCGTAAAATATCTATCCTTAAAATCAGGAATCCATCCTCCTTCTACTTTTATCATCGGTGATTGAATAGTTGAAAGCGATGCAATGGATTGGAATTTTTGCGTCATACTATGCGCATCATAAGATTCATAATAAGTCAACACATCAGTTATATTTATTCCGAGAACCTTTGCTAACTGCTGAAACTCTTTATCACAATTGATGTATGTTTCTGACGAAAAATCATCCCACTCTTTATAAAATAATGGTCGATGTTCATACACAACGCCTTCATGCCAATTATACCATAGTCCATATAAGCGACTTGGATGTAATAACGGATTGGAATTAGTAAGAGAGACTTCTAAATAATTATTCAACAACGAAACAGGTGTATATAAATGTTCTGCCCAAAAATCTGCTAATTCTTGCTTATCTTCTATATTTTCACAAACCATATAAAGCCTTTCTCTAAAGCCTAATAAGTTTGCTTGCTCTCCATACTTCTCCACTCTTGATACAAACGGAACACGCTGAAATCCGTACAATGCAGTTTCTTTAGAAAATATTTCATGCGCAGCAAAAAAGAATCCCGAACTACATACAACAGATCCTACGTATTGTGAAGTAATATAAGGTTTAATTGCCTTCAAAGTATCTTTAATAGCAAACCCGGGGAGGCACAAAAGAATAATGTCCGCATTAGGGATTACCTCGATAGGATTATCTGATACTTTATGCAAATTCCCTTGCAACATTTTCCCGTCGGGAAGTGCTATTGATAACATTGAATGCCATTCATTGGGTCTACGCGTGAATATTGTCACCTCACAATTATCAAAGGTCGCAAGTACTCCTGAGATTACATGTCCTAAAGCACCTCCACCACATATACAGATTCTATGTTTCATATTTTAATATTATCTTCTGCGAATTGCAAATCTTGTTCATCATCTATTTCGTACCACTGCAAGTCCTCCACGCACAGCACTTTCATCGGTTGAATGCGCTGCGAGATATCCAGCAACTCATATTCATATCCCAATTTAGGTCTCTCATCAACAATAACTGCATACTCCTGACACATCGTGCGATAGAAATCGTTGGTCAATTTATGGATACCCACCAGTTCTCCACTATAATGAAGAGCAGACGGATCTGTGGAGCAATTTATTAATACATGCCTTTCGTCCATCTCCACATAGTATTGGTCTTGGAACTTTGTTACCGGAGTTATCAACATTGTGCTTTCATGCGGGCACTCTAATAAACACTCTATTGCGCGTTTTTCAAATACCAAGTCCGACTCCAACAATAAGAAATCATCTTCTCCTATTAGTTCACGACAATTCCAAAGCGTGTACATACTATTTGTCTCTGCGAAACGGGTACTAAAGCAACATTCCACTTGAGGATATTGCGATTGCAAAGCTTCGTAATATTCTTTGTGGTAGCCCGTGCCTATTATAATTCTCTCTATACCGCATTCTATAAGTGTCTCTATACTACGCACTACCATTGCCTTGCCTCGGAATGGTATAAATCCCTTGGGCATCACCCTAGTATGCTCACCAAAACGCGTGCCCATACCTGCGGCCATTATTACTGCTGTCTTAATCATGACGGATTCCAAATTGATCTAATGCATTTTCAAACACATCAAAGAAAGCCACAATATCCGGTTCATCTATTGCGCCCAAAGCACAAAGACGGAAAGTGTTAGATGTACTGATTTTCCCCGGATAGATAGTAAAACCGTGTTCATAGCAGTAATCATGTACTTTCTCAAAACTCCAATTAGGATCATCCGGATATTTGACGGAGACAACCAGCCCTGATTCAATCTTTCTGTCTATAACCGTCTCCAATCCCAACTTATCAATGCCACGATGGATAGCTTCGTACACGCGGCGATGGCGTGCAAACTTGGCTTCTTCTCCTTCTGCAAAATACTCTTTCAGAGCCTGTATGGTAGCATATATAGTTTGTACAGGAGGTGTAAAATGCATCTCCCCTGTTTTCTCAAAGTACTCATATTGGAGATACAAATTCGTATAATACGAACGTGTTGGATAATTCTTTGAGGCTTTAATTATATCTTCTTTTCCGATGATATATGACAATCCTGACATTGCCATCAGACCTTTCTGTGCGGACGCCATACAAAAATCGATATTGTCTTTTACTACATCCACAGGAATCATACCTAAGGAAGAAGTAGTGTCACTCACAAAGATTGCTCCATACTTATGCGCCATCGCGCCTATTTCTCGAATCGGGTTAAGCACTCCGGTTCCTGTCTCATGGTGGCAGCAATAAACCATCGCCACATCTGGATTCTCCTGTAGAGTACGTTCTACATCTGTCAAATTGGGTTGCTCAAATACAGAGGACTTTAAGTCAATATGGGGCAAATGATACATCTGGCACACTTCTACTGCGCGAGAGTTATAGGCTCCATTATTAACCACCAGTACTTTTTTATTCTCCGGCAGTAATGAATTGATGCAGATGTCGATATTGATTGTTCCCGAACCACAAAACAACACAGCAGTATATTGATCCACAGGAGCGTGAGCTACTTTCAACAAATCATTACGCAGACCTTTCATCAGTCCTGCAAACTCTTTTTCGCGCGGACATATATCCGGCACTACCTGCGCCATCTTGACGGTATCCGTTGTGGTTGACGGACCCGGGTTTAATAAAATATTTCGTTTGATCTTCATTTCTCTAACTCTTTCATTAAAGCCTCTTTGTTTTGTTGCGGTGTAGTGGTGGGCCTGCCCAAATCTTTCCGGTTGCCTTTTCGTACATTGACGTTTATCAGCGAAACACCATCAATCACCCCATTATTCACGTGGTTCATTGCTGCCATTAGCGACATCTGAGTATCTACCGAAATCACATCGGCATACCCCACTGCCTTGGCAACCGCCTCCACATCTATCTTCTGCCCCACGGTAGGTTGACCTCCAACGGAGTCATGCGCGCCATTATTAAAGACGATGTGTACAAGGTTTCTCGGATTATAGTCGCCTATGATTGCCATGCCTCCCATGTGCATGAGTAGTGCTCCGTCTCCATCAAAAACCACTACCCTTCTCTCCTGTTTCTGCAAAGCGATGCCTAACGCTATTTGCGAAGCGTGCCCCATACTACCCACGGTCAGGAAATCGTGCGCATGGCCTTGTCCTTTTGCTTCACGATACTCGAATAACTCGCGGCTGATCATACCTGTTGTAGAAACAACGATATCATCTTCCCGCAACATATCTACCACTATCTTAATAGCCTCTTCACGCCCCAACTCCCAATCGGCTGCCTCTTGTTTCTGCAACTTATAATCCTCAAACGTGCCCTTTCTGACGATAAGAGCATAGAGCCCGTTTGTCTCTCGTATGGTATGCAAAGCCTCCGCCACCTGTTTCTCCCAATTCTCATCCAATACGATATAAGGCACACCCATCGTCTCTAACAAAGATAGTGTCACTTTGCCTTGTTTCACATGCTGCGGTTCGTCATGTACTCCCGGTTCTCCTCGCCAACCTATTAGCAATAATAGCGGCATTTTATAGACATCGGCATCCATCAAACTCAGCAATGGATTTACCGCATTGCCTTCGCCCGAATTCTGCATATAAACGCATCCAGTCTTTCCTGTCGCCAGATGATAACCGGCCGCCAAAGCAACTGCTCCTCCTTCGTTGGCGGCTATGATATTGTTCTCGCGCGCGATATTATCGGTAATATACGCGCATAGATTCTTCAGCAGCGAATCCGGTACTCCGGCAAAAAACTCCACGCCTCCAGCACGCAATGTCTCTATAAAATCTTTCGGTTGAATCATTGTTTTGTACCGGGAATTAACGTCAATATCTCCTTAATCGGCATACAATATGCTTCACTTGCCTCCTTGCAGCGACCGTGTTCCAATATCGATTCCGCACAATGTACCATCGCCGGATAAGCCGAACGCAACATGTGGTTCGCATAAATCACGATATTCACGCCCCACTTTGCAAACTCATCCTCTGTGATATGATTGAATGTCGTTGGCACTACCACTATCGGTGTATGGCTGTCTTGCTCACGGAAACGCAGACAGAACTCTTTGATATCTTCTCCGTCTTTGTTTCTTGAATGAATCATAATACCGTCCGCACCTGCTGCTACATAGGCGAAAGCACGCTCCAATGCATCCTTCATGGGCTTCCCTGCTATCAGCGACTCCACACGCGCAATAATCATGAAGTCTTGCGTCACTTGTGCTGCCTTACCAATCCGGATCTTATCGCAGAAACCTTCAATCGTATCCTGAGTCTGCTTTGCTTCTGTTCCAAAGAGCGAGTTTTGCTTCAATCCCACTTTATCCTCAATAATCACAGCCGATATACCCAAACGCTCCAATGTTTTAACCATGA
Organism: Bacteroidales bacterium UBA3717; assembly: GCA_002372695.1. Classification (GTDB taxonomy): domain Bacteria; phylum Bacteroidota; class Bacteroidia; order Bacteroidales; family Paludibacteraceae; genus Colicola. The sequence continues at coordinate 31,308 of DFHS01000016.1, forward strand.
ACGGAAAATGTTCGGGCTTACCACCTGTATCGCCATCGAAGATAACCGGTTTGGTTGTCACTTCCAATGTATCGTTCAAATCATGCAGGCGAGTAGTTAAGTCCACCGCCTCAATATCCGGTTTACCTTTACTCGTAGAATCGGTAAGCGATGATGCCCACATGCCGTCAAACTCAAGCGTCATATTACCTCTTTGAACAGAGGTATTCTCAATAATCAATCCAGTTAAACCGCTGTGACTCTCCAGAATACGCACTATCGGTTTTGCGGTAATCAGGCGACGTAGTGTTTTCATACGCGCTTGTGGAGTTGTTCCCATCTTAGCAAATTCCTCTGCTAAACCTGTTGACGAGATCCCCTTTGTGTACGGAATCTCAATTACCTCTCCTCCTAGTTCTTTCATCACTTGAAATACTTCTTCGCGTAGATATTTATTCTGTCCTTCTTTCCAATCATCCCCATGAATGATGTAGTTTGGTTTATATTTCTTCAAATTAGGAATATAACTCCACTCATCTTGCGGGACTACACAACTAACACCGCGGATATTCTCCACTACATTCTTGCGTTGCTCATAACTCAAATACGGCAAGCGCTTGTGGGTTGCGATTGCCTTATCTGTAAAAAGGCCAATAATTACCTCGCCATACTTAGCACCTTCGTTGATAATATTTATCAATCCTGGGTGCATTATGTCGGCAATCATTCCAAGATAAACAGTTTTTTTATTACTCATCTTTCTTCCTTATTTTTCTTTTTCCATTGTTCCGGAATTTCATTCCTGCTTATAAAAATTTGTGACTTCAAACTGACAAAACTGTCAATACTGACATTTTATTTTTTCGAACACGTCGTTCGAAAATCGACCGTTAGTTGTTCTTAGTCATTCTTAATCATTACCGTGGGTATCTACTACCCATTCCCTATCTATTTCTTGTCTTCAAACGGCAAGGTCGGCAACGCAAAACGGTCAAAATCCGACTCAAACAATCTGTCTTGGATTAGTTGAACTGTGTCGCGCGAACCGAATTAACGCGGTAACCGACAGAGATATATCCCTAACCATCTCAGTGATAAAACCTCGTACCGGGGAGGCAGGAGAAGGAATCGACTACTCCCACAACTTTGCATCCTTCGTCCACTACAATCAATGTGTGGATGGAATGATGGTTCATCATCTCGCCGGCTTCGACAATCTTGGCATCCTTATGGATGGTCTTGGGATTGCGGGACATAATGTCCGAAACAGGCGTAGAGAAGAAGGATTGCCCAAGACGTTGCATCGCGCGGCGGATATCGCCGTCGGTGATGATGCCCAAAAGCCTCTCCCGGGAAGTTCTATGACCGTCCACCGGACGCTCAATCGAGCAAAGCTCTTCACCCTGAAGGGAGGGGAGATTTTCCACAACGATACCGACGCCCAATTTGCCGTTGGTGACAATCTCGATGGCTTCCGACATAGGCATCTCGGGAGTGAGGAACGGCAGGTTTTCTTTGACCATGACATCCCTCACTTTTGCGAGCAGTTTGCGTCCGAGATCGCCTCCGGGATGGAGCATTGCAAAGTCGGAAGGCTGGAAATGTGCCGCTTCTATGAGAGCGCAAGCGAGTGCGTCACCGAGCGCCAGCGTGACGGTCGTTGAGGAGGTCGGGACGAGGTTGAGCGGATCCGCTTCGCGCTCTACGGAGATGTCTAAATGCACATCGGAGTACTTGGCAAGTAACGAAGAGGGATTGCCGGACATGCCGATGATGGTGATCCGTTTCGCCTGAATAAGCGGCAAGAAACGCAGGAGTTCCTCTGTTGCACCGGAATAAGAGATCGCCAAGACGAGATCGTCTGATCCGAGCATACCTAAATCGCCATGATACGCATCAAGGGGATTGAGGAAGAAGGCCGGAGTGCCGGTAGAGGCCAGAGTAGCGGCAATCTTGGAACCGATGTGTCCGGACTTGCCGACACCGGTAACGACAATCTTTCCCTTGCAGTCACGGATGAGTTGTACCGCGCGGAGGAAGTTCTCGTCCAAACGCGGGATGAGCGCTTGAATAGCCGCCGCTTCGCATTGCAGACATTCAACAGCTCGGTTAATGATTTCTTGCGATTGCATATCGTATTATTTAATATCTTCGGGGTATGTGATTTTCTTGTTGGTTTCTTCACCGGGAACGATATAGACCGGCGTGCCGGGAAGGTAATGATGAACTATACCGATATCGTCAGTAATCGAGGGGCGATTATCGTCATTCGTCAGGCGACGGAAAGCCTCAGCGATGGTGGACAGATGGAAAGCCTGGGGTGTCTGCGCACGCCAAACGGTTTCGCGGGGCGGCATGGAAACGAGACGGCTGTGGTCGGTTATATAAATTGTGTCCGTAGAAGGCACCGCGACCGTGACGGCGTCGTGGGTCTCGAGTGCCTGGCAGACGTCGGCGATGATGCGCCGGGAGACAAACGGCCGCGCGGCGTCGTGGAGGAGGATGCCACACCCAGTCCCCTCGTAGAGGGGGGAAGATGAGGTAAATGCTTTGATGGCGTTATAGGATGATTCCCATCGTTCGGCGCCGCCGGGGATGATTTTTGTCAGTTTCTGCCAGCGGTTCATTTGGTATAATTTTTGGAGGGAAGAAATGTGGTCAGGGTGCATGACAACAGCGATCTCGTCGATGCATGGCGAGGCCTCAAAGGCATCGATGGAGTGCTCCAAGACAGAGCGCCCGTCGGCGAGAGGCAAGAGCTGTTTCGGGGTTTCTCCCCCCACTCTACTGCCGATTCCTCCGGCTAATATGACGGCTATATTTCGCATTTTCCTTGGTCTGACGTCGTACGGAGCATCCGATGAGCATCCGATCAGCATCCGATGAGCATCCGATGGAGGACCGTTTTTGGACCGTTTTTGGACTTATTTTTTGCTTGTTTTTTTCAATATCTGATCTGCTATTTCGCGGATGGCTCCTTGTCCTCCCGGGATGGCAAGGATTTGTATGTCGTTTTTTGCTCCGGAAGCGCGTGTGAGGGCTTTGACTTCGGGGCGGGCATTGGGCGGGCAACAGGGGTAGCCGACGGCGCGGAGGAGGTCGATATCGTTGATGTCGTCTCCGACGTAGCAGACCTCATCGAGGGTGATACCGAGTTGGGCGCATATCTCCGAAGCTGCCTCAAGCTTCGTCTGACAATTCGGGTTAACCTTGGAGCCGACGCCGAGGTAGAGGTATCGGAGTTTGAGTTTCTCTGCGCGGGCTTTGACGACGGGCGAGTTCTCGGAAGTGAGGATGCCGCAGGGGATGCCTGCCTGCTGGAGACAGACCATACCCATGCCGTCATAGACGCAGAATCGCTTGAGCACTTCGCCTTCGGCGGAGTAATACATGCCGCCGTCCGTGAGGCAACCATCAACATCCGTGAGGAACAATTTGATCATTTTTGCATTTTCACATTTATTCATTTATTTATGATCCGCCAAACTTGGCGGATACATTATTCGTTGAAGGCGTTCCATCCCTGGGCTTTGAGGGCGAGTTCTTCGCCGTTACGGCCGATGAGATTGCAGCCGTATTCGGGTTTGGTGATGTGACCGATGATATAGAGGTCGTCCACGGGGATGAGTTTCTCGTAATCGTCAAGGGAACAGGTGAAGAGGAGTTCGTAGTCTTCGCCGCCGTTGAGGGCGCACGTGACGATATTGAGGTTCATCTCTTCGGCTAAAGCCGCCGCCTGGTAGTCGATGGGCAGTTTGTCTTCGTAGATGCAGCAACCGACGTTCGATTGCGAGCATATATGCATGAGTTCGGAGGAGAGGCCATCAGAGATATCCATCATCGCAGTGGGCTTGACTCCGGCTTTGCGGAGGGATTCCAAGATGTCTCTGCGGGCTTCGGGCTTGAGCTGGCGTTCGAGGAGGTATTCCTTGCCGGCAAAATCCGGTTGCTCGGCGTTCGCCAGACGCTCGCGCTCGAGAAGTTGGAGACCCATATACGCCGTTCCAAGGTTGCCGGAGACGCAGATGAGGTCGTTGAGTTTGGCTCCGTTGCGATAGACGATATCCTTTGCAGCCGCCGTTCCGAGGCAGGTGATGGAGATCGTGAGACCGGTCATGGAGGCGCACGTGTCTCCTCCGACGAGATCGACGTTATAGCGCTCGCACGCCAGACGAATACCCGAATAAAGGGCTTCGATATCTTCGACGGAGAAACGCCTGGAGATACCGAGCGAGACGGTAATCTGGGTCGGCGTACCGTTCATGGCGTAGATATCCGAGAAATTGACGACAGCCGCCTTGTAACCAAGGTGCTTGAGAGGCACGTACTCGAGGTTGAAATGCACGCCTTCGAGGAGCATGTCGGTTGTCATGAGGACTTTCTTTGTGCCGAAATCCATGACGGCACAATCGTCTCCGACGGATTTCTTCGTCGAAGGCTGGACCGTTTTGAGGTCTTTTGTCAGATGTTTGATGAGTCCAAACTCACCATATTTTGAGATTTCAGTCATAATACACACATAATGAGCATGCAAAGGTACGAAAAATAATTGATAATTGAAAATTGATAATTGAAAATTTTAGAAAATGCACACATTTTATAAGAAAAATGCGCGCGTGCTTGCGTATATGAAAAAAAAGTTGTACATTTGCAGGCTTTTTGTGTGTAACCGGATAAAATCCGGCGGAATAAACATACAGAGTTCGCGCAAAAATGCGCGGAAACAGGACAAAGAAAAATAAAGACGATGATAGAATATATCAAAGGAATATTGACCGAATTGAACCCGACGGAGGCGGTTATTGAGGCCGCCGGCGTGGGTTACGGAATAGCTATCACGCTGCCGGGCTACTCGGCGCTGGTGGGTAAAGAAGTCGAAAGTCAAAAGTCGAAAGTCGAAAGCGAAGAGGTGAAGTTGTTTATCACGGAGATTATCCGTGAGGACGTGCATGAGGTGTATGGCTTTGTGACGAAGGCGGAAAGGCAGCTGTTTGAGTTGCTGCTGACGGTTAGCGGTGTGGGTGCCGCGACGGCGCGGATGATCATGAGCGCTTTCAGCGCAGAGGAACTGCGGATGCTCATCGCTACGGGCAACGCGAAGGCCATGGCGAAAGTGAAAGGCTTGGGGCCGAAGACCGCGCAGAGGATCATTGTGGACCTGAAGGACAAGGCGATCAAGTTAGATCTGGGCGGCGATCCGACGGAGATTCCGATGCTGGATGTAGAAGCCGATACCGGAGTGAAAGCCGAGGCTATCAGCGCGCTGACGATGCTTGGTTTTGCGTCGGCAGCCAGCGGCAAGGCGGTAGATAAGATTTTGAAGGCACAGCCGGATATGAAAGTAGAGGCTGTCATTCGCGAAGCGTTGAAAATGCTATAGATCGCTGCGCTGACAGAACACAGACCGCGGCAAAGCCGCTGACAGAGTACAGACCGAATTACAGGAAGAAATTGAAAAAGAATACCCTATACATATTACTGGTTAGTCTGGTTCTTTGGTTGCCGGTGGCAGCCGGGGGCGTTTATGCGCAGACGAAGCCGAAGACACTGAAGGAGCTGATCGCGGAAGAAAAAGCGCAAAAAGAAGCAGAGAAGAAGGCCCGCGAGGAGGAGAAAGCAAAAGAGGAGGCGGAGAAGGCGAAACGGGAAGCAGCCCGGAAGGCACGTGAGGAGCGGACCAAGAAGGTGTTGCAGGACGACGGGACACCGGCCGAGGGGACGACTCCGGAAGATGTGGCGGATTTTGTGACGGAGACGGACAGCAGTTACTGGGCACCGACGAGAGTGAAACAGTTGGGGGCGCAGAACTACGGAGAGTTGATGCAACCGACAAGTTCGATGGATCTGCAGGACCCGAACAATATCTCCACGACCGTAGAATACCAGCCGGAAAGCGGCACGTATGTCATCCGGACGAAGATGGGTGATACGGATATCACGACGCCGTACATGCTGACGCAAGAGGAGTATAACCACTTTGCGGAGCGGCAGATCATGCATAAATACTGGCAGCAGAAGATCGGCGAAGTGGAGCACAACAACGAGAAGAAGTTTGACATCACCGATATGAAGTTTAACATCGGTCCGGCGGACAAGGTGTTCGGTCCGGGCGGTGTGCAACTGAAGATGCAGGGAAGCGCGGAGTTGCTCTTCGGCTTCAAGCACCAGTATATCGCCAACCCGTCTCTTACTTTACGCGCGCGAAACAATAATATCTTCGACTTCGACGAGAAGATCCAGGCGAGCATCCAAGGTAAGGTGGGTCAGAAGTTGAACTTCAACATGAGTTACAACACCGAGGCGTCCTTCTCGTTCGACCAGCAGAACCTGAAGCTCAACTACAAAGGCGAAGAGGACGATATCATCCAGTCGATTGAGGCCGGAAACGTAACGATGGATCTGCCGAGCTCGTTGATCCGAGGCAGCAAGGCGTTGTTCGGTATCAAGACGAACCTGAAGTTCGGAAAGTTGAAGATTCAGGCATTGATTTCTCAGCAGAACAGCGAGGCGCAGACGGTGAGCAGCCAAGGCGGCGCGCAGACGACGAAGTTCGACGTCAGCGGCGATAACTACGACGAGAACCGGCATTTCTTCCTGAGCCATTTCTTCCGCGATCACTACGAAGAGGCGATGGCGAGTGTGCCGTATATAGCGAGCGGATTCACGATCAACAAGATCGAGGTCTGGATCACCAACAAACGCGGCAACTACGACCAGGCGCGTAATATCGTCGCCTTCACGGACCTTGGTGAGAACAGCAGCCATACCATCACTAACTGGGGTGGCACGCCGACCGGAAGCCCGGATAACAACGGCAACACCCTGTATGAGTTCATCCGGACGACCCCGTTCCGCGACCTGCAACAGACGAGTACCGCGTTGGAAGGTCAGAACGGCATGGAAGGCGGTCAGGATTTCGAGAAGATCGAGAGTGCGCGACTGCTGACCAGCAGCGAGTACACGCTGAATAGCGCGCTGGGATATATATCGCTCAAGAGCGCGCTGAACCAAGACGAGGTGCTCGCGGTGGCATACGAGTACACGTACAACGGCAGGGTTTATCAGGTCGGTGAGTTCTCGACGGACGGCAGCGAAGAGCTGCGGGCGCCGAACGCGCTGGCGCTGAAGATGTTAAAGAGCAGCGCAAACGCTCCGGGTGTGAAGAACAGAGGTACGTGGGACCTGATGATGAAAAATATCTACTCGCTCGGCGCCACCAGTATTCAGCAGGAGAAATTTGAGTTATACGTGACCTACCGGAACGACTCGGTGGGAACGGATATTCAGTATCTGAACGAAGGCCCGATCAGCGGCAAACAGTTGATCCGCGTAATGAACCTCGACCGCTTGGACCAGAAACATAACGCCAACCCGGATGGCCGGTTCGACTTCGTCGAGGGTCTGACCATTTATTCGAGCGGCGGCAAGATCATCTTCCCTGTCCTGGAGCCTTTCGGAAGCCATTTGGCGAACGCGTTGGGTAACGACCCGCGGCTCGTGCAGAAATACTGCTATCAGGAGTTGTACGACTCGACGCTGGTCGTAGCGCAGGAGCTGAGCGAGAAGAATAAATTCCACCTCACCGGTAAATACAAAGGCACCAACGGCAGCGAGATCCGTCTGGGTGCGATGAACGTACCGAGGGGTTCGGTCACCGTGACCGCCGGCGGTGCGACGCTGATTGAGAACGTCGATTACACCGTCGATTACACGATGGGAACCGTGACGATCTTGAACACTTCGATTCTTGAGAGCGGTACGAATGTCGATGTAAAACTGGAGAACCAGAGCACGTTCTCGATGCAGCGGAAGAGCCTTTTCGGGGCACATCTGGAGTACGAGTTCAACAAAGACCTCGTCCTCGGCGGAACGATCATGCACCTTCGCGAGCGGCCGCTGACGACGAAAGTGAACACGGGTTCAGAGCCGTTGGCGAATACTATCTGGGGCGTCAACGGAAGTTGGAAGACAGAGATGCAGTGGCTGACGAACGCAATCGACAAGATCCCCTGGATCACCGCGACGGCGCCTTCCACCTTCCAGATCAACGCAGAGTTTGCACACCTTATACCGGGTCACACGAACGACGTGGGACGCGTGGGCACGGCATATATCGATGATTTCGAGAACACGACGACGAATATAGACGTGCACTACCCAAGTTATTGGTTCCTGGCCTCCACACCGGCGGTTTTCAATGAATCCAAAGATATCAATCAGACGAGCTATAACAAGAACAGAGCCCATCTGTCGTGGTTTACGGTAGATCCTATTTTCGGCTATCCGCAGACGAACACGCCGGCGCATATCCGCGACGACCTGGCGGCACTCAGCGACCACAGGACCCGTATCGTTTATCAGGATGAGATCTACCCGAACCGCCAGGAGGCAAGTAACGTAGATACCAAGTTGGCGATCCTGAACCTCGCCTACTACCCCTCCGAGCGCGGACAGTACAACATCTCCGCAAGCGAGATGGGCTCCGACGGACGCCTGACGAACCCCAAGAGCCGATGGGCAGGTATCATGCGCAAGTTAGACAACACGGATTTCGAGAAAGCGAATATCGAGTATATCCAGTTCTGGCTGATGGATCCGGCGCTGACGAACCCCGACGGGTACGAAGGCGAGTTATATATCAACCTCGGTGACATCAGCGAGGATATTTTGCGCGATGGCAAGAAGGCTTTCGAGCACGGTCTGCCTGTTTCTGCTGCGGACCAGGGACGTGTGGATAGCACGATCTGGGGTTACGTACCGAAAACGACGAGTACCGTCGTGGCCTTCAGTAACGAAGAAGGCTCGCGAGCTATGCAGGACGTCGGTCTGAACGGTCTGAGCACCGAACAGGAGTTGAGTTGGCCGGTCTACCGTCAGTACTTGACGGAGTTGGAAGGCAAGGTCTCTGCGGATGTATGGAGCGCGTGGGGTCGCGACCGTTTCTCGCCGAGGAATGACCCTGCGGGCGATAATTTCCATTACTACAGAGGTTCGGACTACGACCAGGAAGAGGTGTCGATCCTGAACCGTTACAAGCATTTCAACGGTACCGAGGGTAACTCCCCGGCGACGGAGCAGCAGACGGAGAGTTACGGAACGGCTTCGACGCTGACGCCGGATATCGAAGATATCAACCTCGATAACACCCTCAACGAGTACGAGAAATACTACCAGTACAAAGTGATCCTCCGTCCGGATATGATGGAGGTGGGGCGCCAGCATATTACCGAGAAGAAAGTGCGTCAGGTGACCTTGCGTAACGGCGAGACGGCGGATGTGACGTGGTACCAGTTCAAGATCCCTCTCCGCGGCGACAGCGCGACGGTACAGAAAGTCGGTTCGATACGTAACTGGAAATCCATCCGCTTCATGCGTATGTACCTCACGGGTTGCGAGAAAGAGACTCATCTGCGTTTCGCAACACTGGACCTCGTCCGTGGCGACTGGCGGCAGTACACCCGTGACCTTGCGCCGATAGGAACGGCGGTGAACAGCGGTGCGTCGATTGACGTACAGACCGTGAATATCGAGGAGAACAGTACCCGTACGCCGGTGAACTACGTGTTGCCTCCGGGTGTGAGCCGGCAGACCGATCCGGGTCAGGCGCAACTCATTGCCCAGAACGAGCAAGCGATGGTGATGCGCGTCATGAATCTCTCACCGCACGATGCCCGGGCGATGTATAAGAACACGGGCTACGACATGCGGCAATACAAGAACCTGCAGATGTTCGTCCACGCGGAGCAGATGAGTACCATCGATCCGGAACTGAAAGACGGCGATCTGACCTGTTTCATCCGCTTGGGTTCGGACCTTCGGAACAACTACTACGAATACGAGATCCCGCTGCATCTGACGGCGCCGGGTCAGTATAACAATAACAATGCAGCCGACCGCGAGAAAGTGTGGCCGACGGCGAACATGTTCGACTTCCCGCTCAAGGTCCTCACGGACGCCAAGGTAGCCCGCAACAAAGCCAAACGCGCCGGCAACGAAGGTGTGAGCAACACCATCCCGTACGTCATCTACGACGACGCTAACGACAAGCCGCAGAACAAGATCACCGTGCTCGGAAACCCGACCTTGGAGGAAGTGAGTACGATCATGATCGGTGTGCGCAACAACGGCCAGCACGACGCTTCCGGAGAGGTATGGGTCAATGAGTTGCGACTCAGCCAGTTCAACGAACAGGGCGGTGTGGCTGCCATGGCAAACGCCGCACTCGCCATCAGCGACATCGCTCAGGTGAACGTAGCCGGACGGTTAGAGACCGCCGGATACGGATCGATCGAGTCGAATGTGCTGGATCGCAACATGGATAATTTCTACCAGATCTCCGTCAGCGCCGCCCTCGAAGCCGGACGTTTGTTCCCGGAGAAAGCGAAGATCCAGATGCCGCTCTACGTCTCCTACAGCAACGAGACGACCAGCCCGGATTACGACCCGTTGGATACCGATGTGAAACTCAGTGAGACCCTCAGTACGTACGACACGAAGGCGGAGAGAGACTCCATCAAACAGATGACGAACACCGTCCATGAGGCGACATCGTTCTCCGTCAGCAACCTGAAGGTCAATATCCACTCGAAGAAGAAAGATATGTTCTACGACCCGGCGAACTTCTCTATCTCCGCGTCGTACAACAAGCAGAACGAGCACTCTCCGGAGATGGAGAAGAATATCACGACGGACCATAAGGGCTCGTTCCAATACGCCTATAACTTCAACCCCAAGCCCTGGGAGCCGTTCAGCAAGGTGGAAAAAGTGCAGAAAGTGAAGTTCCTCAAGGAGATGAATTTCTACTACCTGCCGCAGTCGTGGTCGTTCAACACGAACATGCACCGTACCTTCAGCCACATGAAGATGCGCGACCTGGCGGGCAGTTCGGCAGAAGCGATGGACCTGACGTTCAGCAAGGACTTCACCTGGGACCGTAACGTGGATATCAAATACGACCTGACGAAGAACATGAAGTTCTCGTTCCAAAGCGCCATGAACGCCATCATCGACGAGGGCAAGTACACGCCGGAGATCCTCAAGGGCCGCTATTTCGACGAGGAGTTCAACCACGATAAGTACGAGGCATGGAAGGACACGATTCAGCGGTCGCTGGCCAAATGGGGTAAGCCTTATACCTACCAACAGGTGTTCACCGCCTCATGGAACGTGCCATTCAACCGTATTCCGGGTCTGGACGCCCTGACGGCGAACGCTTCGTATAACGCCAACTATAACTGGACCCGTACCGCCTCGACGACGAATGGCGTGGATCGAGGAAACACAGTCAGCAGTATGCAGAGCTGGCAGATTGACGGAGGTATCAATTTTGAGACCTGGTACGGGCAATCCAAATACTGGAAGGCGACGACGCAACGTTGGAGCGGTCGTGGCGGCAGAAGGAATTTCAAACCCAAGACCTACACCCAGACCATCGCCTTGAAGAAAGGCGAGGCGACGGAGATCACCCACCGGCTGAACAGCGAGATGGTCAAAGTAGCGGTGGCAGACTCGACGGGTAAAGCCGTGCCGGTTAGTTTCAAGCCGTCGGGTAACACGAAAGTCTCTATCACGCCGAAGGCGGATTGCGCCGCAGCGACGATCACCGTAACCACGAAGGATCCGAATGAACGCACGCCGGCGCAGATAGCCGGAGAGATATTCACATATGTCGGCACGATGGTTCGGAGACTGCAGGTGACCTACCGCGAGACGAACTCCCTGACCTTGCCGGGCTTTGAGCCGGAGGCAGGATTCATGGGACAAAAACGCGTGAACGGCCGCTATGCGCCGGGCTTCGATTATGCCTTTGGTTTCATCCCGAATGACATGGTCGAGCGCGCGCAGAGAGAAGGCTGGTTATCCGGGGACACCTCTGTCGTACAGCCGGCAACAAGAGCCCACACCTCCGATCTGGATATCAAGTTGACCTTGGAGCCCCTGCCGGGTCTGAAGGTACAGTTGAACGGTAAACGATACATGGCTGAAAACACCTCGATCATCTACTCCTACGGCGATCTGCAGGAAAACATGACCGGTTCGTTCAACATAACCCAATGCGCTATCGGAACGCTCTTCAGCCGCATCGGCAGTCAGGAGGAGAACTTCGCGAACTCTGCTTTCGACCAGTTCCTCGCGAACCGTGACATTATTCAATCGCGCGTGCAAGAGCAATATACCGGAGTCAAACTCCCCGATGGCGGCTTCATCAGCGGCACGCCGTTTGCCGGCACGACGTACGACCCCTCCAAGCACGGCAAGGTGAACAACAACTCTGCGGATGTCTTGGTACCCGCGTTCCTGGCGGCCTACACAGGACGCGACGCGCATAAAGTGAGCATGAATCCGTTCCTCGGCATTCTGAAGATCCTGCCGAACTGGTCCATCACTTACGACGGTTTGGGTAAGTTACCATGGTTGAAGGACCACTTCAAATCCGTGACGCTGACCCATGCTTATACCTGCAAGTACGCGATCGGCTCGTACAGCAGTTACTCCACCTGGGTCGGAGTCAACAGCAACGACAAGTCCGTGGGCTTCGTGCGCGACGTGACGACCGACACTCCGCGTCCGTCTTCGGCGTACGACATCAGTAACGTCACCCTGACGGAGGCCTTCTCGCCGCTCATCGGTCTGAACTTGACGATGAAGAACTCGCTGAGTATCAAAACGGAATACCGCAAGCAGCGTAACCTGGCGCTCAACGTCACCTCCGTACAACTGACCGAAGGACACACGAATGAGTTCGTCATCGGCGCCGGATACACGGTCAAGAACCTCAACTTCATCGCCAAGAAGAAAGACGGCGGCCAGAAGAAAGTCAGCAATGACCTGAAGCTGCAGGTCGATGTATCGTATAAGGACGTGAAGATGTTGCTGCGAAAGGTAGAGGAAGGCATCACCCAGGCCTCCAGCGGCAATAAGGTCTTTGCTATCAAGATCTCCGCAGACTACGTCCTGAGCCAGAAGATCAACCTCCAGCTCTTCTATGACCACCAGGGCACGACTCCGCTTATCTCGTCCTCCTACCCTGTCAAAGCGGATAACGTAGGTCTGAATATCAAACTGATGCTGACGAGATAGTGTAAGGTGTACAAAGTAGGAATCATAGGGCCGGAGAGTACGGGGAAAAGCACGTTGGCGAAGGAGCTGGCGGAGCAGTTCAAGGGTACGTATGTACCGGAGTACGCACGGGAATATGTGGAGCGGAAAGGCCGAAAAGAGTTGACATACGACGAGGTCTGCGAGATAGCACGAGAACAGATAAAATCTATCAGCGAAGCGGGTTTTTACTTCTTTGACACGGAGCTGATCGTGACGAAAGTTTGGTTTGAGTACGCGTTCGGGAAAGTGCCGGAGTGGTTGACCGAGGCAATCAAAACCTACCCGATGGACCTCTATCTGCTGACCTATCCGGACATACCATGGGTACCCGATCCGGCGAGATATAATGGTTCGCAAGCCATGCGGGAGGAGTTGTTCGACCGCTATGAGGAAGAAGTGAAGGCGACCGGAGTGCCCTACTACGTGATTAGGCATGATTTATGATTTATAATTTATAATATTAATTTTTAATTTATCACTACCATGAATGTATTTAGCGCACAAGACCTGGAGCAATTAGCCGCCCGGGGTATTTCAGAGGAAAAGGCGGAAAGCCAGTTGGCATGTTTCCGTAATGGTTTTCCGGAACTGGACATCGTTGCTCCGGCATCGACGAAGAAGGGCATCCTTGCTCCCAAACGCGCCGAGCAGGAGCAGTACATCGCCGCTTGGCAGCAGTATCTCAAGGAGGGTCACAAGATCCTGAAGTTCGTGCCGGCATCGGGAGCTGCCAGCCGTATGTTCAAGAACCTCTTCCAGTACCTGGAGGACGGCATCGAGACGCCGTTCATTCAGGAGTTCCTGGCGCATAAGGACTGCTTCGCTTTCGGTCCGCAGTTAGCGGGTAAGGAAGGTCAGGAAGCGGTTCGGTATCTGCTTAACGACATGCACTATGGCGAACTGCCGAAGGGTTTGCTCCTTTTCCATAAATACCGCGATGGCGCGCGTACACCTGCGTTAGAGCATCTGGTAGAAGGCGCCCTCTATTGCGCTGAGCCAGCAGAGGATGGCAAGAAGCCCGAGGTCTTCCTGCATTTCACCGTCAGCCATGACCACCTGCCACTCTTCCGCCAGCACATCGCCGACAACCTCAAGAAATTCGAGGAGAAATACGGAGTGAAATATGACGTCACCTTCTCCGAGCAGCTGCCCTCTACGGATACCATCGCCGCTAATCCGGATGGTACGCCGTTCCGCACAAAGGATGGTAAGTTACTTTTCCGCCCGGGCGGCCACGGAGCGCTCATCGAGAACCTCAACCAGCAGGATGCCGACATCGTCTTCATTAAGAATATCGACAACGTCGTGCCCGACAGGCTGAAGAAAGACACCGTCCGTTACAAACAAATCCTCGCGGGAGTATTGGTAACGGAGCAGAAGCGTGTCTTTGAGGCGCTCAAGAACCCGGATCTGAGCGATGAGGAGCGCGAGAAGCTGAACCGTCCTATCCGTGTCTGCGGTGTAGTGAAGAACACCGGCGAGCCTGGCGGTGGACCGTTCCTGGTACGGGAGGCAGATGGGTCGATCTCCTGCCAGATCCTCGAGTCCAGCCAGATCAGCGATCCCGAACTGATGAAACAATCGACCCATTTCAACCCTGTGGACCTCGTCTGCGCTATCCGTGACTACGAGGGCAAACCGTTTGACCTGCCGAAATATGTGGACCCGCAGACGGGCTTCATCTCCAACAAGTCCAAGGACGGTAAGGAGCTCTTGGCGCTCGAGTTACCGGGTCTGTGGAACGGCGCAATGAGCCGTTGGAACACGATCTTCGTTGAAGTGCCGGTAAGCACCTTCAACCCCGTGAAGACGGTCAACGACCTCTTGCGAGAACAACATCAAGCTTGAGCTAAGGCTCGTTACGACTCGCGACTCCATCGCTCGATGGAAACTCGCCTTGCTCTACGCTTCCCCCACTGCATGCTTCGCATACATTGGGGACCCCTCCAAAAGAAAAAGGCTGCCGGTTGGCAGCCTTTTTTATTTCGTAATTACGTGATTACGTTATTTAACCCGTACGCCGGTAGCGTTGTAAATCGCGCCGTCCGGACGGACGATGTAGAGTTGGCCCTCATGAAGAATCTTCTCCGTCTTGTCGGTCGGAATAACGATATTCTCGATGCCTTGCTCCGGAGCGATGTAGTCCGGATCCTCGTCCCACATACCCTTATGGTCACGGTAAGCAGCTCCATAAGATGAGAAGTTGAAGGAGTTACAGAACACCTCCATGAACTTACCCACATAGGTCTTGCCGTTCTTGCCCACGATGCGGAACTGGCCGGTGTAGTAACCATAACGGTAAGCACCCTGTGCCGCCTTGTCATCATCGTAGCCGTCGAAGGTCAGACGCAGTTCTGCTTCTTGCGCCTCTATTGCATCTGCTTGCTTACCCGTCATATCCATGCCACATTCTGTCAGATCAATATTCTCGCGATAAGAGTTATAGACACCGGAGATGGCGAATTCCTTATCCGTGTAGATCATGAAGATCGGCGAAGGCAGGCCCTGACCTCCTTCTTCTCCTGTCGCCAGAGAGATGTACCAAGCGTGCTTGCCACCGGTGTCATAGCCACTCGCTGCATCCATGTACGCTGCCTCTATCCGCCATACGTCCAGACGGATAGCATCATCCGGGATATCAGCTGCCTTGGATTCGAAATCATTACCGGCAATCGCATTGGATGCCTCGAAATAGTTACCGTTAGAGCCTTGGTTGAAGGCCTGTACGGTCCAAGACCAAGTACCGTCCATAGGCATCGTAGTGGTTTTGGAGGTTCCGGTAACGGTCAGCGTAGTATAGAACTCGCCATTCAGGTAAAGCGTGATCACGTACTTATCCGCAGCAGTTGTAGCGGTCCAAGAGAAGGTCACATTGTCTCCTCCGGATACCTCGGCGTTGAGGTTAGCAGGCTCGTAGCTATTAGTACCCACGGTGAAGTTAGTCATCACTTCCTGACCCATCGCGTTATTATATCTGTCAACTACCTGCACGATAGCGGTGTAGGATTTGCCTTCTACTACCTCCACCGTCAGCGGGCTTGCCGGACGATCTTTGGTCTCGAAGTTGTCGTAAGCCACCGTCTCGCCGGACCATACGCGAACGTACAGACGCTCGCCCGCATCGAACTCGGGAGCTGTCCAACTGAGGGTGGCGGTAGTCTTGTCCTCGGCAACAACGGCGGTGAGGTTCTCTACTTTCTTCTCTACCAGCGTGAACGGGATATTCGCCAACTCTTCGCCGATTTCATACGTGCTCGTATTCATCGCGTTCACCTCTACATGGTAGGTACCCGGCTTGAGGCCGAGTTGCGAACCTACGTTCATTACGCTTGCTTCCCATGCAGAACCTTTCAGCATAACTTCGGCGTTAAGGATCCATTTGGTGGAGCAATAATAGTGGTTGTCAACGTCATCGCCATCCGAGAAACCACTGAACTCACCGTTATTCATATCTTCCTGCGCAAAACGGTCGCACTCACTGGTAGTAACCGGTATACGGGCAATCAGAGTGCCGGCCTCGTCAAACAAACCGATAGCAAAGGCCTCTGCTGAGTACGAATACCATGCGAACTGTGCCTGGCAGTAGGAGAGACCCAATATACTAGCGTCCGGCAGCTCCTCTTGCGAGGGATCTACGTCTTGGGATTTGCCGATACCGGCTAAGATAAAGTTATCCATCGACACACTGCCGAAATTACTGGTACCTCCGGCAAATCGGAAAGCGATGTACTCTATTCCAGCAGGTAGGTCATTCAAAGGGAAGACGACATGTTGGTTGTTAGAGGCCTGCGCAAGGGTCTGCAAGGAGACGAAAGTAGCAGCGTCCGCGGGGTTGGTCATATAGCCGATTTCCAACGAACCGTATTCCTCGCCGCTATAGGAGGTACGGTAGTCAAACGCCAGTTCGCAGGTGTCCAGTTTGGCATTGAAGAGAGGAAGTGCAAATACCTGAGCGGAAGTAGCGCCACCGCCACGTGCAGTAAGATATTGTTGACCGGTAGGTATCTCATTACCGTTTCCGTCATCTTGTTTCTCTGCTACGATCGTTACAGCAGGAGCAGCGGAGGAAATAGTCCAGCATTCAGGGGCTACGTCACCTACCGTCGCGCTACCGGAGGCGTCACGAGTGAAGGTCTCTATCCAAGGCACGTTCAGACGGGCGCATGCAGTTTTGAAAGCAACTCTTACGCTCTCGCTTACTGCCGTTTCTGAGCAATAGGAGCGTACGTAGAGATAATATTTCTGCTCGTCATAGAGGCCGGATACGGTTACGGACTTTTGGTTCGTAAGCGTAGCTGCTGTCCAGTCGGGCAGGTCGCCTTCGAATTCGACGCAGTACTGATACTGCGAAGCTTCGCCTTGCCATGAGATAGTAGCCGTAGACTCCGTTACAGACGCTACCGTAACAGAGGTAGGCGCAGTACAGGTTGGGCTGACGGGATCGGAGCCGCCTCCAGCTAACAGGAAGGTGACTTTCGGCTGTTTATTATCACGGGAAGAGCCACTATAGGCGTACTTAATCAGGTAATCCGTATTCGCTGCGGAATAGAAAGAAGAGGCAGCAGAGTTGCCTTCCCTGGTAACTGCTACCTGAATAAGCAGGTTACCGCCCTCGTAGGCGTACGGGGTGGTGAAATTGATAGTCAGTTCTCCATCCGCTACAGACAGAGTTCCTTCGTACACTTTGGTAAGCGTGCTTCCTGCAGAAGCAGTGGCATAGACTCCTGAAGCATTCTGGAAGTAGGTGTAATCCGTCTTGGCGAGAGAAACTTTGAACTCAGCCTCACCCCATGATTGGTTTTGATTGGCGGAGTAGAAGGTCAGCGCTTTGATCTCGCTGCCTACAGCGATACCTCTGAGTTGGTCAGCCAAGTAGATAGCTTGCACTCCAATCGACGGAGAGGTGCTCTTCCTGTCGGCGTTATCACCATAAACAGGGAAATTACCCTGTGTGGCATTTGCGCTGGGGTTAATGGTTACTGCCTGATCGGCGTAACAGAACGAGCAGAACAATGCTGCCGCGAAGAATAAAAAGATTTTTTTCATACCATTAACTTTTATTATGATTTTGTTTGGTTTAATACTGTACCGGATCGCCGTTGATATCTTCTAAGATTTCCGGCTTCCATGGATTAGAAGCACCCATCAGGCACTGCGCCATCTTCGCTTTTGTAACCTCTATTGCAGGTTGAATATAATTTTTCTTATTCATAATTTCTTTCTCCTTGCTTTCTACATATTAAACATTCAACCATTATTGTATTTTCTGGCCTTGCATGTTATACTTCACACCGTTACGGATGATAATCACTTGGTCGTTCTCCAGCACTTTCTGAGCGCGGATGGAAGAATCATTGCTGATCTCGTTGATGCCGGTTGCGGTTTCTTCACGCTCTACGATACGTGCAATCATTCCTCGTCTGACAGGAATATTGCCTACAGCTGCGTTTTCAGACACATAGAAGTATGCACGGAAGTTATTCATCGTACGATTTTCGCCCGGCCAGTAGAGTTGGTTCTCTGCTCCGACGAAGATATATGCTTGTCCTTGAGCACCAACCGGATTAAAGATACCTCTGTACTCTACTCCGCTATCTTCTTTGCTACCTGCTGTAGAAGCCGCGATGCGTACCTCCTTGAACAGAAAATTGTTCCTTACGGCACCTGCTGCACCGTCATACTTCACGAAGCATGGTACTCCGGCTTGGATATCCGATGCAGAAGCAATAGCCAGTTGCAGTTCCATCTCTCCGGCATCAACGATAGTTGCATAGTCGAATATCTTAACTGTGTTGTTGTACAACGGACAATCAAGATCAGCCAACTGCGCTGCGCTCAAATCGAACGGCAGGCAGAGCGTGTTGTAATAACCGTTGAACTGCATCGGACGCTCCATAACGAAGTCTATCGTCTCACCATTCAAGGCTGCCAAACGGCTCTCGGGACTGCCTCCGTCCGCAAAAATCTCTCCGCGAGCGACACGAATATTATCAACCGAGATGTACGCATTAGCATCACCTGCGTTGCTGGTGCCACAGAAGAAGAGTTGTACTTTCTTGTTGGCAAACTTAGCTGGAACCTCAATATATTTCAGTGTCCAGTCAGCGATTCCGGTAAGACCGGTTAACAGATCTTCGCGTGCAATGTCTTCGCCCTCGATCTGTACCTTAAAATCTCCGCCTGTCGGATTCTTGCACCAGAATGAAAGGATGTATTTCTCAGCGCCCAATTGAATCTCAGGCGTAGCCAGAATGCTGGTAGCGCCATCATCGTTAGTCGATGAGTTGAAGCGTACACCATTGGTAGAATTCTTTCCGGAATAGGTCTCTACGCTCCACTTGTAACTATCGGCCGATGTTCCTTCTGTGTTATTCCAGCAATCAGGAATAAAGAGACGAGCTGTAGTATTGAAGTTCTCCTCGAAGGGCAAAACGGCAACACCGCAAGTGGTCTTGAAGTTCACCTTGCGTGCTTCACTCTGGTTCTCGCCATCACAGTAGGTACGGACATAGAAGTCATACGAAGTAGAAGCCTGTAAGCCTGTTAGAGTAACGGACTGTGCGCTAATATTATTCCATACGAGATCACCCTCAGCCGTTCCAACTTCTGCTACAGCATACTGATAGTCGTCTGCGCCGCCCGCTGTCCACGTCAGTGTTGCGCCATCAGTCGTGATTGCCGTAGCCTCATTCAATGCAGCCGGCTTACGGCAACTGACTGGAGTAATGGACAACTCGTCTAAATAAAGATTTGCGTTTCCATCATTAGCGCTGGTTCCGCAGAAGAAGAGCTGGATGGTTTTTCCCTGATACTCTGTCAAAGCTTTTTCGGCTTTAGTCCATGCGTTTGTGCTAACCAAACCGGTTACCAAGTCTTCGCGTGCACCGCCTTTTACGGCAATCTGCACTTTGTATTCACCAGTCTTAGCATTCTTCCAATAGAAAGTAAGATCTGCGTCAGCGTTCAGCGTAAAGAACGGAGATGCGAAAATATTAGTATTTCCCAAATCATTATCAACACCTTCGAAACGCATACCGTTGCCTTCTTTACCTCCAGCTACAGAAGACCATTTGTAGGAAGAATTGGTTGTTGATCCTTCGCTGTTATCCCAACAAACAGGGAAACTGCTAAAATCCTCTTTGTATGCTACGGAACTAATGACTATCGGATCACACATCGTTGTAAAGCTCGTGCTTGCTTGCGCGCCTACGTGCGCCGCGTCAAAATAAGTACGCACGTATAATGTGTAATTCGTGTTGGCTTCCAAGCCCTCAAACAAATGCGACAAGTCAGAGGTAGCTGCGCTCCAAACCGGATCGCCGGACTGAACCAATGAATATTGGTATTGAACAGCATAAGCCACACTCGGAGCCGTCCACTCAGCCGAAGCGCGGTTATTCGTAATACCCGTAACACTTACGCTTGCCGGAGCAGGAATAGTCGCCGTTGTAAAGGAGCCCTTCACCGCTTCACTTTGGTCTTCTTCTGCGCACCAGGAACGTACATAGAAATCATACGTACCTGCCGCCAGACCGGAAATAACAGCTTGGTTTTCTTCTGCTTTTGCAACCTTGGTCGATGTAGCCCAATCAGGAGTTTCTCCTGTCGGAACGCAGATATATTGATAATAGTTTTCGTTATTGCTTGCCGATGCCATCCAACTGAATGTAGCCCCGTTCGGAGTAATAGCACTCGCCTCTGCCAAAGTCGCCGGCTTGAAGCAAGAAGGAGCCTCACGGATAGCAATGTTATCAATGAAAATAGCACCACCTTTGTAATCAGAATTCGCTACAAAGCGCAGAACGATATTTCCGCTGTATGCAGCCAAACTTATCACCTCGTCAGTCTTAAAGGTCTCTGGATTAGTACCTCCATTGTATTCACTTGGGGATGCAACAGTCGGCCCATACTCACCTAAATCGGTAAAGGAAGCACCTCCATCGGTAGAAATCTGCACTTTGAAATTACCACAAGTAGCGGTATGAGCATAGTCAAACTTGAACTCATAAGCGGGCGAAACCGGCAATGTGATTACAGGAGAGGTTACTTGAGCTACACCTGTATTTGCATAAGCGTTACACATGCGTATTGATTTATTGCTGCTATAACTATATACAGCCCAAATAGCCTCAGTCGGTGCGCCATAAGTAGTTGAAGTTGTTGCCGTTGAACCTGCATTGCTCCAACAAGCAGGAACAGCATTAGCTGTCTCGTCCTCAAAGTCCTCTGACCACGAAGCCGTTTCGGCATCGCAAGCCGTACGGAAGTTCACTTTAGCAGCGGCAGCGGTTGCACCATTGGCAGCGTAGAAGGAGCGAACATAGAAATCGTAACTGGTGCTTGCGGACAGACCGCCCAAAGCAACTGATACATTATCCACAGCCTTATTCCAGGTTGGTTCGTTGCCTGCCTCTACAACGCAGTATTGGTACGTTGTGATGCCAGCTGCAGCAGTCCAAGACGCCGTTGCGCCGGTCGTGGTGATAGCAGAAATAGCTACGTTGGTCGGAGCTGCTACTATTGCTGTTGTAAAGGATTTCTTTACTCCGTCACTTTGAGAACCTTCATCGCAATAAGAGCGGACATAGAAATCATAAGCGGTGTTAGCATTTTTACCGGTAATGGTATAAGTATGTTCCGTAGTCGGCTCGCTCCAACCGGTAGCCTCTGCATCTTTTGCTACAACGCAATATTGCCACTGTGTCTCCGTTCCGCCGGCAGTCCAACTGAATGTTGCACCGTCCGGAGTAATATCCGTTGCATTTCCCAAAGTCGGCTTTGAGCAAGAAGGCGTAACATAAACACGAATATCATCAATGTAGCCGTTACCATTATCAACTCCACCGGCATAGCGAATAGCCAGTTTGGCATCGGATGGAATAGTACTACCGGTAAGCGCAATTTCTGTGGGTTCTGTAGCAAAAGCTTCTAATTGATCCAATGCTCCGCTAATGCCGGTAAAGACACCACTTTTTACATATCCAACTTCAAATTTGGCGTATACGTAATCTGTTCCCCAATAGGTTTCATCTTTCGATTCCTTATGATAGAAAGAAACAGAGAGTGTTGATAACTCAGCATCTAATTCAGGAAGGATTAGCACTTGTTCAGAAGAACCAGTCACACCACCTTTGAAATAAACGCTATTTCCTGATTTTCCGGAATTATATCCGTAAACATATGGATAGTTGCCACTCGCTACTTTATCCCAACATTCCGGAACATTATAAAGGTTATATGCAGTAGCTACATCTTCAAATCCATACACGCCAAAAGGCAATGCTTTCGGACCACAAGGCGTTACAAAGCTTGTTGTTTCGTATTTGCTTTCTCCATCTGTGCCACCACATACATTTTTTACACGTACATCATACTGGCAAGGATTATCCAAACCGGTGAGGAGGTGAGTAGTGGCAGTCGTTGTTGGAGAAACGACAGTCCACTCAGAAGCAGAATGGAGTTTATATTCTAATACAGTATTGTTTGCTCCCGCCCAAGTGATTAAAGCACTACTGGACGTAATATTTCCGGCAGGAACTTCCAAATCTGTCGGTTTGTCACAAGTTACAGGAGCGGCAGCAGTATAAGTAAAAGTGGTTTTAGGAAGAAAACTTGATCCTGTAGAAGAAGATGTAGCGGTCTTGTTGCCATGTGATGCAATATTAGCCGTTGCAGACTGATTCTCTCCATAAAATGAAGCATCTTTATAATTTCCACCAGTGCTTGTCAGGTCAAACAAAAGGTTTCCTCCTTCATAATAGAATGCTTCATTGAATTCTACAACCATTGTAGAACCTGTACCATCTAATTCTCCGTTATATATCGTGGTCACTTCTGCTGAATTATGATAATATGTGGCATAATAGCCTCCATCACCAGAAATGGAGGATTCTTCAACGACAGCTAGACCAATTGTAAAAGTTGAAGTCCATTTTGCGGAAGCTGGGCTGGAAACATAAAACGTCATTTTTTTGATATTTTTTCCAACCATTTCCGTTAATAGTGAGGAAGGATAAATTAACTGGTTGTGCTGCTCTGCATCGCCCCAGTACCCCCAAACTGGCACATTACTATTTGTCGCTGTTCCATCAGCGACGGTCAGAGTTTCATCCGCCCAAGCGGTATTCCCCCACGGCAGACACAGCAGCGCCGTGAGAACTAATGATAATAAATAAGTTGAATTTCTCATATTAATGTTTAATTTAATTATGTTCTAAATTAGCAATAATATTTTATAAGTTTACTTAATGTATTATTTGGGCGCAAAGGTACAAAAAAAACTTCATATACGCAAACATAAAATTGTTTTTTTTGCAAAAAACATATTAACGGCAACAAATAAGACGCAAATAAGACTTTTATAAGCATCAAACAAGGGGCAAATGCGAATCAAATAACAAATTTATTTGCATAATTCAAAAAAAAGCAGTACCTTTGCGGCTGAATAAAAAAATCTCCGAAAGAGAAAATAATATAAGTGATATGAAACGATTCTTTATCATCCTTTGCGCCACAATAATGGCGATGGGTACTTGGACTGCCAGCGCGCAGGAGGCCGACACAAACTTACTCCAGAACGGAGGTTTCGAAGACTACAGCTGTAACACACAGAATAAGAAAAAATTATTGTAGAAGAGTGATTCCCTGCTGCGCGCAGCGGGTCAGTTCTTCGGACGACCACTCGCTGACTTGCACTTCGCCGATATGGCGTTTATGCAGCAGTACCATACACAGGCGTGATTGACCGATACCGCCTCCGATAGTAAGGGGTAAGGTGTTTGTCAGCACGCCTTGGTGATACTCCAACCCTTTCCAATCGCTATGTCCCGCTTGCTCCAACTGACGCTCCATAGCGGCGGCATCTACACGGATACCCATCGAGGAGAGTTCGATCGCCTTGTCCAATACAGGATACCAAATCAATATATCACCATTCAGCGTCCAGTCGTCGTAATCGGCCGCGCGGTCATCATGCACTTTGCCGTCCGACAGAGGTGCTCCGATACCTTCAATAAAGACCGCTCCGTACTCCTTGCAGATAGCGTTCTCGCGCTCTTTCGGCGTGAGAGACGGATAGCGTTGCAGCAACTCCTCCGAGCTGATAAAAGTGATCTCAGAAGGCAGGAAAGCACGGATCTCCGGATACCGCTCCGTAACGATATATTCTACGTTCCGCAAGACCTTATAGATGTCACGCACAGTCGCGTGTAAGTACTCACGCGTGCGGTCTTCGGCGGTAAGAACTTTCTCCCAATCCCATTGATCCACATACAGACTATGAATGTCATCCGGCGTCTCAAAAGCACGGATTGCATTCATATCCGTATAGATGCCAAAACCGGCAGGCATGTTGACCCGCCATAACTTGACTCTCTTCCATTTGGCGAGCGAGTGCACTATCTCACAATGACGGTTCAAGGCAGGCACAAAAAAACTGACAGGCTTCTCAACGCCCGTCAGATCATCGTTCAGACCATGACCGGATTCGACAAACAAAGGCGCCGTCACACGACGAAGGCGCAAAGCGGAAGATAACTCTTGCTGGAAAGTATCCTTTACCAGCTTAATTGCGTGTTCTGTATTCATACATCAATCAAAGCACCACTTGATACCCAGACAAGGGTTGCACATAAAGCCCTTGCCGGCGAAATTATAACTGAACTCGATCTCCGTACCGATATTCAGGTTCGGACAGCCGAACCATCGCCCTACGTTATACCATAACTGCGGCTCGGTGAGGAACACGAACGACTGCTTCGTCGGGTCCGTGATCGTGCCTTGCTGATAATCCGGCACCAAGAGTTTCTGACCCCAGATATCGATAAATCCCGAGAAACGCAAACCCGGCGCGGTGCAGAAATCATCGCATCCCCAGACGAACGTAAACTGCAGCGGCACATTATTGCGCAGCTTGTTATAATCATCAACGATATATTTGTACAGCAACTCGAGATTGAAGATATTCTTGTAATCCGCCGTGTGCAGACAGTAGTTCAGTCCCACTAACGCAGCGTGCTCGATGCCGTAGCCGCGCAGATCGCCAAACGGGTCCTTATACAACCCCAGACCGCCGTTGTACTCCACCTGCACACTCAAATCCTTGACGGGCGTCTGTTGCCAGAAATTAAGGCATCGCGCAATCTCGAAATACCCCTGAAAAGGTGTGTTCTTCGGGTCGGAAGGATGGATGTTATAATCCAGATCAATAAAAGCAAACGTACTACCCCATTTATCCGGATAGAAGAGCTCCACAGTCGTCGTCACGCGGTTCGTACGCTGGTTATAGCATGCCGTGTTCAGCGAACCGAAATCATAAAAAATCTGGATATTCGTACCCGCTTGCGCAGCCATCGCGACCGCGCATAATCCTATGACAAGAAGCTTCTTCACGTTCATTCCCCCGGGAATGAGGGTTTACTTAAACATCTCGTTCAGCAGCTTGGCGAGACGGATTCCGGCTACGTACAGCTGCTTCTCCATCAACTCGTGCCAGGTATAGATATAGTGGTACGTATTCCCGTCCCATACCTGCTGATACGCATAGATCGACTCCGTAAAATGGTAGTTGTCCAGCAGCAGTTGTGCCTCCGAGCGTTGCTCTATCTCGCGTTTGAGAGGTGCGTACGTGTCCTCGATAATCTGCGCGTACTCCGAGTACGAATAGCCCTGACTCTCAATCAGTTTGTCGTCCCATACCTCATGCAGATTGGTCGGTTTGCCGAACCACTCCATCGGGATCAGATTGCCGCCACGGTCCTCTTTCCGGCCCATGTGCATCGGGCAATAGAGATCGCCGGAGAGGTGCACGATAAAGCGCAACGTGTGATCCCGGTTGCTGTCATAAACCCGCTCCGCCGCCATGTTATAGACGAGCGAGTCGTGCACGGAGAAAAGTCTGCCGTTTACCTTGGGACAATCCATCACCATAGCTACTATCGCAGAGTCTGAGAGTCCGCTCGCGAGGTTCTGGTAATGCCATCCGTCTTTGATACTTTGCGGGTAGATATTATCGCTCTTGATCTCGTCCGCCCAGTTCGACCAGTAGATCATTCCCCGTTTGCCGAGGATCTTATCTACTGACTTACGCGCTTTCGGAGTAAGATTGTCATACGCGATCTTCGCGATTACCCGGTGACCCTCCTGTCCCCAACTGAATGCCGGAACGGAGTACAGACTCATGCCGATGAGGCAGAGTAATACAAATAAGATTCGATTTTTCATAGCGGCGACAAAATTACTACATTTTTTTCATTTGTGCAAATTTTAGAACATTTATTTATTAAAAAAAGCGAGAAAAGTGCAAACACGCTTGCGTATGTCAAAAAAAAGCAGTAATTTTGCACCGAATTTGGGTCAAAGAGCAGTTGTCAGCTCGCCGACCGTAAACATTTGTAGGTTTATTAATATATGATTAAAATTTCTTTTCCGGACGGTTCAGTCCGTGAGTTTGAGAGCGGCATCACGCCGCTGCAAGTAGCAGAGAGCATCAGCTCTCGTCTGGCGCAAGAGATCCTCTGCGCAAGTATCAATAACCAAATCGTAGAGCTCAACTACCCTATTACCGGGGATGCGGCTATCAAGCTGCACAAGTGGGACGACGCGGAGGCGAAGCACGCTTTCTGGCATACTTCGTCCCACCTGATGGCGGAGGCGCTGCAGGAACTCTATCCGGGTATCCAGTTCGGTATCGGACCCGCTATCGAGAACGGTTTCTATTACGACGTCATGCCCCCCGAGGGAGTGGTTATCAAAGATACCGATTTCCCCGCTATCGAGGCGAAGATGATGGAGCTCCGCGCGAAGAAAGAGCAAGTAGTAAAGAACGCCATCTCCAAAGCCGATGCCCTCAAGGCCTTTGGCGACAAAGGACAGACGTATAAATGCGAGCTGATCTCCGAGTTGGAGGACGGGCATATCTCTACCTATACCCAGGGTGCTTTCACCGACCTCTGTAAGGGTCCGCACCTCCTTTCAACCGAACCCATCAAGGCAGTCAAGGTGCTCTCCTGCTCCGCCGCTTACTGGCGTGGCGATGAGAAACGCCCGATGATGACGCGTATCTACGGTATCTCCTTCCCCAAGAAAGCGATGCTCGATGAGTACCTCGCGCTCTTAGAGGAAGCCAAGAAACGTGACCACCGTAAGATAGGTAAGGAGCTCGAGCTCTTTATGTTCTCCGACATGGTCGGCAAGGGTCTGCCGATCTGGCTGCCGAAGGGTACTGCCCTGCGTCTGCGGTTAGAGGATTTCCTGAAGAAGATCCAGAAACGCTACGGCTACCAGCAGGTCATCACGCCGCATATCGGCTCCAAACAGCTGTATATGACTTCCGGTCACTGGGATCACTACGGCAAGGACTCCTTCCAGCCGATCACGACGCCGGAGGAAGGCGAGGTATATATGCTCAAGCCGATGAACTGCCCGCACCACTGTGCGATCTACAAGAACAGCCCCAAGAGCTACAAGGATCTGCCTTTCCGCTGCGCGGAGTTCGGTACGGTCTATCGGTACGAGCAGTCGGGTGAGCTCCACGGCCTCACGCGCGTGCGTTCCTTTACTCAAGATGACGCGCATATCTTCTGCCGACCCGATCAGGTAAAGCAGGAATTCATCCGCGTCATGGAGATCATCAACATCATCTTCAAAGCCCTCAATTTCGAGAACTACGAGGCGCAGATCTCTCTTCGTGATCCGAATAACCACGAGAAATACGTCGGTTCCGACGAGATCTGGGAGCACGCAGAGAACGCTATCCGCGAGGCATGCAAGGAGATGAACCTCCCCGCTACCGAGGTGGAAGGCGAAGCGGCTTTCTACGGACCGAAACTCGACTTCATGGTAAAAGACGCCCTCGGACGCCGTTGGCAACTTGGTACCATCCAGGTGGACTACAACCTCCCGGAGCGTTTCGAACTGGAATATACCGGTGAGGACAACCAGAAACACCGTCCGGTGATGATCCACCGTGCGCCGTTTGGTTCGATGGAGCGTTTCGTAGCCGTCCTCATCGAGCATACTGCCGGTAAGTTCCCGCTCTGGCTCACTCCGGATCAGGCAGTCGTGCTGCCTATCTCCGAGAAATCCAACGAGTACGCATGGAAAGTAAAGGAGATTCTCGAGCAACAGGATGTACGCGTCATCGTCGATGACCGCAACGAGAAACTCGGTCGTAAGATCCGCGATAACGAATTGAAACGCATCCCGTACATGCTCATTGTCGGTGAGAAAGAGGCGGAGCAAGGACTCGTCTCCGTTCGCCAGCAGGGCGCTGAAGAGAAGGGCTCCATGACCATCCAGGAGTTCGCCGACTTCATCAATAATACCGTAAAAGAACAGATGAGCGCTTATTAACGCGGCCTTCTGAACTCCGCCAAGACAATGGCGGTAGCGATAGATACATTGAGACTTTCGACCACGTCGGAGGTCTCTTTGTTTGGATAAGTAGGTATATAAATCGGGTCGGTGATGAACTTCCTCACCTCTGCCGAGATGCCGTTGCCCTCATTACCCATGATGATCGCGTTCGGCAAGGAGCTTGCGTTGGTCAATACCGCTCCACTAAATTGACGGGCAACTCCTGCCTCCGCTCTTCGGTCCGCGTGCACTTCGTTAGCCCGCGTCCCGAGTGTTCTATCTAGCACCTCATACATATTCTTGCCATCCAAAAGTGTACCATAGATCCTGATTCCTGACTCCTGATTCCTGATTCTCTCCAGCCACTCCACAAGATCCACATACCGCACCTTCACTCGTGCCAAAGCCCCCATCGTCGCTTGCACGACCTTGGGGTTATAGCAGTCGGCGGTATCCCTTGAGCACACGATCTCATGCACGCCGAACCAGTCGCAGGTACGGATAATCGTCCCCAAGTTCCCCGGGTCCTGCACCCCGTCGAGAACGAGGATAAGACCGGCTTTGGACTGACAGACCGCTTCGCTGACAGGCTTCTTAAACACTCCAATAACGCCTTGCGGTGTCTTCAGCGATGACATCTGCTCTATCTCCGTCGGTGTGGCTATTAGCGTTGCAACCTCCTGCCCCTTAGGGGGAAGGTTGGGAAGGGGCTTCTCCGCGGTCTGTATGTAATACACGAGCTCGAAGCCGCGGCGCAGCTCCTCCACGCATTTCTCGCCTTCGGCGACGAACAGTCCCTCCGCGTCCCGCACCTTTTTAAGCTGCAACGACCGCACGAACTTCACCTGTGCTTTGCTTATTTTCTCCATTTGTACTGAATTTCGCTGCAAAATTACGAAAATCTTCGGACATATACAAAAAAATGTACTTTTTTCTTGTGAATCTCAAAAAAAAACAGTAATTTTGCAGCGCGAATTATGGTGTATGGTGTAAAGTGTACGGCGGAAGATGGATATATGGCGTATGGGGGATGATACTATGTATCGTCTTATCATCGTGCAACACGACGAAATTTGTGCCGGAGGGCAAGTATCTGCTCAACAAAGCGCAGGTCAAATGCGTCGATGACAAGACCGTACCTACCTCGACGTTGAGGAACTATCTCCGCCAACGGCAGAACACGGAGATTCTCGGGTTCTGGAAGTTACAACTCGACATCTACAACACCGCGCCCTTAGACACGACCACCAAATCCAACCGACGTCTGGCACGCAACGCGAAGAAGATGGGCGAGGCGCCGGTGGTCTATGACCCGGAGCTGACGGAGATCAGCATGCAGCAGCTGCGCCAGCAGATGAATAACATGGGTTATTTCCAGGCTGAGGTGGACACCTCCGTCACTATCAAGAAACGTAAGGTCAACCTCACCTATCTCGTCACGGCGCATCAGCCCTATACGATACGCCGGTACGAGGTCGATATCCCCAATGAAGCCGTTCGTGCCATCGCTACCAACGAGCGATGTTTGATCAAAGAAGGTGCGCAGTTCTCCACCGCCACGATGGACGAAGAGCGTGCGCGTATCGCTACGGCACTTCGAAACAGAGGGTATTTCTATTTTGAGAAATCGATGTTGGAGTTCACTGCGGATAGTTCGCTTAACTCCCACCAGGTGGACATCCGCATCCATCCGGCGCCTTTCGTGGAACACCTGGACAGCGCAGCGCTGGCGCAGCTACGCAAGCGGTATTATATTCGCGAGGTGAGCTATAAGATGGACAAACCATTCCTGCGCAAGAGTGCGCTTCGCCGCGCCTGCCGCATCAAGGAGGGGGGACGCTATGCGGAGTGGAGAGTAGAACGCACGTACGCGCGCATGAATGCATTGGCGCCTGTCAAGTACGTAGATATAGCCTTCACGCCGGTGGGCGACACGCTCTTGGACTGCTCCATCACCGTCTCGCGCGGACGCCTCAACTCCGTCGCGGCAGAGGTGGAAGGTACCTACTCCGCCGGTGACTGGGGAATAGCAGCAGGGGTCAATTACAGTAACAAAAATATATTCAAGGGAGCCGAAGTGCTGAGTCTGGGAGCCCGCGCTTCATATGAATGGAGAGCCAACGGCGGAAGGGCTATAGAGGCGAAAGCCGAAGCAGGTCTGCTCTTCCCTTCTAACGTGAAAGTGAACATCGCCTATAACTACCAGCAGCGGCCGGACGAATATACCCGCACGATTGCCAACGCCGGTCTGAGTTATATCATCCCCCGCCAACCCGGCAGCCGGTGGACCCATCAGTTCAACCTCATAGATATCAACTATATATACCTGCCATGGGTGTCCGAGCAGTTCAAGAAAGAGTTCATGGACCGCTCATCGGTGCTGAAAGCGAGTTACGAGAACCATTTTATTCTCGATTGGAGCTACACCGGCACCTTCACCACATACAATGCGCGCAACCCGAATCGCTCGTATCTGCAGCTCTCGCTGTACGCGGAGACTGCCGGTAACGCCTTATACGGCTTGAGTGCTGCCGCGGGATTCCAGAAGAACGACGACGGCTCGTATATGCTTTGGCGGATTCCCTTTGCCCAATATGCCAAGGGAGATATCAACTTCACCTACCACGGCATTATCACCCCCAAGCACCATCTGGTCGGACATATAGGCATCGGCGCTATCGTGCCGTACCTGAACTCCGAGGTGGTGCCGTTCCAGAAACGCTATTTCGGCGGCGGAGCCAACGGTATCCGCGGATGGCAGGCGCGCACCTTGGGACCCGGTACCTTCCGCGGCAACGGCAGTTCGCTCGTCTATGACAAACAGGCAGGGGACATCCGGCTGGATATGAATATCGAGTACCGGTACAAAGTGCTGAGTTTCCTTGAGCTCGCGGCGTTCCTGGATGCAGGAAACATCTGGACTATCCGCGAATACGACGAGCAGCCCGGCGGTGCGTTCCTCTTTGATGAGTTCTACAAACAAATCGCCTGGAGCTACGGCGTGGGAGTACGGTTTGACCTGTCGATACTCATCTTCCGCGTCGATTTCGGCGTGAAGCTGCATGACCCGAGTCGCATAGCCGAAGGTAAACAATGGCGCACCGCGCCGAATGGATTAGGGTGGAAAGACGACATGACGTTCCATTTCGCGATTGGGTACCCCTTCTGACGCGCTCACTATCCTCGTAAGCGCCTCAAAACTACGTTTTAAGGGTAGTTACTCGGATGTGCTCGCGTTCCCCACCGCAAACCAAGGTTTACGTCGGGGGCCCTAACAAGAAGAAATAAATACTGAATGCTGAATACTCAGATGATATCGGGGCTCATCGAAGCCGGGTGTGACGAAGCGGGCAGAGGTCCGCTGGCTGGAAGCGTGTTCTGCGCCGCAGTGATCTTGGATCCCGAGCGGGTGAAAGAAGTCGCGGAGTTCGAATGGCTCAACGACTCCAAGCAGCTGACGGAGAAACAGCGCTACGCGCTCAGGCCGATCATCGAACGCGAGGCAGTCAGTTGGGCAGTTGTCGAAGTGACGGCGAAAGAGATAGACCAACGCAACATCCTGCAATGTTCCATCCTCGGCATGCAGCGGGCATTGGACAGATTGTCCGTACGGCCGCAGCACATACTCGTCGATGGCAACAAATGGAAACCCTACGTACCGGAAGGGGGGATATTGGAGATTCCGGCGGATACGGTAGTCCACGGCGACGCGACCTACCTCTCGATAGCCGCAGCAAGCGTGCTGGCAAAGACCTACAGGGATGATTATATGCTGCGCCTGCATAAGGAGTATCCGCTCTACGGATGGGCGGCCAACAAAGGCTACCCCACGGCTGAACACTACGCAGCGCTCAAGAAATACGGCCCTACGCCGTATCACAGGATGACGTTTAATCTGAAACTGGATAAACTAGAAAAACTAGAAAAACCAGAAAAACTTTAAAACACCATATAATATGATTTTTGTTAACAAGACCCAACAGACGCAGGACGGGCAGGCTCGTCCCCGTCGCAGAATCGGCTGCCTCAGCGGCTGCCTGATTTTCTTCGCAGTGTATTTTATCTGTAGCGCCATCTTAGGATGGATCATGGGTGATGCATTGTCGTCCTCGTCAGTAACCTTACAAGACCAAACGGTCTATCGCCTTCAGTTGAAAGGAACCCTGGTCGAGCAGGCACAGGAGGAGAACCCCTTCGCCGGACTCATGGGACAGATGCCTTATGTCGGCAGTCGTGCCAACCAGGAGACCGTCGGTCTGGACAATATTCTCAGTAACATCCGTCTGGCGAAGAACGACGATAAGATCCTCGGTATATGGCTGGACGGTGCAGAGTTGAGTATGGCGCCGGCGTCGGCAAAAGCCATCCGTGACGCCCTTGTGGATTTCCGTAAGAGCGGCAAATGGGTGCTGGCTTCGGCGAAGAGTTACGGCCAGACCAACTACTACGTAGCGTCTGTAGCCGACCGTATCGTGCTTGACCCTACGGGTGAGGTGAATTGGAACGGTCTCTCGGCGCAGAAGATGTACTTTACCCGCGCGTTGGAGAAACTCGGCGTGGAGATGCAGATCCTCAAGGTAGGTACGTTCAAGTCCGCCGTAGAGCCATATTTCCGCACCTCTATGTCCGATGCAGACCGCCAGCAGACGATGGAGTTCTTAGGCGGCATCTGGGACGAATACAAGACTGCCGTAGGCGCTTCGCGTGGCCTGAGTGCAGCCCAGCTGGACGCCTTGGCTGACCGGTATATGGGACTCCAGCCGGCAAAGGATCAGGTAGAGGCAGGGCTCGTCGATAGCCTCGTCTATACCCAGGACGTGGATAGTCTCCTGCGTGTCTTTACCGGCACAAAGGACTACCACCTCATCACCACCGGCAAGTTGGCGCAAGTCAAACGTCCGGAGTCCAAAGCCAAAGACAAAGTGGCAGTCCTCTACCTTGAGGGCGAGATCACCGATGAAGAAGGCGACGGTATCGTCGGTACCGAGGTCATCAAGACCTTTAAGAAGATCCGCAAAGATGAAGCTATCAAAGCGCTCGTCCTGCGTGTGAACAGTCCCGGCGGTTCGGCGAACGCCAGCGAGCAGATATGGCGTGCGGTTCAGAAGATCAAAGCGGACTCCATCCCTGTCGTCGTTTCTATGGGTGACTACGCCGCCTCGGGAGGTTATTACATCTCCTGCGGCGCCGACTATATTTTCGCAGAGCCGACCACGCTCACGGGTTCAATCGGTATCTTCGGTACGATTCCTAACGTAGCCAAACTGCGCGATAAGATCGGCGTGGATGTGGATGGCATAGGCACGAACAAACATTCCGACCTGGAGGGAAATATAATCTACAAAGGCATGAATATAGAGGAGCAGGCGCTGATGCAGACTATGGTCGAGCGCGGATACGACTTGTTCACCAGCCGTTGCGCGGAGGGTCGCCACGTAGAGCAGGATTATATTAAGTCTATCGGAGAAGGCCGTGTATGGCTCGGTGCCAAAGGTAAAGAGATCGGCATCGTCGATGAACTGGGCAATATCGATGACGCAATCGCCAAAGCTGTCGAACTTGCCAGTCTGGAGACCTACCGGCTCACCTACTACCCCGAAGTGGCTGATCCGTACCAGGAGTTACTCAAACTGCTCGACAACACCACGGACGAAGAGAAAATGCTACTCAAGGTGAAGGAGTTCTGCTCCAAGCCGAGAGTCATGGCAAAGATGGATGAGCTCATCATAAAATGAAGTTACTAACTATTCCGGCGAGTTGGCTGTACGGCTTAGGGGTGGCTATCCGTCATGCCCTGTACGACCAACATATTCTGCCCTCTTTCAGCGCGGAGGTACCCACGATTTGCGTGGGTAACATCGCCGTGGGCGGCACCGGCAAGACACCTATGACCGCTTATCTGGTGCAGCTGCTGCTGGATCACGGCTATAAGCCCGCAGTGCTCTCCCGCGGTTACAAACGTTCTACGCGGGGCTTCGTCATGGCGGATGCGAACGCGACGGCCAAGACCATCGGCGACGAGGCGATGCAGATGTACGAGCGTTTCCCGAACGTGCCTATTGCCGTGTGCGAGCAGCGGGTACGGGGAGTCAAGCAACTGCAACGGCAGGTGGAGCACTTAGATGCCATCATCCTCGATGACGCGATGCAGCACCGCGCATTGCGATGCGGCTACACGATCCTGCTCACCCCTTATGACCGGCTCTATATAGAGGACCATCTGCTGCCATACGGTACCCTCAGGGACTTGCCCTCACGGGCACTCAAAGCGGACGCTATCGTCGTCACCAAGTGTCCCGAAGAGATCCGACCGATAGACATGCGAGTGATTGACAACCGGCTTCATCTGCCGACCTACCAGCACCTCCATTTCGCCGGTATCTCTTATGCACCCATCGACCACGAAGGCACGCCGCTGGTCCTCGCAGGTATTGCGCGGCCGGAGTATCTCTTCGAGCATGTGCAGAAGCAGTACCCGCATGCGGAACTGCTCGCCTTCCCCGATCACCACGCTTACACCCCTGCGGACGTAGAGACGGTCATGCAACGGGCGAAGAACTTCGATTTTGTTCTCACTACGGAGAAAGACCTGCAGCGCCTGCGGCTGACAGATATAGAGGAGCGCCTGGCGGCACAACAGAAGCCACTCGTTTCCCTGCCAATCCGCACACATTTCTACACGCCGAAAGAGCAATTCGACAAACAGATACTACTATACATTCACGAAAACAGACCCCGTTAATATGCCGTTTCTAACCCTCATACGCCGTTTTGTACCGCCATACAGAAGATATATGGCGCTGAACATCCTGTTCAACCTCCTCTCGACGATTCTGTCGCTGTTCTCATTCGCCGCCATCATCCCGGTTTTGCGGATCCTTTTCGGTCTGACTTCCGTAGATGTGCAATGGACGGAGATGAGCACCATCAGCGGCCTGCAGGAGACCATTGCGGCGATGCGGGGGAATATGTATTTCCTTCTCAACGAACAGATAGCCCTTCACGGCGCGAGTTATGTACTGCTTCTTCTGGGTCTCTTCCTGGTGGTGATGACCGGACTCAAATGCGGTGCAGCATGGCTGGCGAACTACTACATGGTGCCCATCCGTACGGGTGTCTTGCGGGATCTGAGGCAACAGCTCTATGACAAGGTGCTATCCCTGCCCATCGGCTATTTTACGGAGACCCGCCGCGGCGATGTTATCTCGCGTATGACGAACGACGTAGGCGAGGTAGAGGCGTCTATCATGTCCGCATTAGACGTTCTCTTCAAGGACCCGATCATGATCCTTGTCTATCTGATGACGCTCTTGGTCATCTCGTGGCAGCTGACGCTTTTTGTGCTTCTCCTGATGCCCGTCGCCGTGTTCTTTATCGGTCGTATCGGCCGCTCGCTCAAACGCGCTTCTACCAAAGGGCAGGAGCAGAACGCAGAGATCCTCTCCTCCATTGACGAGACCCTCTTGGGCCTGCGCGTGGTAAAGGGTTTCAACGCCCAGCATAAACTGCGCTCGCGCTTCGACACACTCATCAATGCGACCCGTGCGACCTTCAACCGCATCAACCGCCGGTACTACCTTGCCCACCCTCTCTCGGAGTTCTTGGGCACAGCGCTGATAGCCATCATCCTCTGGTTCGGCGGACTGCTCATCCTCTCTGACCACGCGACGATAGATGCCTCCACGTTCATCTATTACCTGGTTATTTTCTACTCGATTATCAACCCCTCAAAGGACCTGAGCAAAGCCTCCTACGGCATCCGCCGGGGTCTGGCGTCGTTAGAGCGTATCGATGCGATACTGAATACGAAGTCGAACATCCTCGAACCGGAGCAGCCGGTACCGGTGATCTTCAACGAGAGCATTCAGTTCGACCACCTCTTCTTCCGCTACCAGCCGGACCGCGCAGTACTCAGAGATATCTGCCTCACCATCCCGAAAGGCAAGACCGTCGCGCTGGTGGGTCAGTCCGGCAGCGGTAAGACGACCCTCACGGATCTTGTCCCGCGGTTCTACGACCCGCAGCAAGGCCGCATCACCGTCGATGGCACGGATATACGCCGGTTCCGCACACGGGACTTACGCGCCCTCATGGGCATCGTCTGCCAGGAACCCGTGCTCTTCAACGACACCGTCTATAATAACATCACTTTCGGTGTTGATACCTCGCTTCCTGCGCCGAACGGCATGAGTTGGGACGAAGCGGTGGAGCAGGCGGCGAAGATTGCCAACGCGCATGAGTTCATCTCCGCCATGCCGGAAGGTTACCAGACCCCTATCGGCGACCGTGGCAGCCGTCTCTCAGGAGGTCAACGCCAGCGGCTCTCTATCGCTCGCGCCATCCTCAAGAACCCGCCGATACTCATCCTCGACGAGGCTACCTCGGCACTCGACAGTGAGTCCGAGAGGCTGGTACAAGAGGCGCTGGAACACCTCATGAAAGATCGTACAACGCTCGTCGTGGCGCATCGTCTATCGACCATCAAGCATGCCGACCTTATCTGCGTCATGCACGAGGGTGAGATCGTGGAGTCCGGCACCCACGATGAGTTATACGCCCTCGGTGGGTACTACACCAAACTCGTAGAGATGCAAAAATGAAAGGGAAGGTTTTACTCGGCATGTCCGGAGGAATAGACTCCACCGTCAGCGCCATGCTTCTTCTGGAGCAGGGCTATGAACTCGTGGGCGTGACGTTCCGCACCTACGACAGTATGAAAGACTCCTGCCTCGCCAAAGAGAAAGGCTGCTGCACCATCGACTCCATCATGGAGGCGAAACATAACGCCGGGCGCATGGGATTCGAGCACCACATCGTGGATTTCCGCGACTCTTTCCGGCGGTTCGTCATCCAGGATTTCATCGACGAATATATGTCCGGCAGGACGCCTAACCCCTGCATCCTTTGCAACAGCACCATCAAGTGGGGCGAGATGCTCCATCTGGCGGACGAGATGGGTTGCGACTATATAGCAACAGGCCATTATGCGCGTATCGCCGAGCGTGACGGCCACACGTACCTCCGTACCGCTGCTGACACCCGTAAAGACCAGACTTATTTCCTCTGGCGACTGACGGAAGAGCAGCTCAAACGGACGATCTTCCCCTTAGGCGACTACACCAAGGACCAGGCGCGCGAGATTGCCCGTCAGCACGGCTACGAGAAACTCGCTACCAAACGTGAGAGTCAGGAGATTTGTTTCATTCCGGACGACGACTACCGTGCTTTCCTGCGCGCGAACGTGCCTGATTATGAGGAACGCGTGCGCCCGGGCGAGTACGTGGACGCGCAAGGAAAAGTCCTGGGCACCCATCAGGGCTTCGTCAACTACACTATCGGCCAGCGCAAAGGGCTGGGTATAGCCCTCGGTCATCCCGCCTATGTCACGCATATTGACGCTGAGACCAACCGCGTGACCCTCGGCACGAACGACGACCTGTTAACGACAGAGCTGACCTTCAAACCTTCGATATCCCGATATACCGACATACCGGCATCCCGACTCACCGCCCGCATCCGCTACCGGTCGGCGGCGGTCCCCGTAGAAATAAAAAACGAGGGCTGCTTGCATTTTGCAGCCCCCGTCTGGGGTGTCACTCCCGGTCAGTCCGTGGTCATCTATCAGGACGACCTCGTCGTCGGAGGAGGAGTCATTTATTTACCGAAATAACGCTTGTACAGACCCTCAAAGCCTTTGCCGTGACGAGCCTCGTCGCGTGCCATCTCGTGTACCGTGTCATGAATAGGATCGAGGTTCAGCTCTTTCGCACGTTTAGCGATATTCAGTTTGTCTTCGCATGCACCTGCCTCAGCCATCATACGTTTCTCGAGGTTGGTCTTGGTATCCCATACGCACTCGCCTAACAACTCAGCGAACTTAGCGCAGTGCTCTGCCTCTTCGTAAGCGTACTGACGGAAAGCAGCAGCAATCTCCGGATAACCCTCACGGTCAGCTTGACGAGCCATTGCCAGATACTGGCCAACCTCGGTAGCCTCACCCATGAAGTGCGCACGCAGACCATCGTGGATAATCGGATCTTTCTCGTCCTTGGCTACGCCTAATACATGCTCGCAGGCGAAGTTCAGTTTGTCACTCTCAGCTACCTTCCAGGTAACAACTTGTTTGCATTGCGGGCAGCGCTCAGGTGCCTCTGTGCCCTCGTGAACATAGCCACAGATCGGGCAGATAAATTTCTTTACCATAGTGTTAAAAATTTTGGGTTAATATTGTTTAGTCTTTTTACTTTCTACTTTCCCGGGCTACTCTCCTCCCCTCCATGGGGAGGTCGAGTGGGGCTTCAAAAGATCCTCCGCGCGGCGCAGGGCGAAGTGGATGTTCGCGCAGATGTTATGCGGATCCATCTGTTGCTCGATACCGCCTTGCATCAGCTGCTTGTGAACATGGTCATTCACGCCCGAGAGGATGATGGTGATACCCTCTTTATGCGAGCGTTGGATGAGCATGGAGAGGTTATGCATCGCCGTCGAATCGACGAACGGCACCTTTCTCATGCGGATGATACGAACCGGGTATTTCTCTCCGGATACATGACTCATGATTTCGTCAAAACGGTTTGCTATACCGAAGAAATACGGGCCGTCGATCTCATACACCTCCACACCCTCGGGGATCGTCAGGTGCTCGAGGTTCAGGTTGCTCTCCGTATCTTCGTTCGGGTCGATCTCATTATGGAAGGTACGGATATGTGTCTCTTCGTTGGTACGCATCAGGAACAGTACCATCGCCAGCAGCAAGCCCACTTCGATAGCTACCGTCAGATCGAAGATGACCGTCAGGAAGAAAGTGATGACCAGCACCCAGAAATCCCGGTTGCGATGTTTGAACAAGCCCACGATCGTCTTCCATCCGCTCATCGAGTACGCCACCATGATCAGCACTGCCGCCAGACACGACATCGGGATCATGCCGACGAGTTGGCCCAAGAACAACAGCACAAGCAGTAACACGATCGCATGGATCACTCCTGCCACCGGCGTACGACCGCCGTTATTGATGTTCGTCATCGTTCGGGCGATTGCTCCCGTAGCAGGAATGCCGCCGAAGAACGGCACCACCACGTTCGCCACACCTTGCGCGATGAGCTCGGTATTCGAGTTATGCTTGTCGCCAATCACACCATCCGCCACCATCGCCGACAACAGGCTCTCGATAGCACCTAACATCGCTATCGTGAATGCCGAAGGGAAGAGCTTCTGCACCATCGTGAAGAACGACTCTCCTTCCGCCAGCTCCATGGACGGCAGATGCGGCGCAGGGATGCCGTGCGGCAGCGCATACAGGTCGCTGATCGTCTGCACCGAAGCGATGCCCCAGGATGCCGGAGCGTAGGTCTTCAACAGCCATACCGCAAAGGTCGCTAACACGATCGCCGCCAGACTGCCGGGAATACGTTTCGTCACTTTCGGCATGAAGATACACACCAAGAGCGAGAACAGACCGATCGCCAGCGCCCAGCCATTCACATCATGAAAATGCCCGCCGTAGTAGATCCATTTATCAATGAAGTTCGCCGGCACATCCGTCAGCCCCAGACCGAAGAAATCATTCATCTGCGTACTGAAGATCGTCAGCGCTATACCTGCCGTAAAACCCACAATCACAGGGTACGGCACGAACTTAATGACCGATCCCAGATGCGCCACACCCATCACAATCAGCAATATACCCGCCATGATGGTCGCTACTGTCAGCCCCGCCAGACCGTATTCCTGAATAATGCCGTAGATAATCACGATGAACGCACCGGTCGGCCCGCCAATCTGCACCTTGCTGCCGCCTAAGACCGAGATGATCAGACCCGCGATGATCGCCGTCACCAAGCCTTCCGTAGGGCCTACGCCCGAAGAGATACCGAACGCTATCGCCAGCGGGATAGCCACAATTCCGACTATCACACCTGCCAAAGCATCCTGCGCAAACTGCGCACGGCTATAGTTCCGAAGGGTCTGGAACAACTTAGGAGCAAATACGTCTTCTAACTTAAAATCTATACTTTTCATAATTCCGCTGCAAAGGTACAACAAAAATTGCACATATGCAAGCCTTCGGGCGCTTTTTTTGCGAATTTTCTTGTGTATCTCAAAAAATCTTTGTATCTTTGCACCAAATTCTAAAAACACACAGCGATGATTCTATTAGCAGACAGTGGAAGTACCAAGGTTCATTGGTGTCTCGTCACGGCGAGCGGACAATGCTCGGACGTCTTCACCGACGGTATTAACCCGCTTTTTCAGACATGTGACGCGATGCGTAACAGTATCTGTAACCAACTCCTGCCGCAGATCTCTTCCCTTCTCTGGGCAGGGACACTGACCCACGTCTTTTTCTATGGCGCAGGCTGCACACCGGAGAAGAAAGTGTTTGTCCATCGGGCATTAGAGCAGGTGTTCAAGAAAGCAGAGATCTTCGTCGCCTCCGATATGCTCGGTGCGGCACGCGGCCTGCTCGGCCATCATCCCGGCGTAGCATGCATCCTCGGTACGGGTTCCGGCAGCTGTTTCTACGACGGTGAGCAAATCGAATGGTGCGTACCGTCCCTGGGATACATCCTCGGTGACGAAGGCTCCGCAGCAGTCTTAGGCAAGCGGCTCGTCGGAGACCTATTGAAGAATCAGTTGGGCGATGACCTCAAAGAGGCGTTCTTCGCCGAATACAACACCTCCATGGCAGAAATCATCGAGAAGGTCTATCGTCAGCCCTTCCCCAACCGTTTCCTGGCGAAGCTCTCGAAGTTCTGCGCCGATCATATAGAAGACCCACGGATCCATGACCTCGTCTATGACCATTTCGTGCAGTTCATCCGCCGCAACCTCGTGCAGTATTTCAAAAGACCAAATGACCAAATGGTAAATGACCAAATGGTAAATGGCGTGGGATTCGTCGGCTCCATCGCCTATTACTACCGACCTATTCTCGAGGAAGCGATGAAAGCCGAAGGAATGCCGATGGGTACCGTCCTCAAAGACCCTATTGAGGGCCTCAAAGAATACCACAAGGAATCTATTATACCTACTACCATATGATTTCTACTTTTTATCTCCCGGGCAGAGTTTGTCCGACAAAGGCGATCAAAGAGATTGCTGCGAAAGCCTCTGAACCCTATACCATGATCTGTCTCAAGCCCGACATTGAGTGGATCTATCTGGGGCAGGAACGTATGATCCAAGTGATGGAGATGAGCGGCGCGACGATGGTCTATAGTGACCATTTCAACAAGGTCATGACCGACGGTCAATGGGCGATCTCCGAAGCACCGGTGATTGACTACCAGATAGGCGCACTGCGCGATGACTTCGATTTCGGCGCCGTAATGCTGTGGGACACAGCCAAACTCAAAGCCCTCGTCGCTGAGACGGATACCGACTACGAGTTCGCCGGACTCTACGACCTGCGCCTGAGAGCAAGTCAATTATCAACTATCAATTATCAATTATCAATTATCCATATTCCCGAGTACCTCTACTACGAGGTAGAGACCGATACCCGCAAGTCCGGAGAGAAACTCTTCGACTACGTCGATCCCCGTAACCGCCAAGTGCAGATAGAGATGGAAGCCTGCGTGACGGCGCACCTCAAACGCATCGGCGCGTACCTCAAGCCCGGCGAGTATAAGGAGCTTCCCGTAACCGACAACTCCTACCCCGTAACCGCCTCTGTCATTATTCCTTGTAAGAACCGCGCACGCACGATAGCCGACGCCATCCGTTCGGCGCTGAACCAGAAAGTCCGCGCTCCCTACTCCTTCAACGTCATCGTCGTCGATGATAACTCTATTGACGGCACCACGGAGATTATCAAAGAGATGGTAAACGGTGCGAATGGTAAACTGATTCACATAGCCCAAGACCCCACCTGGCACGCTATCGGCGGTAACTGGAACGTAGCGATCCATGACCCGCGGTGCGGCAAGTACGCTATCCAACTCGACAGCGATGATACGTATTTCGACGAGACCACCGTCCAGAAGTTCATCGACAAATTCGAAATGGTAAATGGTACATGCCCGAATGGTAAATGTCTTTACGGTATGGTCATCGGCACCTACCAACTGACGAATATGGCAGGCGAAGTGCTGCCTCCGGGTGTCATTGACCACCGCGAGTGGACGGATGACAATGGTCGCAACAACGCCCTGCGCATCAACGGTTTAGGCGCGCCGCGCGGGTTCTACGTGCCCCTGCTCCGCACCATCAACTACCCGACTACCAAGTACGGCGAAGACTACGCCGTAGGTCTGCGTATCAGTCGCGACTACCCCATTGGACGCATCTACGACGTCGTCTATAACTGCCGCCGATGGGAGGATAACTCCGACGCCAACTGCGACGTTGTCGCCATGAACCGCAATAACTGGTACAAAGACCGCTTGCGCACCTTCGAGCTCATCGCTCGGATTAGGGGTTAGTGGATTAGAGGGTTAGTGGAGATTAAAGTAGGCATATTAACCGCGCCGCATATCGGGTACGAGCAGCGGGAGAACACGTTCGTGCTGAAGAACGTGCGCATCGGCATTGGCTTTCATTGGGACCGATACGAAGATCAGGAGTTTCAAGGGACCCTGGAGATAAAGCCCAACCCCGATGGTACGGAAACTGCGATCAACACCATCGACCTCGAGGACTACCTCTGCTCCGTCATCTCTTCGGAGATGAGTGCCGACAGCCCCATGGAACTGCTCAAAGCCCACGCGGTCATCAGCCGCTCCTGGGCGATACGGGCAATCGCAAATAAGCCGCATGAACAAATGGTAAACGGTCAAATGGTAAATGATTTTGATGTCTGCGCCGATGACCACTGCCAGCGGTACGAAGGACTTAGGCGCATGAACGAACGCGCCGTTGAAGCCGTACGCGCGACCAAAGGTCTTGTTCTTACCTATGAACAAATGGTAAATGACCAAATGGTAAATGAGATCTGTGACTGCCGTTACTACAAGTGTTGCGGCGGCAAGACAGAGGTCTGGCGAACGTGCTGGGAAGATATTGACGTACCGTATATCCGCTCCGTCGAGTGTCCTTACTGCGGCCGAGTGAGTGCCAAGACCCTGCGTCTGGTGCTCAATAACTACGACCGGGAGACCACGGATTTTCACGATTGGAAAGTGACCTACACCGCGGACGAACTGAGCGAGATCATCCGTACCAAGTCCGGTATTGACTTCGGTCAGATCACCGACCTTATTCCTCTCCAACGCGGTGCTTCGGGACGTATCTGCAAGCTGAAGATCGTCGGCACCAAACGCACGGAGATCATCGGCAAAGAGCTCAAGATCCGTCTCTGGCTCTCAAAGACCTGCCTCTATAGCTCCTGGTTTGAAGTGAAAAAAACTTTCAACTCTCAACTTTCAACTTTCAACTTTCAACTCATCGGCCACGGCTGGGGTCATGGCGCAGGCCTCTGTCAGATAGGTGCGGCACAGATGGCAGCCGAAGGACACACGTACGAAGAGATTCTGCAATACTACTACCCCGGAACCAAAATGTCCAAATGGTAAATGCCCAAATGTCCAAATGGTAAATGACTTGGCGCTGCAGCGCAATAAATACAAACACCTCTCCGACGAGGAATGGCGATGGTTCTTGCAGCAAGTCGAAGGCCGTGAGCGGACTGCCGACAAACTGCCTACTTTCGCTGCCATCGACGACTGGTGGTACCCCGTGCGGCTCTCTTGCGAGCAGTGTTCCTCAGAAGCCACGGCACGCTACAAAGCGCAAATCGTACTTGGTAAATGTCCAAATGGTAAATGTCTTGACCTCACCGGCGGCTACGGCGTGGACACGTATTTTTTAAGCGAACAGTTTGACCACACCGACTACGTCGAGCAGAACGCCGAACTCTGCCGCATTGCCGAGCACAACTTTGCTGCCAAACCTATTACGATTCATCATTCCACAGCTGAAGATTTTTTAGCCTCAGCAGGGCAATATGACGTGATTTTCTTAGATCCGGCACGTCGGGACAGTTACGGCGGAAAGGTCTTCCGTCTCGAAGACTGCACCCCGAATGTCGTAGAGCTATTGCCTGCCTTGTTGACACACGGAAAGCGGATCATGATCAAGTTATCCCCTATGTTGGATATTACACAAGCGGTCACGACTTTATCGCAAGTGACGTGGGATATCTATGTGGTCGCTATCAAGAATGAGGTCAAAGAAGTCTTGCTGCTTAGCGGCGGTTCAGGCCGGATTACTGCCATCGATCTGTCAAAAAAGGAACAGGCATTCACCTTCACCCGCGAAGAGGAGATAAACAGCGAAGCGATAAACGTGCGTAGCACCATTAACAGCGAAGCTATAAACTATCTATATGAGCCCAACGCCGCCATCCTCAAAGCCGGAG
This sequence comes from Bacteroidales bacterium UBA3717, assembly GCA_002372695.1. GTDB lineage: Bacteria > Bacteroidota > Bacteroidia > Bacteroidales > Paludibacteraceae > Colicola. Next base: position 76,102 of record DFHS01000016.1, read on the forward strand.
CCTACAAACTCGTAGCGCAACGCTTCGGGCTGCAGAAGTTAGATGTGAACACCCACCTCTATACCTCCGAGACGCTCGTACCCGATTTCCCCGGACGCGTATGGAAGGTCAAAGAGCCTACCCCGACCCTCCCTAAAGGGAAGGAGATAAAACAGGCGAACGTCCTCGTTCGCAACTATCCCTTGACGGCAGAGCAGTTAAAAAAGAAGCTGCACCTTCGCGATGGAGGCACAGCCTTTGTCATCGGTTGCCGCGTTGCCGGCAAACCCACTATCTTTCTGGGAGAGAGAGTATCATAGGTAGTCCTAGGTCATCCTAGGTTAACCCAGCGGGTTAAAGATATTCATGCCAAAGGCAGACGTGAAAGCGTCTGCTTTTTTCAGGTTCTCGGCGGTGTCGAGTTGTACGCCTTGCGCCTTGGGCGACATCAACAGGATGCGATCCGAGAGGGCGAGTGCGAGGTCGAGTTCGTGGGTAGAGATGAGGATGGTCTTGCCCTGCTCATGCGCCAACTGCCTAAGCAGCCGCAGCACTAAGATGCGGTGCGGCAAGTCCAGATGAGCCGTAGGCTCGTCCAGAAGGATGATCGGCGTCTGTTGCGCAAGGGCTTTGGCAATCAGTATGCGCTGTTTCTCTCCGTCGGAGTGGGCGTTAAAAAAAGACCGTCCTACGGGCTGACAGACGCCAAGTGGGCGACCGCTCTCTGCTGACAGACCGGCTTCGCCTGACAGACCAAAGCCCACCTGTTGAAGGGCTTCGGCGATGATCGCTTCATCTTCGTCGGTCAGGCCGCCGAGAAAAGAGGTGTATGGGTACCGTCCCATCGCTACGACGTCGTGCACGGTGGTGTTCTCCAATGACAGCCGCTCCGTGAGGACCAAAGCGATGGCTTTAGACCGCTCGCTTTGCTCGCTAACAGAATACGGACCGTCCTTCGGACTGACAGACCGCTCTGCTGACAGACAAAACTCTCCCGCCAACGCAGGTTGCAGGCCGGCGAGGGTGCGTAACAAAGTCGATTTGCCGCAGCCGTTAGGACCGAGCATACACACCATCTCGCCCTCATAGAGCGAGAAAGAGAGGTCGTGCTGAACAACCGCCTCTCCGAATGGCCGGCTTGCTCCGGTTCTAAACCGGTAACCGATACTCAGTTTATTCGTAGAAATAGAGACGTTGGACACGGCGGGAGACGGATGTTAGTATTTCGTACGTGATGGTACCGAGTTTGTCGGCTAACTCTTCCAAGGGCAGGTGTTCGCCGAAGACCTCGACGAGGTCGCCGGGTCGTGCGTCAGTGCCGGTGACGTCAACCATGGCTTGGTCCATGCAGACGTTTCCTACCACCGGGCACCGCTTGCCGCGCACCCACACTTCGCCGCCGTAGTTGGAGAACCTCCGGTCAAAACCATCGGCGTACCCAATCGGGATGACAGCTATCGTGCGGTCTTCGTCCAGCTTCGTATGCCTGCCATAACCGATGGTCTCACCGGCTTTAACGGTCTTGACGGAGAGGATGGTGGTCTCGAGCGTGCATACGTTCCGCAGTTTGGCGCCCGCGAAAGAGAAGCCGTAGAGACCTATACCGAGCCGGCACATGTCGAACTGATAGTCGCTGAACCGCTCTATTCCGGCAGAGTTCAGAATATGCTTTAAGACCGGCTGCGCCTGACAGATGCCAAGTGGGCGACCGCTCTCTGCTGACAGACCGGATTTGAGGGTCTCTGCACAATCATCGAAATAACGGATCTGCGAGAGGGTGAAGTCGTCAAACTGCGGTTCGTCGCTTCCCGCCAGATGGGAGAAGACGGACGCTACGCGGACGGCTTTCTGGTGCGTCAGACGGTCGATGAGCCACGGCAGGTCTTCCTTGTAGAAGCCCAAGCGGTGCATGCCGGAGTCGATCTTGATATGTATCGGGTAGTACTCCAATCCTTTCGCTTCGACGGCTGCGATCACGGTCTTGAGCGACTGATGGGAATAGACGTTCGGTTCGAGGTTGTTCTCGAGGATCAGATCCATGGCCGCCACCTCCGGATCCATGATGATGATCGGCAGCGTGATACCTGCGCGGCGCAGTTCGACACCCTCATCGGCAACCGCTACGGCGAGGTAATCCACGAGCCCGGAAGCCTGCAGCGCTTTGGAGACCTCCACACTGCCGGCACCGTAGGCAAAAGCCTTGACCATGCAGGTCAGTTTGGTGGTGGGTTTCAGTTTGGAGCGGAAATAACGGACGTTATCCACGAGGGCAGAGAGGTTCACTTTGAGCACCGTCTCGTGCGTCTGATGGAGGATGCGGGTGTTGATGGTCTCTTCGTCGTAACCCAGCGCCCGCATCACTGCAGCACACGTGCGGACGTTCTGGTGCGTCGGGTCCTCAATCACTTTCTGAGAGTGAACGAAGAGTTTCATCTTCTCTGCGCGTTTCTGCTCGAGCGAAGCGAAGTTCTCGTCGTGCTCGTGACCGATATAGGTGATCACGCCTATTGTCGGACGGATGATGCGTTCGAGCTTCTCCATCTCCCCGGGCTGACTGATTCCCGCTTCGAAGAGGCAAAGCACGGGCTTTGCCGGACCGTCCTTCGGACTGACAGAACACAGACCGCTTCGCTGACAGACCGCTTCGCTGACAGACAGCTGCCACACGGACAGCGGCACGCCGATCTGCGAGTTATAGGACTTAGGCGAACGGATGACGGTGTAGTCGTCTTTGAGCAGCTGGTAAAGCCACTCTTTGACAACGGTCTTGCCGTTGGAACCGGTGATGCCGATGACCGTACCGTGGAACTGCTCGCGGACGTGTGCCGCCAGCGCCTGCAACGCCGCTACGGCGTCGCCCTTCACGAACGCCTGTACGCCTTTCTCACGAAGTTCGGGGATGTATCTCGCCCCGTCGTTCGTCGCCGTATGGATGGCGAAGAAGAGGGTCTTCCCGGGTTCGGCACCTAACTGACGACTGTCCGTCAACAGATGGCGGATCTCCATTTCGTCATCTCCGGAGACCTCCGCCAGCGAGCCTATGGCTTGTCTTATTTCTTTGAGTTTCATCTTCTAAAAACCTTTGCGACCGCAAAGGTACTGCTTTTTTTTGAGATATGCAAGTTTTCCGGCTTTTTTACGCAGAAAAATTTGTGTATTCCAAAAAAATGTACTACCTTTGCACCCGGTTAGGACTCACGCCATTGAACACACACAAATAATACCATTATGAGTAAACTTTTCCGCTTGTTCACGCTTATGCTCCTTATGGATTGCGCGCTATGCAGCGTGCACGGAGCTGTTCCGGCTACGCCCTTAGCGTATTACACGCCCTCCGAGGCGCAGTACATGACCCGCAGCGGTAACGGCGACCCGAATGACGAGCCGTACACGGTCATCGTGACCGAATCCGGACGCGAGTGCGTCTTTGTGCCGTCCGGCAAGTACCTCTATTTCCGCATCGACAAGACGGTTGTGCCGTCCTCCATGGCGACGTTGGTCTTCAAAGTCACGTACCTCGACCGCGGCACGGGTGAGTTACGGATGCAGTATAACGCCACCAACAACCGCAACTACGAATCCTGCGTCGCGGGTAAAACGGGTTCGGAGCAGTGGATCACCGTCACGATGGCGGTCACCGACGCTTCGTTACGCGACGCGCAGAACCACGGAGATATACGTTTCAACGAAGGCAATTATATTGCCCGGGTGGAGATCTATCACGGTACGTTGGACCCGCAGTCCGAGCCGCTCTGTCCGCATGCGGGAGGAAGTGCCTACTCGGAGTTCATCGGCAAGTCCGTCGCGGGTTATCAGGCTTGGTTCCGCGTCGCAGGCAGGTATGAGTTCTGGCACCACTGGGGCAACGACGCGGTGGCGGCGGACGGCACGCGATGGCCAAGACCCGAGAACCATACCTTCGAGATCTACCCGGATGTCTCTTTCTACGACGATGCCGACCTTGCCCAAACGGGTTTTGCGGTGCTCGGTAACGGAGAACCGGCAAGGCTCTATAACGGCGCTTCGCCGGCAGTCATCGCCCGGCATTTCGGTCTCATGCAGCAGCACGGTCTCGACGGTGTGGCGGTGCAGCGGTTCATCGGTCCGGAGATGCGCACCATCGCCCATAACCCCGCGGCGACGCTCGTCTCTATCCGTCAGCAAGCGGAGGCTAACCAGCGCCTCTTCTATATCTGCTACGACATTACTTCGAACGGTCTGGAGTCCGTATGGGCGGATCTGATTCGGTTCGACTGGGTCTATAACATCGAGCAGAACTACGCCCTCACGCAGTCTCCGGCGTATGCGACGGTCAACGGCAAGCCGGTGGTGCAAATCTGGGGAACGGGCTTCACCGACAACCACCCCGGTACGGCGGCTCAGACCATCGCTCTCATCGAATGGCTCAAGAGCCGCGGGTGCTACGTCATCGGCGGCGTGCCGACCTACTGGCGTGAGAACCGCAATGACGCGAAAGGTCCGTCGCAGCCTAACCCCGCCAACCAAGAGAGTTTTGAGGAGGTCTATAAGCATTATAACATGCTCTCGCCGTGGCTCGTAGGACGGTTCAGCAACCTGCAGGAGGCGCAGTATTTCTTCAACCTGCAGGCGCAGGACAAGACCTATTGCGACGCGCTCCACATCGACTATATGCCTACCCTCTTCCCGGGTTTCGGTTGGGCGACATGGAACACCGGCGTACCGAACCAGGCACCGCGGCAGGCAGGTACGTTCCTCTGGGCGCAGGCGAAGAACATCCACGAGGTGGGGTGTACGAATATGTATTTCTCGATGTTCGACGAGTATGACGAGGGAACGGCATTGCTCTCGGCGGCAACCGACTACACGATGCTGCCCACCGACGCCTATTTCCTCACCACCTCGGCGGACGGCAGATGGCTCTCTTCGGATTTCTACCTGCGCCTCGCGGGCGACGCGGCGCGTATGTTAAAAGGAGTCAGGGACACCGCCCTCACTACGCCTCACAGCCTCGGACCGGTGTTCTACCGCAACAGCTTCGAGAGCCGCACGACGCCGTATAACTACGTCAATCACGTCCCGCAGAACACCGGCACTTTCCCCATCGACCCGTGTCTCTATCAGCCGCAGGAGATCCTCCGCAGCGGCGTCACGGATGCCCGATGCGCGATCGTCCGGTCCTCTGCCCGTACGGGTGATTATGCGCTCTCGGTGAGCGGTACTGCCGCAGGGAACGCCGTCTATCAGTACCGTTTTGCCAAGACCGCTGTCGAGGTCACGGCACCGATGCGTCTGACGGCTTACCGGGCGGCAAGCGGTATCGGAAGTGGCGTTCAGATTATGCTCACCCTGCGTTCCGGACAGACGGTCACCACGGCGGTCGATTCCATAGACGGCTCGTTCGAACGGCTCGTCGCGTATATCCCGCAGTCGTTGGCAGGCGATGTTATCGACGGTCTCTCGGTCTGCCTCAGTACGCCGGAGGCAGGGGCTTTCTCCGCCATCATCGACGATCTCCTGATTGAGGAATACGCGCAGCAGGACACCGGCATCAACCCGCTCCCCCTTCAGGGGACTGCGGGGGCGTATAAGTTCCTCCGCAACGGTCAGTTGTTCATCGTTCGTGACGGCCATATAATGAACGTACTTGGTCAACCGGCGAAATAACCCCCAAACCAGGGCGCCCTGAATGTACTCGATTCCTCCGGCGCCGACAGTTGCTCTTGCCATAATTGAAAGATTTGGTTTTGATGTTTAATAATGTTTTTTAGGTAATCGAAAATGCGGCGGTTTCGGCGCTTGATGCGCCTTTACGTGACTCCGGTTCGTCTGCCCGACAAGCAAGCTTCTCGTTCAGTCGCTCCGTAGCCCCGTTATGTCCGGCACTCGATAGTGCCGTACTTCCGCCTTACAAAAATGCGCTAACGCTTACAAAAATTAAGAAAATCCATGCGGCTCAACAACTTAGGTCGTCCTAGGTCTTCCTAGGTTTTCCTATTCTCTCCCCCTACAGGGGGAGCCGGAGGGGGCTTATTTTCTTTATTTTTGTAAGGGCTGTAAGCCCGCATTTTCGATTTACAAAGTCAAAGGCCTTTCTTCGACGCATCGTACTGCTCAATGGTCTTGGTGACGATGGTGCAGGTGGTGTCGCCGCGTTGGTAATACTGACTCTGGGTGGTAATGGTACGAGTCACGTTGCAGGACGTGAGTCCCAGTGCGATTGCTGCACACGTCACGATGGCCGTCGCGAGAGTGACGATGATTTTAAAAATTCTTTGCTTGTTCATATTCGTAGGGGTTTTAGGTGGCATTCACTAAGACTTCACTAAGACTTTTATAAGACTTTTGTAAGACTTTCAAAATCTGCTGCAAAGGTAATACGAAAACCTACTTTGGTGTTCCTTCCGATGCAAAAAATTTTTCCAAAAAATAATATTTTCCTCTTTTTTTCGCTTCCCGATAGAACCAAACAAAGATGTAATGTACTCGTTTGTGGCTTATTCCGTACTTCTGCGCCACCGCCTCTTGCGCCTCATGTGCCGAAGCCCCGTTTGCCCGCGCTACAAAGTAGTCATCCACCACCGCCTGATTCCTCACCTCTGTCTGATGCCTTGCTTCCGACATCCGAAACGCATTCGGATCCCGTACCAACCACGGTACGTCGTATAAAGGATAGTTCATAACTAAATTTAATTAAAAGGTCTTTTATCCGCCATCTCAAAAGCTTCTGTATCCAACTTTGAATACACCCCGTAATGGTCGCCATACTTGGCTATAAACAGCTTCGTATCGTTCGGCAGGGACACATTCGCACCGTTGTAATTGAAGGGCTTGGTCTGGCAATGAGAAAGGGCAAAATAAGGATTTTCGTCTATTGCAATCTTCTGCTCCCTCTGCCAAACGAAAGTGGCGTATATCTGCCGTTGTTTGGTCAAGGATAGTCCTTTCCAGAAGCGTTCGCACGCATCGCGCCGGTTGGCATATTGCTCCGATGGCGCAAGAAACGCCCAAATAACCTCAAACGTGTTTGTAGTCATAATCTTTTTTATTTATTTTTTCTTAATCCCTCCACCTATACTATGAGGGTGTAAAGGAGGGGGGCTTTATTAATTTTCTTTGGTTACTTTCTTTTATCGGCTTTCTTTTTCAAAGCAAGCCTCTAACGATCTGCTTCGCCGTATGCTTTTATCGGCTTTCTTTTTCGCCTTGTTCAGTAGGGTACAGCTTGTATTTATTTGCTTGGATTTTTGCACAAAAAGATACAAGCTAAAACCTGAGAATAGTCTTCAAAATACAGCTGATTAGTTATCTACTTGTATTTATTTGCTTGTTCCTTTTTGTGCGCCAAAAGGAACAAGCTATCCACATGGCTAAAGGGGCTCGCCACGTCAATCCACGCACACCACCGTGTATTCCACGCTATCCGGTGCGATATTCGGATGGAGTGCCGGGAAGTTATCGCGGAGTGTCTTGAGGACCTTTGTAATCGCCGCCGACTGGGCTTTGAGCACCTGCTGCTCGGCGGTCTTCTGCCGGAACGCCACACCCTCTGCCATGGTGTATTTCTGCGGCTTACCGACAAAGTCGAAGGTCTCTGCGCGGCGGAGTTCAAAGTGATGACCTTCCACGAGGAACTTGCCTTTGATCTCGCCCCGGGCGGCAAGGATAGCGACTGCCTCGTTGGCTGCCTCTGTGGAGATCGATTCAATACGTGCCTTGATAGCTTTTTCTTGGTTGCGCAACTCGCGCAGTTCTAATAAATTGGAATAATTCATAATTAGTCAATGTTTTGAGGGTTAGTAAATGTGTACTTTGCGAAGATCGCCTGCAGTTCTTCCCGGCTCATCTTCCGTGGCTCTCTCCCGATAGAGCGGAGGATGCGCAGGATCTTGGCTCGCTTGCGGTTCTCTTCCGGCGTGACCTCTTCGAGGTTGGCGAGGGACCAGTCCATCTTGTTGCCGTTGAGGTGGTCGATCTCCATGCCGGGAGTACGTGGCCCGACGAAAGTCTCGTAGATGAGATGATGGCAGAGGCGGTCTTTAAAATTGTTCATAATGGGGTAAGCGGAGCCGCCTTTGTGGTTTTGCATACCGGGACAAAAACTGGGTTTGAGCTCTCGTCCTTTGGCGGAATAAAACTTGCCGTCCGTGCCGGCGAAGAGGATTTTGCCGCCGACGGACTCAAGCGGCACTTGTTTGATCATAGGTACAGTCATAATGCATCGGACTCAAGGCGCTAATGCTGAGCAAGCACACTCCGCATGGCTGGTTGCCGGCAGAGGCTCTCCGCCTGAAATCCGATGCAAAGGTAGAGGGATTTGGGGAGGTAATAACGGTATAATTTTTACCGTTGTTGTTTCATGCACTTTAGTGCATTGTCCAAATCCGCGACGGTTAAGTACCCGAATCGGTTAATAAAATCGGGTTCGCCTAATAGTTTGTCGCGATACCTGTGTCCATACTTACTGCGGTTTTGCCGGATGTAGAGAACGATGTTAAAATACCGCTCATGCGTGTCAGTCTGCGGGTACCATTTACAGATGGTCTCCCATTCACCGGTGGCTTTCCAGCGCTCGATAGTTTCAAATAAAGTCATACCTTTGTTGATTTTTAAAATGGGGCACAAAGGTACTGCTAAAGTACGAAACTTCAACTACAATCAAGCATATTAGTGCATTTTAGGCAAAATAAATCTTCTTGATATTTGCAGGTATCAGAAAGGATGTTATTATCTAAAGATAATACAGTGCGTAGGCATGTTAATATTTTCTATATTTTCCTTATATTATTTTCGTATATCCGCGAAAAGCAGTAATTTTGTGGCGTTCTTCAACATAAGAGCAACCGGCTTAAATCGGGAAACACAAACCCAAAAAACACAATACCTTATGAAACACAATTCACTTATTTCAGCAAATGGGTTGCTTCATAACCCGCTTGCATCAACGACAATCAAGTCAAGTTTTTTAACCGCTATTTTCAAGCCTCTCTTGATGCTGTTCCTGCTGGTTATGGGAAGTAGTGTTGTGTGGGCGGATTGGCAGATTCGAGGAGAAGGTTGGGGAGGAGCGAATTGGGGAAGCGCTTGCCCGAATATGACCAATCAAAATGGAATTTGGTATGCTAAGTTGTCCTCTGTATCTTCTGCGATTCAGTTTAAGGTGATGAATGGTGATTGGGGTGGCTATAATCAAATATGGTGGGAGAGATCAAGTGGCGGAGCTAACCATAATAGTGGAAATGCTAATTTGGAAAATGCAAATGATAGCGATCAAGAAGGCAAACATCGTTTTAAGTATACTCCTTCAGGAACGGTAGATTTATATATCTATACCGATGGAACTTCAGTATGGGCAAATGCCGTGCCTGCGGGATCTTCTTTGTCTGGTAAAACAATTCGCCTTCAGGGTGATTTATGGACAGGAACTGATAGTTACGGTTGGGGGATTGCAACTCAATCTCCCACATTACAGGTCGCTCCATCAGGTGAATATGCATCAACAGCATTCTACCTTCCAGTACCCACAACCGAAGGGGCTGATAAATACGTTCAAGCAAGATTTGAAATCGTCGTCAATGAAACCAAAGATAGCAACCTCAGCATCAGCGTGAATGGTGCAACAAATGCAAGCACAGATAAGGCTAAAACTATCGCAAAGGTACAAGGAAATCAGTCTTCGCGTGTAAAATATGTGCAAGTCAGATATTATGCAAATCACCAAGCGATTACTACTATTTCTGACGCCCCTGCGATGACAGGTAATTGGTATTTGTACATAGACAAGACCTTGAAAGGACAATTTGTTAATGGACAACTTATTGTAAATGATCTGCCAGCAGATAATGGAGGTGGTTATCATTCTATATACGTGGCACAACGAAATGATTTGGCGAATGTTGGAAAAGAAATTAAAACATCCTACCCACAAGGTATTGCATGGTTAGGTGGTCTGTATATTGACACAGAGAATAGTTCTTCTGGAATTTCATGGAAGAAAGGTTGCTATGGTGATGCTACTAAGTTCTCTAATTTGTCAACTTTTCCTCTCATCAATGGAACAACAGGAACAGGCGATGGCGATAGAGGGAATAGACTTGATGCCAGAGGTGGTTTCAAATTACCCTCTTCCGGTAATACAATGTTTTCACTGAACAATGGTGTAATCACTATCAAGAAACAAGGAGACTATACATCCGCAGTGACTTTCACTGATCAATCTTATCTCTTCTTCAATAAAGCCCAAGATGGTCATGGAAATTATCCGCAGGATAATGCTCATTGCTATTTTTACGTATGGAATGCCAATACAAGCGCTTATGCTTACTCAGAAGAAGCGTTCTATTGGGACACCAACATTTTAATTGCAAAAATGCCTGCAGGAAATTGGACGCATTGCATCCTTTTCCGTCGTAACACAGCAGAGAAAAAAATAGACGGATGTTGGAACAAGACGGGGGACATTCAACTCGAAGATGGTAAGAACTACCTAACATCGACCGAAGCTACAACATGGCAAAACTATACTCCAAGATTCTATATCGCATCGGAAAATGGAGCTATATCCGGAGGTGGTAATTGGAACTGGAATGGTAATGGCACATTACATGTAGGTAGTTTTACTAAAGAGTTATCGGATGGAACCTATAAATTTAAAGTTACTCCATATGTTAACTCCAGTGGTTCTACCAATACAGGATGGGGAACGGAGCTGAATATGATTCATTTCAACTCTACGCTTTCTAATGTTTCGTGCTGGAACGGAAATAATTTCGAAATCTGGTTCACTTTAACCGAAACGAAGGATGTTACAATCGCTGTCAGCGCGAATGGTGTTACTGTCAATGCCGAAGACCCTGTAGCCCCCGTAACAAACTACACCGTTAGGATTCACCCGAATGGAGGTACTGCTGTTTCGCCATTATCGGTGGGAGATGGACAAACTATCAGTTCTATATCCTCTACTTATGGTAACGGCACAGCTAAGTGGTATAAAGATGAGGAACTGACACAAGAATTCATTCTCGGAGCATCTACTGTTACCAGCGACATGGATCTCTACGCTAAATGGGGTGTAAGTGGGAATTTCTATATCGGAGGCGACCTATGGATGCATGAGAAAAACGGTAACAACTGGGCATACTATAGCACGATGGCAATGACCACAACTGATGGCGTTGCCAGTGTAACCTATATTGCGCCCAAAGGACGTAACCGTTTCGAGATATTGAACACTCGCAGCAATTGGGCTACTATTCCTAATCAAGATAGCGAACTGATTGCCTCTTCTACCCCCACGCTTAGTTGGGCAAAATATGGTCCGGATAACTATTATCACTTCGTATTTGACTTGGACGCTCCTAAGAAAGTGACTATTCGTTATAATGGTAAAGTGTCCGTTACTGCAGAAGACTACGATGTTGTGAAGACCGGTTGGACGGTGGTTAGTCCTACCTTATTTGGTCATGGTACAGACGATGATGCAAATACAGCTGACAATGGTGCGTTCATGAGTGGTTACAACGTGACGGAAGGTCAGATGAACGAGAATGGAGAACGTGTTTTCCGTAATGTAAATCCGGGAACTTATAAGTTCTGGATAGGAAAGTATAACACGAATCTGGACAAGACTAAACAACAGATAGAGGTGTTTGGTGCAGCTAATGTGGACCAGGACAACTCTTCCTTGAGCGGATATGGAAGTCTTGCTGATAACAACAATGCACATATCAACCTTAATATTCCACAGGATGACAAGTTGCATCGTCGTGTAACCTTCACACTGACACAAAAAGCAGATATCAAGATTGCTTTTGACGGAGGTAAGATAAAGGTTAATGTATTACCTACGCACACTGTTACTTTCAAGAATGGTGAAACAACGTTCACTACTGCACAAGTGTTTGACGGCAACGTCGCAACAGCACCTGCGAGCAACCCCGAAAAAGCCGGTCATGAATTCACAGGTTGGGATTGGAACTTTACTACACCTATTACAGGAGATCAGATTATCAATGCTCAATTCTCATACATGGCTATTGAGTCGGTTAGTCTGAATAAATCGAGCCTGACGCTTTTCGAAAATAGCACTCCGCAGACACTCACGGCATCTTATCTGCCGGCAGATGTAATCGGCGTTACTTACAGTTGGAGCGTAGATCCGGCAGGTGTAGTAAATGTAGTTGATGGCGTTGTCAGCGTTGTTGATCCCGGTACGGCTACCATCACTTGCACGGCAACAGACCAAGAGAGTCATTCTCAGACCGCCACTTGCGCCGTTACGGTACATGCAGGAGAGGGATGCGTAATGGAAGAACAAGGTATCTTCTCTCACACTATTTTGGGCAACTCTACAACAGGCGGTTCTGCAAGCAACAACTTGCCGGATGGGGAAGCTTTGAATGCGGGTATGGAACCGACTTGCCGCAAAATAAAAATGTATTACGGCGAACTAACTTCTGAGTTTACCGCAGATGAAGGTGGTGTCGTAAAAGCCAAATCAGGACTCTCAGACCATTCGGATGAATGGTACGAGATCAAGGGTGGTTCCAACGCTAATTCGTACGATGATAATTTCTATTATCTAAAAAACGTTGCAACGGGTGGTTACATCACTCGCGGTAACGGCGAATATGGAGATAATTCAGATTGGTATTACTATACCACCATTACTACACCAACTAATGGAAAAACCAATTTGTATCAATTCATCTATACAAAAAAAGACGACCAAGACAGTCAGAAGCGCATTTGTAGTGTATGGAGTTACGACGGAATGAAATCCAACCAGACATACGGTCTGCATCGCCGCAACCAGGATTGGGCTGACAACTACAGCGCTCATTGCCCCAATCCGATGATTGTCTTTGGACGCGGTGAACATCAAGGAAACCCGACAATAAATGTTAACTTCACCGTGGTAGAGGAGAGTGCCACTAATCCGGATTATCTCTCCACTCCTATTGTTTACAACACGCGCTCGTACTACCGCTTTGCGCAGGATGCTGCCATTTCGATGACTCTGGACAAGAAACTGCGTGAGGAGGATAAGATAGTGGTTTATTGCTACAATCCATCTAATGCAGCAAGCAATGGCGGCTTATATATAAATAATAATAAGGTGGCGGATATCCCCATCCCTGCCAATAGTGCTATCGAATTTGAGTATGAAGCCCTTGCTGCCGATGCAGATAAGAATGCTATAGCGGTTAAGTCTGACGACAATAATTTCTGTGTAGCAGCCGTTAATGTACTGCGCAGTCTGCCTGTAGCCGCAGAAGATCCGGAGTTAGCATGGTCCGCACCGGCGACTTACTACACCACCCTTGCAGCGGGTAACTTCACCTTTGCGGCTTCTTCTGCCAAGTCTTCCGGTGCTATCTCTTACACCAGCAGCGATGAGACCGTGGCTACTGTCGTAGATGGCGTAGTGACTCCTTTAACTATAGGCACGACTACTATCACGGCTTCGATAGAGCAATACCTCTGCTTCGGAGAAAGCAGCATCCAGTATAATGTAGTTGTGGAGCCTTCTTTGCAACAAGCCATTGATGCTACACCGGTAAAAGGCACACTCATCCTGACACACGACTACAACGACAATGCCGAGATTAAAAAAGCCATCACGATCAATGGTGGCAATCACACGATTGGCGATCTGAAGATAGAGAATACGGGCGATCTGACACTTGGCAGCGGACTGACAGTACGTGACTTCACCATCTGCGCGAAAGCCGGCAACTCCAGCATTCAAGCCGCTTCCGGACAAGTACGTAATGCTACTAACCTGACCGTCAACGGCAACGCGTACTTCCTCTATACTGTTGATCCGAACGGCCATGTACAATACGGATGGTACGACTTCACCGTTCCGTTCCCAGTTAATGTCATGTCCGGCATCGCAGGTATTGATGAGTATAGCGTCCTCAAAGAAGACTTTGTGAACGAGCGGGATTACGCCATCATGGAGTACCTCGGCGAGAGAAAGGCACAGGGACAATACCCTTATCAGAAATTCCGCGGCGTGATGCAGCCTAAACAGTTGTACTCCATCTCCCTGGATAACCGCGATAACTATAACACGGTTCGCTTCCGGAAGACCGCCGAAGGCCCGCTCGTAGCCGACGATAACGTGACACTCTATGCGTATGCAGGAGGCGGAGCATACAATAACCTAAACGGCGTAGGAAACGGTACGCTCCACCACGCCGATGCAGGCAATCTGTCGGTCGGTTTTGTTCAGGTTTACCAGAGCGGCGACAAGACGTTCTTGCCGGTTGATAAGAACCAATACTCGTTCGTAGTCGGCACCGCCTTCATGGTACAACAAACCGGTACGATGGTACTCAACCAAGCTAACCCTGAGCATGACCTGTTAGCCCCTGCTCGTCAAGCAAGCGCACCGGCTACTGCCATTCAGATAGCACGCGAAGGACAGCCGTTCAGCGACCAGCTCTTCATATCCGCCAGCGAGACAGGCGGCCAGGCTTACACGCCGGGTACGGATCTCGCCAAAGCAGGAACACTCGGCTCCGCCAATGTGCCGCAGATATGGACTACCGCCTATAACAATCCGCTCTGCGTACACGAAGCACAACTCATCAACGGCGAGGCATCTTACAACCTCTCGCTCTATGCGCCGGCTGCGGACACCTACACTCTGACGAGCCTGAACATCCCGGCAGACTACAGCCTCTACCTCACGCAGAACGGCACGATGCTTACTGAACTGAACGGGACTTACACGCTCGACCTTAACAAGGGCATCACCACCGAGTATGGTCTGCTCCTCGTAGAGACCTACAAGACGCCGACAGGGATTGAGGAGTCTATGAGTCAAGAGTCAAGAGTCAAGAGTCAGAAGATCCTCCACAACGGCGTGCTCTATATCCTCCATAACGGCAAGATCTATAATGCACAGGGAGGAAAGGTTTGTGATTTATGATTTAGGATTTAGGATTTAATAATTTATTACTTATGAAAACATATTTGAAACCAGTAATTGAGACCATTCAGGTACAATCTGCAGATTGCTTTATGCAAGTAGCCGGTTCAGGAGATCACGGTACACAAGCACCGGCTCGCGCGAAGAAACTCTTTTAAATCGAAACGTATGAGAAATCTGTTTTTAAGATTTGGCTCTGTTTTATGGCTGGCATCGTTATGCGCCGTCAATAGTTGGGCAGACCACAGGCTTAACAACCCTATTGGGCCGGATGGGTACTACATCGTCAAATGGGACTGCGAGAATGATACCTGGGCTACCTCCAACGACGTGGAGTACGACGAGACTTTTGTCCTCGCCGTGGATCTGACGGGTACGATGTACGAGAGCTGGGTATCGAATGCGCAGACCCGGGACGGCGTCACCTACCCCGTAGATAACACCATCGTCAGCCTCAACACTTTCCGTGGCTCCAAAGGAGGAAACATGTACAAGGACAACCGCGCGCGTTTGTGGCACATACGCGATAATATTTACGGCGCGATGTACAATTTTGCGCAGTTCCAGACAGAAGGCGGATGGAACAACACCACCCCGGCTCTCGGTGAGCAGACCAAGATCTACGCGCGAATGTTCGCCTCCGCGACGCTCTTCAGCGACCGCTGCTACGACATAGAGCCCTCTGCGTCTCAGAAGAAAAAGAGCGTCTGGGACTATCAGGAGAACTGGTGGGCGGCTACGGACGACCAACCGCTCTTCGTCTTTGCTCCCTACACGGGCACGAAGACCGGCGCCGCTTTCACGACGCAGGAGATGACGCCCGGTACGCATATTTTCTACGACAAGGACCACTACGTAGTAGGCAACGGTTACGCAGCACCGTGTTCCGTGAACGACGCCCAGTGTTGTCCGTTCTTCTACCCCTTGGATCCGGTGACGCAGACCGTTTCGGTAGGCACGGATCTG
Organism: Bacteroidales bacterium UBA3717; assembly: GCA_002372695.1. Lineage (GTDB taxonomy): Bacteria > Bacteroidota > Bacteroidia > Bacteroidales > Paludibacteraceae > Colicola. The sequence goes on from DFHS01000016.1 coordinate 91,967, forward strand.
AGTTTGGTAGCGGAAGAGAAAAGCGGCAACCTGACGGGAGTAAGTTATCAGTGGTACCGCTACGTGACCTCTGCAGGCGAGACGACCGCCGCGCCTTATACGGGTACCGGTGCGCAGACGAAGACCTGCCACCCGGCGACCAATGAGGGCGAGACGGATTATACCTATTACTGCTTCATCACGACCGCGAACTGTCCGGAGGGCGTCTATACGACAAAGGCACAGGTGATCGTCGAGAAACTCTGCCCGGAATACACCATCACCGTTGATGGTGCGCCCGTCAGCGGTGCGCAGACCTTCTACCCCGGCGGATGGTACGTCATCGGTTGTACGAGTACGGCCGGTGCACCGACCTCCAAGGTGCTGCCTGCCGGCGCAAAAGCACATTTCGGGCACGACACACTCTATATCCATACGGACGCGACGACAGCGCCGCTGACAATCGAGTTCCCCACTGCCGAGACGGCGCAGTACGCCGCTTGTTCGGGTATGCTGACGGGGCTCATCTCCCAGTGCGGCGAGGATCAGGCATACGTCCTCAAATGGGACGACAACAAAGGCTACGTCATGGATAACAACGGCGTGGTACAGATGTTATCCACCGGCATTAATGATAACACCGCCGACCGATGGCTGGCACTGCCTACAGGAGACCCGCAGGTCTTAGGCAAAGATGTTGTGTATCTCTATAACCTTACGACCAACCGCTACCTCTACCACGGTCCGGTACAAGCCACTAACCCGAATGAAGGAGGGGATTATTCGGCTGCACTCACTTCACCGAGTTTGGGTTCGGGTGACGAATATAAGTGGATTTTCTACCAAGGCGACCAGCAGCGTATCTACATCATGAACCTCTCCGACTGGACGGGTAACTGGCAACAGGCGCTGGTGCTGCATTGCCGCGATTGGGACTACATGTACTGCCAGGGCAATAATGGCCAGTACGCCATCCGGGTGTGCAAACCGGATATGAAAGTCGGCAAACTGGATAACTATGAAGTGAGCGGCGAGATGCATACCTCCGTCAATAACCTCAAAACAGTGACCGGCACCAAAGCTACGCTGCCCCCTACGGCAATCGATTGGAACGGTACGGCACCCAGCGCCACCGTCGATCTGGTAGCCGGTCAGGACACCACCTTCACTGCCAAAAGGACGGATAATACTCATTCGATCAATAAACTCATCACCTACTCTTCCTCCGATGAGACAGTCGCTACCGTCGATGCCGCGACCGGCAAGGTGACGGCAGGCAACAGCGGTACCGCTACCATCAAAGCCAAACTCGAAGACGCAGGCTGTTTTGAGGGCGCAGAGATCACGTATCAGGTGAATGTCAAAGGCTGTAGTGCCTTCACCTGGTCCATCGACGGCGAAGCAGGTCTGAGCAAACTGATGTACCCCGGCGGATGGTACATGCTCAGTTGTACCAACGACGACGGAGCACCGACAATCACCGTCACCGGTACCGGCGTGACGACAGGAACACCGACGACCTCCGGCAACACAACGACCGTCAAGGTGACATTAGGCGGCAACGCTACCGGAACCATCGCCCTCAAGGCTGCGCTCCAAGTCAGCGGCATGGATTGCGAGGACACGCAGACCATCAACGCAAGCGAGTGTACCGAGACCGCTGCCGAGAGCAGGAAGATAGAGTGGTATAACTACAACGGTTCCACCACCTTCCCGCAATACTGGATCCACGACGGCGCGTCTGTCTATCTGCGCGACAACAACGGCGTGCTCGAAGCCGACATAGAGCATAACGACGGTAATGACCAGTGGTACATCATCCAGACCGGCGAGAAATGTCAGGGCGAAGATGTGTTCTACCTGCAGAACGTACAGACCATGCGCTATGTCTATCGGGGCAGTCAGACAGGTAACACCGGCGGCGATTGGGAGTACGCAGAGGCCTTGCTCTCCGCTACCAACGCACAGACCGATGCCTATAAATGGATCATCTATACGTATAACGGCAAGCATGCCGTAGTCAACGTAGGCGGCTTCACGGGAACGAACTTCACCAACGGCGCCTACATGCTGCATGTACGCAACTGGGAAGCGGCGGCTCTGTTCTCCAATCCGAATATCCCTTCTCCACGCATGGTATGCGGTAAGATGGCAAGCCAGGATGCCAGTCCTGTATTCTACTACAAGGGCTACACCACCACCGTACCGATCACCCAGTTCCAGACACAGATTGCATGGAAAGACTCCGTGCCGGATGCGGTAAAAGACGTGAAAGCCGGCGGCATCTATACCTACGCCATCGAGCGCACGGACGACCTCCACTCTATCAACGACCGGATCACCTACGTCTCTTCGGATCCCTCTTTTGCAACCGTGGATGCGAACGGCAAAGTGACGATCGTCGGCAGCGAAGGTACGGCGACCATCAAGGCCTACCTCAGCGACGCAGGTTGTTTCAAGGGCGATACCCTCTCCTACCAGGTGGTGCTGAACTTAGACTGCCCGATCTACACCTGGAGCGGTCATGACGCACAGATGTACGCAGGCGGTTGGTATGAGGTTAGTTGTACGACGACAGCCGGTGCGCCGACGATCACCGTCACCGGTAACGGCGTGACCGCTACTACCAGTACTTCCGGTAATACCACAACCGTCAAAATGACCTTAGGCGGCAACGCCTCCGGAGAGATCACCATCCAAGCGGAGAACCCCTTGGTAGGCAGCTATAAGCTCTGCCCGGAAACGAAGACGATCACTGTCTCCGACTGTCCGACACCTCTGACGGCAGCGTTCAAGACCTCCGTCAGCTGGCAAGGTACGCCCCCTCCGGCAGAGATCGTGGCGAACACGGTAGGCCAGACCTACACCTATACGATCGTCCGCACCGATGATCTCCACTCCATCAACTCGGCTATCTCGTATGAGTCCACCGATCCGGCAGTCGCTACCGTCGATGCCACGACCGGCAAAGTGACCATCGTAGCGGCTTCGGGCGAGAGTAACATCCTGGCCATCCTCGAAGACGCAGGATGCTTCAAAGGCGACACATTGACGTATCACGTGCGCCTGTACGACTGCACACAAGATATTACTACACACACGGATTATATTCTTCCTAAGCAGCCCAAGACGACGGAAGACTGCTCGTACATCGTCCTCTGGGACTGTGCGAAGGACAGTTGGGCAACGGACAACACCATGGAATGGGGCGAGACCTTCGTCTTTGCGGTGAACTTAGCCGGCACGGCGCTGGGCGACTGGGCGATGAAGCCTGCCAGCGATCCGGCATTGGAACGCTCGATCGCGTTCGACCGCTTCCGCGTGAAGAACGATGAAGGCACGCAGTTCCACCTCGACGCTTCGCGTCTGTGGCACATCCGCGACACTATCTTCGGTGCCGAGTTCAACTTCTCGCAGATCCCCTACACCAACGGTTCGTACTACACGCCTGCCATAGGTGAGCAGACGGAGATAGCCGCTCGTCTCTTCGGTCAGGAGACCGCCAAAGGAGCCGAATGCGGCGCGGCAGGTCCGGCGAAAGCATGTAACTGGTGGCAGTGGTCGAACGCAGGATCGCTGCAGAGTCAGTTCACAGGCGAGTGGCTGGAAGGGTCGTATGTGTCGAATAACGACCTGTACCTCTTCCGTTTCGCGCCTTATACAGGCAAGTCCGACCCGGTGATCAAACCGGCAGACGACGACTCGCGTGACCAGTGGTACGACAACCACTATTTCACGACCATCAACGGCTACCGCTCGCCTTGTCCGAGAGTATGGCCTACGGACCAGAGCCTGAGTGCGCCTTCGACCTCTATCTGTCTGGAGAAAGACGAGACGGCAACGATCCGTCTGGGCGGCAGCGAAGCCGGATGGAACTACTCCCTCTACCGGGACGGCAGCGAGATGAGCGGTTCGGCACAAGCCGGCAACGGCGGTGCGCTCACCTGGGACGAGTTAGGCGTAGGCGAATACACGATCTACGCCGCAGCAACCAACGAGGCAGCGCAACACTCCGATTGGATGGGCGATTGCTCGCATACCTCGAAGATCACCATCACTGCGGCGGAAGGCTGCGTAGAGCCGGAGGTGTGCGAGGACGTTATCTACCGCAAGTGGAACGACCTGCTGTTTGTCGATAACAGCGACCACCTCTATACCGCTTACCAGTGGTACTGCAACGACGCTCCACTCGACGGAGAGACCCGGCAGTTCCTCTACACCGAAGGCGTCGTGCTCAGCGGGGACGGCAAGACCTATTACTGCCTCTTGACCTTAGCGGACGGTACGACGGTCAAAGCCTGTGCGAACCTCTTCGACGCCTTCCCCGCCAGCGTAGCCGCCGGCAAGCAGCAACAGGCGCCAAAAGCAGTCAAGTACATCTATAACGGCAGGTTATATATCCGCCACGGTGACAAAACATATAATGGTCAAGGAGCATGCGTAACCGGATTATAATACTATTTCTCCTCATGGGCTTGTCTCTGCCGATGGCGGCGCAGATGCACTCTGCCGTGGAGATCTCCGTAGGCGGAGGATGGAGCACCTTGGGCTATAAGGTGCAGCCTGACCAGGAAGATGTACAGGCGGCCAATAAAGGCAGCTGGGGCGCGCAGGCGCATCTCGGCTACGCCATCTTCTTCACGCCGAAGGTCGGTTTGGGTATAGGGGCTAACTTCTCGCATTACGGCGCAAGCGCAGATCTGTCGGGTATAGCGCGGTGGGAAGGTGTCACCGACACCGAAGGTGAGCCCTACAACCACCTCGCTATCATCCACTCGCTCAAGGACAAGCAAGACATCTATCTGGTAGAGATCCCACTGACGTTCTACTTCGTTCAGCCCCTCTCAGACAAGCTCTTCTTCAATCTGGAGGTCGGCGCCAAGTACGGCATACCGGTGATGAAGAGCGCCTCTTTCCGCGCGGATATAGAGCACCAAGGCGACTACGGGCTATGGGACCTGGATCTGTTCGGCGTGAACGGACACGGCTTCTACCGGGAGGAGGATTTTCATGACTCCTACGCCATCGCCGTACAGCACCAGATATCCGCCTTCCTCAAGCTCGGTCTGGCGTATGAGATCAACGAGAAGGTACATTTCTTCGCGAATATATACGGCGATTACGGGTTCATGAACGTCTTCAAAAGCGGCGAAGCGGATCTGGGCTTTCAGAACGACCGGGCAGGGATGGCTGCAGCGCACGCGTTCATGCCTGAGTACCACGGCATCACCGCTACCAATAACCTCTCCGCCAAATCCCGCCCTATTCAGGTTGGCGTGGAGGTAGGACTGCGGTTCATCTTCCCTCATAAAGTAACTTATCCTTGTCGATGCAGATTATTCTGATAAAATGAAACGATTAAGTATTATCACGCTGGTTCTTCTCATAATGATACCGGCATCGGTGTTTGCGGCGAACAACACCTTCAGTAAGCGATACAAGAACAAGCCGGTGAAAGAAGTTCTGGCGGATCTCAAAGACGCTACCGGTACACGCGTCAGCTACAAGCGGAAGGAGGTGAATAACACCCGTCGCGTGACCGTCTCCTTCCATAACGCTACGCCGGAAGAGGTGCTCAACGAACTCTTCGACTGCGAATATACCATCTCCAGGAAAGGCAAGAAAGGCAACAGTTACGTCATCACCAAGCGGATCCTGCAACAGGCAGACACGCTCGTCAGCTCCGTCGCAGTGGACACTGTCTCCGTAGCCCAAGGGGTGAAGTCGCAACTCGAACTACCTGACCGCGGGATGACGCTCCTCTACCGCGAAGAGAGACTGCTGGTGCACTACCGCGACTCGATCCTGCATACGCAGGAGCGCATCGACCGTCCGCAGATAGAGAAACAGGTATCTGCCGAGGAGACCCCCGCAGACAAGGGTTCGTCGCTGCAGTTCTACCTCGGCGGCGCATACTCGTCGATGGGGTATAAGTTACAGGACGGCTCGAACCTCGGCCATATAGGCGGCGGGATAAGCGTCCGATATGCGTATTTCTTCACGCCCGAATGGGGCTTGGGCATCGGCGTGGATTTCACGACCTACGGCTCGAGGGGTAAACTGAACACGACCCTCCAGTGGGACGGTCAGGCAGATACCGACGGCGAGAACTACAACCACCGCGCGGTGACACACGACTGGAAAGAGGACCAACGCACCTACATGCTCTCTATCCCTCTGACGGTGCAGTACCAACACCGGTTCAACGACAAAGTGGGTATCTTTGCCGCGCTGGGCGGCTTTGCAGGTATGCCCCTGATCAGTAACTATCGCCTTGTCTCCGGTGCCGTGGAGCACCGGGGAGAGTACCCGCAATGGGGGCTCGAGCTGTACGGACTCAATAACCATGACTTCTACACGGAGCAGATAGGCGAAGCGTTCACCAAAGAGTCTCATCCGCTCGCGCTCAAGAAGATCGCCGCCGGAGTCAAGGCAGACCTCGGCGTGATCATACCCGTGAATGAGAAGATAGACCTCTTTGCAGGCGTGTACGGTTCGGTCGTATGCAACGACCTGCAGACCGAGCAGCATGCCTTAGGATGGCAGCAGGCGGGCTACGACGACTACCGCAAGCATGCGTTCATGCCGGCGTATCAAGGCCTCGCCAACTCGACCTGCACGAACGCTATACGGCCGTGGGAAGCAGGTATCAAAATCGGTATCCACTTCCGGCCGGCGAAGAAAGCACCGAAGCCCGTTATGGGTTCCGGATGCCTCATCGTACTCGACACCACCTACTACACAAAGCAACATGCGGATACCATGGTGCTGGCGTCGGTAGATACCATCCGGAGCCTCAAGAAGACCCTGGAGAAATCCGTCATCTGGTTTAACGTCAACGACTACAAACACCCGCTTCTGGAGCCTGCGGACGTTATCGAACAGGTGGCGCAGATCCTCATATCCAATCCCTCGCAACGCGTCTATATCAACGGCCACGCGAGTGAGGAAGGTAACAAACACACCAACCAGATCCTCTCTAACCGCCGCGCAGAGACGATAGCCGCCATGCTCAAAGCCTTAGGCGTTCCGGCCAAGCAACTCGTCGTACACGGCTACAGCGCCGATATACAGTACCAAGGCACCAGCACCACACGTACCCGGCGCGAGCTCAACCGACGCGTAGAGATCATCCCTGTTAACGAATAACTGCATCAACCATGTTCACCCTACTGACTATACTGTCCCTCTGTCTGGACTCGACGCTGACCATCTGCGCGCCTGCCATCGACGACACACTCTTTTACGTTTGGAGCAACGGCGCGCAGACGGAGTGTATCACCCTCACCGGCACCACTGTCGGAGAGGCAGAGTACATCTGCGAAGCACGTACGAAGACTTTTATCACGACCGATAACCTGATGGCGAACGGCGATTTCGAGAACTACACCGACTACCATCTCCAGCCTACCGGCTACACCTCCGACTACGAGTATCTGCCTTTCGACCCCTACGGCACGGATCTCTACGACAAGCCGCAGTACCAAGGCAAGTCCGGCGTCTATCTGCTGTCGAATAACGCCAAGCATACCTGGCGCGATTATGCGAACGTCAGTCCCCACTCCGGCAACCTCTTTGCGATGTTCGACGCCGCGCAATCGGGTTACGCATGGAAAGCCTGCACGCCGGAGAACCCCGGGCTGCAGATCCTGGAAGGCGGTCTGTACGTCTTCTCCTACTGGGCTGCGGACCTCAACGAAGCCTCCCAACGGGCACATCCGGCGCAGCTGCAGTTCACCATCCGCTATAAGATGCCCGACGGAACGATGCAGAAAGAGTCCTTGGGCGCAGTGATGACCTTAGGCAAGGATAACCTCTGGCACTACTCGCAGACCTTCTGGACCTCTCCCGTGACCAGCGACTCCATCGAGATAGGTGTGGAGGATCTGAATAACTACTACGGCGTCGGCAACGACTTCGGCTTGGATGATCTCATCTTCCAGCTGGTGACCGTGGAAGGCAGCGAACTCGTGGATTCCGACACCTTCCGCATCACCACACAGGACTGCACGCCGTGTCAGGAGTTCGTCTATCGCAAGTGGAACGATGTGCTCTTTGCCGACAATAAAGACGGACAGTTCGTCTCCTATCAGTGGTACGCCGACAGTGTGGCTATAGAGGGCGCTACGGCGCAGTTCTACCGGCTGACGGACACTATCACGCCGCATCTGTACTACGTAGAAGCAACGACGGAGGACGGCCGCGTACGGACGAGCTGCGTGCAGCTCTTCGAGCAATTCGCCGCCTCGGCACCGAAGCATCCCGCACAAAGCGCACGCCGCTTCCTCCGTGACGGACAACTCTACATAAAAACCGAAGATGCCATCTATAGCATCTTCGGCTCTAAGACTATAGTACCCTAGTATCCTAGGACCCTAGTTCTTCTCGAATCGTATCGCGCAGCCGCCTCCGGTAGCGAGGCGCACGTTTATCGTATCCTTAGCGCTTACCTTCCGTCTCTCGATGGTGGTGGCGTAAGGGTTCGTCTGCCAATCCGCATCAGGAGCATCGGCATAGACAGTCGCCGTCCATTCGCCTTCGCCAAGGAAAGCCGGCTGGATGGTGATCTCCCGGGCCTCTTCGTTGGTCACGGCGCCGATATACCAGTCGTCCGAATGCCTGTCCTGACGCGCCATGACGACGTACTCCCCTATCTTACCGTCTATCAGCCTCGACGCCTTCCAGTCGCACGGCACGTCGCGGATGAACTGAAACTCCGCAGGGTGCTTCTCGTAGTTCTCGATCTTGTCACACGCCATCTGCAGCGGGCTGTAGAGGACGACGAAGAGCGCCAGCTGGTTACAGAGCGTCGAGTGTACACGCGTGCCGGGGATGATGGGGTTCTCAAAAGCAAACACACCCGGGGTGTAGTCCGCCGGACCCGCCATCATGCGGGTGAAGGGCAAGGTGCATACATGCGAACACGGCGAACCGCCGTCTTGCGCCCAGGCGTTCCACTCCTGACCGCGGATACCCTCCTGCGTCATCAGGTTCGGGTACGTGCGCTGCAGACCCGAAGGCATAGCCGGCTCGTGGTTGTCGATGGCTATATGGTACTTGGCGGCCGTCTCGATGACCTTACGGTAATGCCGTACTACCCCCTGCGAGCGGTTGTACTGATAGCCGTCGCAGGTGCGGATGAGCGGAGAGACATAGCCCGTCTTGACGGCCGGCATGCCGTGCTCCTGCATGAACTGATAAGCCGTATCCAGATCCGCCTCGTACTCGTCTGCACGACCCGAGGTCTCGTGGTGGCAGATGATGGCTACGCCTAACTCTCCGGCATAAGCGCTCAAGGCATCCACGTCATAATCATCGTACGGGGTGACGAAAGAGAAACGGTCGTTATTGATGCCCTCGTAGCCTTCCCATCCCGTGTTCCAGCCTTCCGCAAGGACACCGCCGAAACCGTTCTCGGATGCAAACTGCAGATACCTGCGCATGTTCTCCGTCGTAGCGCCGTGACGGGCACTCTTGCTCCACGTCCACTCTTTGAGGTGCATCGACCACCAGATGCCGAGGAACTTCATGGGCTTGATCCACGACGTATCCTCGATCTTACAAGGCTCGTTGAGATTGAGCATGATACGCGACGCCATCATCTCAGGCAGCGTGCGCGTGAGGATCATGAACCGCCAGGGCGTCACGAACGGTGCCGTCACATACGCCTTGTCGTCCAGCACCTTACCGTCCCTCATCCACGGTGTCAGGTAGGTAGAGAGCTGAAAGTCGAAAGTCGAAAGTCGAAAGAGGTTCTGACAGGGGTAGTCGGTGACGTTCGCCTCATGGAGGAAGGCGTACATACCATCCGCCATCTCCATCGTGACGGGCGAACACATAGTGTCTTTCTCGTGCAGCGGCGCTTTGGTATAGATGCCCTCGTAATACTCCGTGCGCCAGGGGATGGACCATACCTGCGGTTCGGCTGCAAAACGATACGCCGTGAGCTCATCGAGGACGGTGAGGGCAAGCCCGTGGCCGTCCTGCGCCGGGAACTCATAACGGAAAGCAAAACCGTCGTCGAAGAGACGGAAGACGATATCCATACGCAGCTTCTCCGACGCAAGCGCCACCTTCATCTCGTGATGCCGGTCCCTGATGAAGCGCTCCTCGCCCCAGACGGTCTCCCATGTCGTGTCTGCGCTATCGTAAGAGGCGGACTCCACCGTCCATCTGAGGTCGCGCAACGTGTCTCCACCGGCGAGCAGAACGAAACCCATCGGAGAAGGCAGGAGAACGTCCTTGCCCTCGTAGGCAACCGAGTAAGTCGGCTGCCCCTCACGCAGCTCAAAAGACAAGGTCATCGCTCCGTCAGGGGATGAGACCGTATAATCACACTCCTTCGTACACGCCACCAGGACGAGACACACCAAGCAAATCAGAATCTTTTTCATATTCTATCTCCTATCTACTATCAACTATCAACTATCAACTATCAACTATCAACTATCAATACCCTTCGGATTGTTGCATGTTCGCATTACGTTCGATCTCCAGCTGCGGAATCGGCTGCACATACGAGCAGTCACCCTTCCAGGTGATAGCACCATGGCGAGTCGATTGATAGTAATCCGCCTCAGAGGGACCTATTCGGTACCGACGGATGTCAAACCACCATTGTCCTTCGGCGAAGAGCTCCGCCCAACGCTCATAACGGATGACGTCGTTAGCCAGCGGATCAGTATCGAAATACGCCTTCGTGCGGTCGTTCAGCGAAGCGTAATCATACGAATGGTCGTCGCCGTACGCCCGCGCATGAACCTTATTAACGTATTCCAGCGCCGTTCCGGGATCCTCATCCTTCAGCAACTCTGCATACAACAGGTAGATATCCGCCAGACGGATGACGTAGATATTACAATCGCTGGACTCGTTCTTGCCATACGGCGCTGAACCCATCTCCACACCGCGGATGTTTGTATATTTGCGATGTTGCCATGCCAAGATATCCGGACGGTTATTCACCTCCGACGAGCGGTCGTACCAGGTTGTCTCGCCTCCCGAACCAATATAGTCATCCACGTACGGCTGACCGGCGCAGATCATGAGCCGCGGGTCAATCTTGGTCTTATCAGCCTTCAGCGCCTTCGCGTCCGACTGATACGTCACATCATGCAGCATATACGGGAAGTTATCCTGCGAGCGCGGAGCACTCTTGTCATACGCAGGATTGAAGGTCCAACGGGGCACCGTGTCGCCGTGGAAACCCCAGAAACCAAAGCGGGCGATGTTCTTGTCATGAACGAAGTTATTGCCCCATTGCGAACTCTTGCTCGAGAGGATAATATCGTCCTCCAAGGTATAGGGATCGACTACATCTTCTTTGCCCGGACGGAAACGTACATTCAGATTCACGTACCACGGTGCATAGACCGTCGGCATGCCGGAACCCGTAGTGTAACCCGCCCATGGACCGTCCTGCGTGTAGTCGGTACTCATCGTGATCTCATAGAGCGACTCGGAGTTATGCTCATTCGCCTCGTTGCCATAGAACATATCTGCATACACCGAATACGGCACCAAGCTCTTGCCGGAACTCCCGATGATCTCTTCCATCACCGCCTTTGCAGCCGCTTTGTTCTCGGGGAAGATATAGAGCGCCTGCATATAGACCTTGGCTAACAGACCCATCGCCGACCAATAGGTGGCGCGGTACTCACCCGCCGCATCCACATCCGTCCGATAGTCCGTAAGCAGTGCGCAGGCTTCTTTCAGGTCGTTGATCATGAACTGCCAGCACTCTCTCACCGTATTACGACTGCGTTTGACCGCCTCGGCGTCGCTGACCACCTTATCGATGATCGGCATACCCTTGCCGTCGGCATCCATCTCAAAGAAGATCTGGCCATGCCAGTAAGCCAACGCGCGGTTGAAAAGGCACTGACCCTTCATATAATCCAACTGCTTCGCTTCCGCCGAACTCGCCATCGGACGGAAAGCCTCGATACCTTCCAAGGCTTGCGTGGAGAGGTTCGCCCATTTGCAGATATCCGTATAGGTCGTCGTCAGATACCTCGACTCAGGCGTAGAGTAGTTGTCCTGACTGAACGCACGCTCGTCATACGAACCATACAGATCCGTCGTGTGGTCGTACAACCAGACTCCCATCGGAAACCAATAAAAGGCATACAATCCAAAGGCATGATCTTGCGCATAGGCTGCCGTCACAAGCTGATTCACCTGCTCCAACGAGGAAGGGAAATTAGCCTGAGACAAGGTCTGCGGGTTGTTGATCTCAAAGAAGTCCTTGCACGACGTCATCGCCCATGCAATAATCAGTATATATACTATCTTTTTCATAATATCTTTGTTTAAAACATTACATCTAATCCGAACGAGAAGAGCCGGTTCGGCAGGTAACGATACTGCGTATCTACGTTCCATAGCAGCTGCGAACCGTTATATCGTCCGATCTCCGGGTCGTTACCCGAGTAACGGGAGATAGTAAAGACGTTCTGGGTAGAGAAATACAGACGCAGCTTCTCGATCTTCGCCTTCCGCGTCCAGCGCGCAGGGAAAGTATAACCTACACTCAGGTTCTTGAGTTTGAAGTAACTGCCGTCCTCAATGAGGTAGCTGGAGACAGTCGAGTAGTTCTTGTTGGCTGCACCGTCACCGATCATCGAGTTGTTCTCATCCAGGTACCCTACCCTCGGATCTGCCGTCACGGTCGTGTTGTCCTTTCCGAAACAAGACGTATTGAAGATCTTCGCCGTGGTGTTATCCGAGGAGAACATATTCGTATAAGGCTTCATGAGGTTCATAATGTCGAACGCAAAAGCGCCGGAGAAAACAGCCGACAGGTCGATACCTTTCCATGCGAAAGACAACGTCAGACCCATCTCCATCTTCGGCCATGGGTTACCGATGGTCTGCTTGCTCTTCTCCGTGACACGGCCTTGACCGTTATCATCAAAGATGAGGTCGCCCACACCCGTGTTCTCTTTCTGCCAGTAGATACCCATCTCCTTGCCATCCGCATTCAGCGGCTGACCGTTCGGGGCGTAGCCGTATGGGTGATCGGGGTGATCGTTGCGCCAATTCGTCAATGCCAGCTGGTTATATTCATCGACCTGGGCTTGGTTTTGGAAGATGCCCAAGCATTTATAGCCGTAGAAGAGTCCCATGGGCTGACCATCCTGTGTGCGGGCAAGAAGCGTCCAGGAGTTATCCACACCGGCGTCAATCGGTTCTGCGCCCGGAGCGTCACCTACCTGCTTCACCATATTCCGGTTGAAGGAAGCGTTCCACTGAATACCGTATTCAAACTCTCCGCGGCGCTCCTTCCATCCGATTGCGATCTCGTGGCCCTGGTTCTCCACCAGACCTGCGTTCAGGTAAATAGGCACCGTATTACCCGGGTCGTCCGAAGCGAAATAATAACTCATGCCCGAAGACAAAGGCAGAGCACCCCGGTAGATCATGTTCCGCGTCTGGCGGTTATAGTAGTCATAAGTCACCGTCAGGCGGTTATTGAAGAAGCCTAAGTCTAATCCTATATCCCACTGATTAACCTGCTCCCAACGGAGATTCTCGTTACCCAAGACTGCTAACCAGGCACCGGTAGCACGGGTAGCCGAGTTGGTAAAACTATGGCTGACACCCGTCAGCGCGTACGTACTCTCGTACATGTATTGCGCTACATTATCATTACCCAACATTCCCCACGAGGCGCGGATCTTCATATTACTCAGCCACTCCTCGGTAGCGGGTTTGACCCACGGCTCCTCAGATATACGCCAACCGGCGTTCACGGAAGGGAAGAAACCCCACCTGTTCTTCTTTACAAAACGATCCGAAGCATCCGCGCGGAAGTTGACCGCCAGCAAGTACCGGCCGCCGTATTCGTAGTTCAGACGGGCGAACGCCGATCCTCTGCGTTCCTGCGGGGTGGTGTCGCTCGCTTTCTTGGTGGGACCCTCGGAGGACAAAGCGATCGAGGACGCCGGGCTGACGGTGTAGTTAAACGCCTCCGTAGAGATGCCGTAGCCGTCGAGACGCCACCACTCGGTGCCGACCATCGCCTTGAAGTGATGTCCGCCCCAAGTATGGTCATAAGACAAGGTGGAGTTAAACATCAGGTTCAGTACCGTTCCCGAGCTGGAGAACAGCGTACCACCCGGCACACCTACCTGTACCGGACCGAAATCCTTGTATTCCTGGAACTGATTGCTCGAATAAGCGGATAGCGAAGCGGAACCGTTGGTATGCCATACCAGACCCTCAATGAACTGCACATCCAGATAAGCTCGAGCGTTCAGTGAATAATTGTCATTATGATACGTCTTGAAGGCATTCTCCAAGCCTGCGAAGTTCGGTCCCGAACCCACAGATATAGGTGTCTTGGCGTACTGACCGTCCTCGTCCAACACCTCCGCTACCGGCACCGTGCGGAAAGGTATCGTATGATAGTAAACCGACGAATTAGCTGCCGGGTCGGTCTTGGACCACGTGCCGTAGATGGACTCTCCGATGGTCACATGTTTGCCTACTTTATGATCTAAGTTCGTGCGGAACGAGAAACGCCGCGCGCTCGTGCCAAGGTATGTACCTTTCTCGTCGAGATAACCGACGGACATAAACAGATTTGTCTTCTCGCCGCTATGGGTGACGCTCGCGTTGTACTCCTGCTCAATGCCGGTACCGTACATCACGTTCATCCAATCGGTATTGGGCAACTCGCTGATGGAGCTGACGCCCATCGTGGTCAGGGTGGAACCCGTTCCCCACGCGTCGCGGGCACGTATCCATTCCTCGGTGCCCAAGAGATCTAAGCGGTTCAGCGTCTTGCGCCATCCCGCGCGTATATTAAGGTTTATATGGGTCTTTTGCTGATGACCATGCTTGGTGGTAATCAGGATCACGCCGCCGGCTGCACGGCTACCGTAGATAGCTGCCGAACCGGCATCTTTCAGGATCTCAATGGATTCCACGTCGCGCATGTTGAAGGTGAACCCTGCCTCTTGCGCGACACCATCTACCACGTACAAAGGACTCATGCCGCTCAGGTTACCTGCGCCGCGGATAAGGATCTCCGCTCCTTCACCCGGAGCACCGCTTCCTTTCGTTACGCTCACACCGGCTGCCAGACCTTGCAGGGACTCAGCGATAGACTTGGTCGAGAACGACTCTATATCCTTGGCACTGACGGAAGAGATAGCACCCGTCACGTCGGAACGTTTCTGCGTACCATAGCCCACCACAACGACATCTTCCAAGACCTCACTATCCTCCTCCAACGTCACGTTATACACTGCGCGACTGTCCGTCACGGAAATCGTCTGCGTCTTATAGCCGACATAGGAGATCACAATCTTCTTGCCCGCCTCAACATCTAATTGATACTGGCCATCCAGATCCGTCACGGTGCCGGTCGTCGTGTTCTGTACCAACACACTCGCACCTACGATCGTCTCCCCGTTCGCATCGCGGACGGTACCCGAAATGGATTTGGCGAAGAGTGTGATTGAAAGTATGAGACCTATACTTAAGACAAGGGCTCTTTGTAAGTGGTTTCTCATGATAAATAACTAATAGTGGAAAAAGAAAAAAGTCGAAGCGGCATAACAGCCGCTCCGACTCAAAATAAACAGATTACTTTACCTCTGCACCCAGCGCGTTGTACTTAACGCCGTTGGAGATGATATAGAGCTGACCGTCCTCGATGAACTTGGCGCTCTTAGCCTTGATCTCGGTATTCTCTACACCGGATGCTGCAGATACACAAGGAGCGGCGTAACCCTTCTCGCTCATGCCATACATACTCTCTGCAAAATCATCGGTATAGAACACAGGATCAGACTTGCCGGTAGAAGGAATAGTAGCGAAGAAGCAGTCAGAAGCCGGAGCCTGCACCTGCTGAGCGTCTACGTACCATTCTACACCATTGTTTTCCTCCGTATAAGCAAAGATGAACAGCTGGCACCAGGTGTAAACGATAGTGTCCAATGCAGCAATCTTGCCTGCTAAGGTAGGATCTTTGTCCTCAAGCATTTGCTGGAAGTTGTAGGTAGCACCATAGATATTACCTTGAATTTGTTTGAGACGGTTGGTTTCATCTTTCTTCGGACCGTAGTTCGTCCAGATGTTAGCAGCCATGGCGCGAGTTGAGCCATTAGGTCCGCCTTCTTGAATCTTATCGAGCCATCCTGTACCGGTGATGTCCACTGCGAAAGTAAAGGTCTCACCCGGCTCAAAGTTATTGGATTCTGCAAATTGACCCTTTGCGCAATCCCATTTAACGATGTAACGACCATCCTGACCAATCGGGTTGTTCAGATCGTAACTTGCCTGAGCGTTTGCCACCATTGCCATTGCTACGAGAGCAACAAATGTAAAAATCTTTTTCATGATTTGAAAAATTTAATAGTTAAACATTTTATTTTTTTAACGAGGCGTTATGCCTCTTTTCTTCAAAATGCTGCACAAAATTACTGCTTTCCACGCACATACGAAAATAGTACAATGAAAATATAGAGTTTTTTGATAATTAGGATTGTATTTATTATATAAATATAATAACAAGCATTTATCCGTCAAAAATTATCAAGATATTTTATCATTTTAAAGTACCCTTTTTGGCTTGATTTTGGGAGGGCAGATTTGCTTATGTCAAAAAGTTATTGTATCTTTGTAGCGTTTTTTAACAAGTGTTATTATGAATAAGCTTCCCTTCTTCGCGTTGGCTATCGTATGCAGCGCTGCCATCAACGCCGCTCAGACGCTCAATAACCCTATCGGTTCCGACGGATGCTATGTCGTCAAATGGGACTGTTCGACGAACCGTTTTGCCGAGAGTAACTCGTTCGAAGCGGACGAGACATTCACTTTCGCTATCGACATCACCGGCACGAGCTGGGTCGGATGGCTGGCGGAGAACGAACACCGCGGCATCTGCACGAACTTCTCGCTCACGAGTGACGGGGCGCAGAATATCGCTCGTGACGGAGACCGCCTGTTCCATATTACCGGAAACATCTACGGTAAGACCATCAACATCGCCCAACTCGCTTCGTCCTGGACCACTCCGGCTTTAGGCAGCCGGACTGCTATCTATAGTAACATCTTCGGCTTCTGTACCGATCCCGAGGGATGGTGGATCAACCCCGGCGATAACGTCATCGGCAACAGCGACTGCTTCTTCCGCACGGCGGCTTATACCGGCACGCATACCTGCCCGGTCTTCTTTACCAACGACTACGCGGGAAATATCTACACCTGGATCAACCAGAAAGGCTACGCTGCACCCTGCGTCATCGCCGAGCCGTGCTATAGTACCACCCCCACACCGGATCCGGGTTCTGACCCCGAGCCGACGCCTGAGCCTGAGCCTATAGTAGAAGGATCGCACGTGTACACGTTCGCGACCGACGCGCAGCAACGGGGCTACTACAACCGCCCTTACGAGCGCTACGAAGCCGAGCCGGACCGCTGCGAGACCAACGGCACTTTCCTTGCCGCTTCGGATGATCAGGCTGACCTGCAGTCCGAAGCCTCCCATCAACAGGCGGTACAGCTCATCAACGTCAACAGTTACGTTCAGTGGAAAGTGAACAAAGCGGGAGACGGTCTGACGGTTCGTTTCTCCCTGCCGGATAACGCTGCGGGAACGGGTACGACCGGCAATATCGACATCTACGCCGGCAACGACAAGGTAGGTTCGCTCACGCTCAATAGCTACTGGGCTTGGCAGTACACCGTCAACGGCGGGAGCTACCCCACCAACACGCCGGCTACTCCCGGTGGAGGCAATGTCGTGCGTATGCGGTTTGACGAGATGCACGTCCGCTTATCCCGCCCCGTAGCCTCCGGTGAGTACCTCAAGATCGTCAAGGCCGACAATAACACCACGCCTTACACCATCGATTTTGCAGAGTTGGAGCCGGTACCGGAGAGAGTGACCTTCGAGAGCCTTTCCGGCAATAAGATCCGGTACGACGGCGTGACGGATATGCAGGACTTCATCACTGCCAATCCGGGTAAGATCATCTACTTCCCCGAAGGACGATGGGTGAGCCACCGACGTCTGTACCTCACCAACGGCGACAATACGCAGCTCATCGGCGCAGGCATGTGGTACACGGAGATATACTTCGATGCCGCCAGCAACAACCAGACCACCTACTCCTACCGCGGTATAGAAGGCTCCTCCAGCAACCTCCGCATCGAGGGACTGTATCTCAATACCGTCAATAACCAGCGGTACTATAACGGCAACAGCTCCTATCAGGTAGGTAAGGGTTTCCAGAACTGTTTCGGCTCGAACTCCGTCATCCGCAACTGCTGGGTGGAGCATTTCGAATGCGGTGTATGGGTCTCCGACTACTCGAGCAAAGGCAGCAATAACCTCCTCATCGAGCATTGCCGGTTCCGCAATAACTACGCCGACGGCGTCAACTGTTCGCACGGCAGCAACGGTCACACGGTGCGTTACTGCTCCTTCCGCAATAACGGCGATGACGACATGGCGTCGTGGAGCTCCGGTAAGTTATGCTCGAACGTGACCTTCGCATACTGCACGGCGGAGAACAACTGGCGAGCGAGTTCGTTAGGATTCTTCGGAGGCAAGGGTCACACGGCACACCACCTCTTCATCGCCGATGCCTTGGAGGCCGGCGCACGCGTCAACTCGGATTTCTCAGGTAACGGGTTCAGTCAGCAGGGTGCTTTCAACCTCTACGACATCACCATCCGGCACTCCGGTTGTATCAACGGCACACGTGGTAACAAGGGGGATTTTTGGGGGAACACACAAGGCGCGCTTAATATCGGTTCGACGGCTAATTATGCCATCTATAATATTCATTTCAACAATATTGAGATCAATGACTCCCGCTGTCATGCCGTCTTCATCCGGGCGGTGAACGGCAAGCCCCTGAGTAACATCTCCCTCAAGAACCTCACCGTCAACACCGCAGCGTACAACGGTATCTATTTCGCTGCCTCCAACGGTACGATGACCTATTGCAACCTCGTTTTCAATAACGTCCTTCGGGAGATGAACAACGTCCCCTCCGCGCTGAGCTGGACGCAGGACGCCGACTGCCAACCGCCTACTCCGTCGGGGCAGGGCATCACGACCGATGACCTCGACAAACCGACCGACGCACACAAGTTTTTTCGCGACGGGAGACTCTATATCTCCGTGAACGGATGTGTCTATGATGCGATGGGGAGAATGATGATAGGTAATAGATGATAGATAACAGATGATGGATAAACTGAAATATTTGTTTTTGTTGGCATTGTGCGCCGGGAGCCTCAGCGCCCATGCGATGCAGCAAAGCGAGATTGATCTCTTGGATCAGGAGCTGCAAAAGAAAGCCGTTTACGACCATCTCAAACACCAGCGTATTGACGGCATCCGGCAGGACGAGTCGCTCAGTACGTACGAGAGATATGTGCTCCTCTTTGAGGAGTACCAGTCGTTTAACTACGACACCGCCTTCAGTCTGGTCAATAAGATGGTTGATGAGGCACAACTCTTAGGACACCCTGACTACCGGGCGCAGGCGGAACTCAAACGCGCATTCATCTACCTCAGCTCGGGTCTCTTCCACGAGTCCGTAGCGGTCTTCAGCAGCATCGATCCGAGCACGCTCAGCAAGGAGGATCAGATATACTACTACACCCATTTCGCTCGTCTCAAATACGACATGGCGGATTATGTCCAAGGCGACCTCAGTTATACCTACACCACCGAGGGCAACTCCTTGAGCGAGAAAGCGTTAAAGCTCCTTGATCCCTCCGACACGGTGCAGTTCTGGAGCACCTCTGCCTTGTACCGGTCGAAGATGAACGACTACCCTCGCGCCATCGAGCAGTTCAAACTCGCCCTCGCCTGCTCCTCCATCACCGAGCATGAGAAAGCCATTGCCTACTCCTCCATCGCCCACGCTTATACCCTGCAAGGGGAGACCGATCTGGCGGACTCATACCTCATCCAAGCCGCCATCAGCGACCTGCGCAGTTCAACCAAAGAGGCGATTGCCCTGGCGCTCGTGGCGCAGAGACTCTATCAGGAGGGCGACCTCCAACGCGCAGCCGGCTACATCCGTCAGGCGATGGACGACGCAGAGTACTACAACGCACGGCATCGGCAACTCTCCGTAGGACGAATCATGCCGATCATCGAGCAAGAACAACTGCAGACGCTCGAACACACAAACCACCTCATCGCTTTTCAGTCCGCCTTGCTCTATATCCTCCTCACCGCTCTTATCATCACGCTCATCATCCTTGCCAACCGCATGCGTGCTATCAGAAAGGCGAAAAACACTATCCAGACGATGAACGACAAACTGATAGAAGCCAACCGCATCAAAGAGGAGTATATCGGTACCTCCTGTTGCAGCATGTCGGACCTGCTGACGAGGCTCGAACGCTACGAGCGGTTCGTACGCCGTAAAGCACAAGAGAAACGGACCGACGAACTCGTCGTCATCCCTAATTACATCGATGCCCACAACTGCCGACGGGATTTCTACAAGCAGTTCGACCAATCGTTCCTGCATATCTTCCCGAACTTCATCCGGGACTTCAACGCGCTCTTGCGCGATGGAGAACAACTGACGGTCAAGGGTAACGAGCTCCTCTCTACCGAACTTCGTATCTTTGCGCTCATCCGGTTGGGTATCACGGACAACGAGCAGATCAGCAAAGTGCTCGACTACTCCATCAACACCGTCTATACCTACAAGACCCGCGTTCGCAACCGCTCCGACCTCGACAACGAGGCGTTCTTCCATGCCGTGATGCATATTCAGAACTTTTGAATTTTGGTCATGTCAAAAAAAGCGACCCCGAAAGGTCGCCTTTTTTAGCTATGCGCCTGATCCCACTCTTGACCGCAGACGCGCCAGTACCACTGTTTCATGGTCTTTGCGCCGTTCGGCTCGTTCTTCTGAGCGATGAAGGTCTGCTGGTCGGTCGTGATCTTCGAGAGGTCATGACTGCGCTCCTGGATCATTGCTGCCACGCCGATGAAGCGGTTGCGGATCTGGTGCTCACGCTGCGTCAGCGGTGAGGTGCGTTTCACCGGTACACGGAGGTACAGACGGTTGCACTTGTTAGAAGTCGTTGCCGCGGTTCGGTGGGTAGCGAGCAACATCTTCTCGCAGCTGTGCTGACCGCTCTTACCGGGTTTGGACAATGCGCCGGACACATGATCTATTCCGGCTGAATAAGTTACTGATGCCATAATTGTTAAGATTTGGTTTGATGGTTAATTGTTGATTTTAGACAAAAACATTAAAAACCCCTCAGTCGTTTGTAGCCCTGCTGGCTTTTGTGCCTTAGTTCGCTATGCCGCTCGGTGAGCGAGCTCCCCGCTCTGTCTATCGCCCTAATCCACACTCCTTGCGGAGTACAAACGCCTTCGGACATAAACCTAAAAAACATTCTTTATTGATTCTTTTATTCCTTACTATATATAAGGATGGTGAAGACCGCGAAAAATTGTTTTTTATGTTTATTGCCTTCGGCAGCAATTACATCCTTTGGATGTGAGGTACGTACGCTAACGCGACGTGCAAATTTATTTGTAAGCGGCGCGGTGGTGGGCGGAACTCATAAGCGCCAAAGGCGCGATTGCTGGCGAAGGGTTTTTTTATGTTTTTTTCTTAAATTTCTTAAATACTAATACTTCCGTGAGCCGTCATAGCTTTCTACGGTCTTAGTCTGGATGACGACGGAGGTGTCGCCTTTCTGCCATGCCTCGCTTCGCGTAGTGACGGTCCGGGTGACGTTGCAGGAACTCAGCCCCAAGCCCGCCGCCAATGCCGTCAACGCCGCAATCAGCACGGAGATCACCAGTTTGAGGATTTCTTTCTTAGTCATTTTAGTCGAAGTTCGGTTTAACATACTTCTGCGCAACGGTGTACGCAAAGAGGGAGGTGTACTTGCTCTGCGCCTTGAACGCCGCTTCAAGGGTAGCACGCTCTGCGGGATCCGCGAGAGCGGTCTTGGCTGCCTGTGCTGCGGTTTTCAATGCGGCTTGGCATGCCTGTACTTTGGCGTCCTTGTTGTTCCGGACGGGGTTCAGCAGATCGACACCTAACTGCTCCTTGCCACAGTTGCAGCGCTTGAAATACAGCGTCTCCGAGCGGTTGAATTTGCCCATCACGCGGGCAAACATACCATGTAACGTGATCTTAGCCATAGGTTTAGGTTGTATATTTAAAATA
>DFHS01000002.1:0-4748 GCA_002372695.1 Bacteroidales bacterium UBA3717
GTAGCCGCCATGAGCAGCGCGAGCCAGATGGAGACGGAGGTCACGGCATTGATCCAACCGAAGATAAAATAGATGAGCACACCCGTGACGACGCAGGTGATGAGTACGCCCAAAGTAGCCAGCGTGACACCCGGCGCAAGGACGGATTTGATGTCACTCAGTTTGGTTTCGAGACCGCCGTTAAAGAGGATGATACACATCGCGAGCGTACCGAGGGCTTGCGCTGTCTGGGTAGAGATCTCCACGCCTCCGTTCCCAAAGATCGAAGATATGCCGTTCGGGCCAAAGAGCATTCCCACGACCAAAAAAAGCAGCAAGGCGGGTACACCGTACTTATAACCTATCTTGTCCGCAAAAATGCTGATGAAGAACAAGAGCGATAATATCAACAGAATCAATTCAACATGCATGATTTCAAGCGATTATTTCTTATTCAACAGGAACTCATCAATGATGCGCACAATCTCCTCTTTTGGGTACAAGCCTTTGAGGAGCAGCGGTTTGCCCTCCATCGGGATATAGAGCACTTGGGGGATGGAGTTGATACCGAAGACATATGCCAATTCGCGTTCACGCTCGGTGTCCGCTTTGTAAAAGACCACTTGGTCGCAGTATTTCTGGCTCATTTCCTCCATGATAGGCGCAAGGCGCTTGCAGGGACCGCACCAGGTGGTGTAAAAATCAATGACGCAAGGTTTGTTTCCCTTGAAAATCCAATCCTTCTCGTTCTTGTAGTCAAAGATGCGCTCTTTGAACTGTTCGGTCGTGATATACACCACGTCTTCCGCCATTACCGGCAGGGTCAGAGACACAAAAAATAATACCGCAAAAACTGCTTTTATTGTTCTACGCATAATAATCCAAATTAAAATTCGGTGCAAAGGTACAAAAAAATTTGCATATATCAAAATAATTTTGTAATTTTGCAGTCATTATGAAACGAATAATTGATTATAATGTCAAAAATATGTAATGATTTACAAAGCGTCCTTGGATCGTACACCGGGAAGTACGAACAGGTGTGCTACGTGATTGATGAAAACGTGGCGGTGGGTGAGTTTGCCTTCCGGCAGGAGGCTTGTCTGGTGTTGGCGGTACGTGAAGAGGAAAAGACGATCGATACGGTAGCGCAGATTTGGGATTTTCTGTTCTCGCAGGGCATGACGCGACGGGGATTGGTGGTAGCCATCGGAGGCGGCGTACTGACCGACCTTGCGGGTTTCGCGGCGGCTACTTACAAACGCGGCATTGACTATATCAATGTGCCCACTACGCTGTTGGCGATGGTGGATGCTTCGTCCGGCGGGAAGACCGGATTTAACTACCACGGGCTAAAGAACAGTATCGGGGTATTCGCTCCGCCGGTAGAGACGCTCATCTGGCCGGGATGGTTAAAGAGTTTGCCGGCGGATCAGTTCCTGAGCGGTTTTGCGGAGATGCTGAAAACAGGGCTGATTAAGAAAAAAAAGGGAGCGTTGTGGGAGGCGTTGCTGGGGTATGATTTAGAGCGAATGCCGATAGCGGAGTTGACGCCGCTGATAGAGGCTTGTGTGGCGGCGAAAGAGGAGATCGTGGCGGCAGATCCGAAAGAAGAGGGTCTGCGCAAGGTGCTCAATTTCGGGCACACTTTCGGGCACGCGATAGAGGAATTGGCAATGCACAATGCACAATTGAGAATTATTCCTCACGGGTACGCTGTGTTGTACGGGATGATTGCGGAGTTATACCTGAGCGTGACACTAATGGGTTGTCCGCAGGCCCCGCTGCAACAGTTAACACAGCTGATGATCCATTATTACGGCAAGCCGCAATGCAAGTGCTCGGACGTAGCGCCGCTGATCGAGTTGATGCGCCATGACAAAAAGAACGAGCGCGCAGAGGAAATCAACTGCACGCTCTTGTACGATATAGGCAAACCCGCTATCAATCAGACGATTAGCGAGACACAAGCCAAAGAGGCTTTAGAATATCTTTTCTCCCTGTAAGGTATAACGCCCGTGGTCGGTTTCGACAATCACGACGCCGTTTTGCATCACTACGCGAGTATGTGGTGTTACGCAGTTATCTTCCAAAGCGGAAGGCAGTTCCTGCTTGATGATATAGAGCGTCACGACGTTGTAGTCATAGCTGACGATGACATATGTGCGCGTCGGCACATCTTTGGTAAAGGCGGGTAAGCGGAACTTATTGTCCACCGCGTATTCCTTTCCATTATAAGTGAGGCTCGACCAGGAGTTCACTACGGCATTTTCCAATACCATGAACCGGCATACATCCGCCGAGTCAATGGAGATACCTGCCTCTTCGGGCAGTATTTCTGCGTTTTGCCCCACTTTGAAAGGCTCGGAAGGCGAGATCTCTGGAACCCCGAAATAGTTGATGAAACGTCCTGTCACGCCAGAGAGTTGGTCGCCGGCTTTGAGGTCCGCGCCGTAACGTTTGCCTGTCTCGCCGTTACCGCGGTCGAAGAGGAGCATAGAGCCCGTCTCATCCCGGACGTAGATATAATTATCGTATTTCTTCGTGACCCATACATCATTGAGGAAGATAGTAGCATGATCTTCCGACCGAACCGCTTCCGCCACGGACAGGGGTTGCATCACGTGTACCATCACCGCCACTTCGGTCTGCACGGCGCCGGAGGTCAAGAGCAAGGTGTCGATATAATGTCCCGGCGCAGCGTTGTACGAGATGGTCAATTGGTCCCCGTCGCGATCCAAGGTAGTGGAAGAGAGCGAGAACACTTTTCCTTGCTTGAGGGACGCGGTAATGTCCGCCGAAAGGCGGTTTGCGTTCACCTCGATTGTGCGGCTGCCGGAGGTCTTTACGGTAGTACCGAAATTGACCATCGGTGCTATTATCGCTTCCACATCGCCCATGGCTTCTACGCGGCGGTAGAGGCATACCGGGGTCTGTGAGCGGTCTTGGTAGCAGGAAAAGAGTGTCGGGGTGTTGGAGGCGTTGTATTGGATGATTTTCGCCAGACTGTTTCCTTTGTTGGTAATGACGGCTTCACCGCCGTTTTCGATGGTGATAGACCAAAAGCCGTAATTGCCGTAAGTTTTCTCGTCCACCACATCCGTCCAGAGGGCCAAGCGGTTTTTTGTTTTTCCGCCGGAGGCAACGAGGTACGCTTCCTCATACCGCAGTTCGTCCATGAAGACAAAAGCTTTCTCGCCGTTCAGGTCCGCGATACGGAGGGTATAGATGGCACGGTCGTCGGGATTAACGGTGTTGCGGTCCGATGCGTATTTGCCGGAGATGGCATGGATATTATTAACGGATTCGAACTCGTCGTAGTAGCCCATGATATAGTTGACGCCCTCTTTGTACACGCCGAAGATCACCTGGTCCGAGTCCTCCAGCTGCTCCACATCGGTCACGAGGCGATAGGTATCCATGGTGAATGCCGAACCCCCGCCTGCGGCTGAACGGATCGAGACGGAGTGAATGTTGATGGCGTTCTCGGTGCAGTTCACCCAGAACTTGATTTTGCCTGTCTGAGGCGTAGCAAAGGAAATGACCGAATCGCGGTTTAAGTCGCCTGTACCGCTGACAGCCGGTTTATGGATCGTAATGGTCTGAGGCTCGTTTTCGCCTATCTGCACGTGGATCGTACCTTTGCCTTTCGAGGCGTTTTGGCAGAAATTAAAGGTGATCTGTCTGACCTCTTCAAAGCTCTGCACGGACGTAGCCCCTGCGCCGGAAGTGCCTGTTTTGACGCTCACGCCCGCCATGTGCAGCGACCCGTCGGCATAGGTTCTGCCGGCGTTGTAGTCCGACGCATCTTTGTCGCTAATCCATCCGTCCGATACACCGTCACAAGGCGTTGCCTCCACCTTGCTTGCCCATTGGAGGGAAGTGAAGGTATAAGTTGTGACACCTGCTGTGAGGTGCAATGGGAAAAATAAAGTACAAAGTAACAAAGTACAGAGTACAAAGGGATTTTGTGTTTTCATGTGATACATATTCAATTATCAATTCTTATATGCCGCCACAATATGTTTTACCAAGGGGTGACGGACAATATCTTTCTCGTTAAACTCAATGATTCTGATGCCTTTGATGTCCTGGAAGCGATCCATGGCGTCACGGAGCCCGGAGCGTTGGGATGCGGGCAGGTCGATCTGGGTCAAGTCCCCGGTAACGATCATTTTGCCGCCTATACCAAGGCGCGTGAGGAACATTTTGAGTTGCTGCACGGTGGTGTTCTGCGCCTCATCGAGAATGACCACCGCATCCGAGAGTGTACGACCGCGCATGAAAGCAAGGGGGGCTATCTGGATGATGCCTTTCTCCATGAACTCATTGAGTTTGGTATCGGGCAACATGTCCTGCAACGCATCGTAAAGAGGTTGCAAGTACGGGTCGATTTTCTCTTTCATGTCACCCGGCAGGAAACCTAATTTCTCTCCCGCTTCGACAGCCGGACGCGAGAGGATGATGCGTCTGACCTCTTTGTTTTTGAGGGCACGCACAGCTAAAGCGATCGCCGTATAGGTCTTACCGCTCCCGGCAGGTCCAACTGCAAAAAGGAGGTCGTTTTCATCGTACGCATCCACCAAAAGGCGTTGGTTCGCCGAACGGGCATAAATAGATTTTCCGTTCACTCCGTGGAGGATCAGATTGTCCGTAGCGCGCTCTTGAGGTTTATCTCCGTGGAGCAGCATGAGAATATCCTGCTCGGAGAGTTTATTGTTGCGAATACAGAAGTTCTCGCATAGTTTAAGTGTCCTCTCAAAGTTCGC
>DFHS01000021.1:0-8118 GCA_002372695.1 Bacteroidales bacterium UBA3717
GAGCTCATCAACCGCATCCAGAACTTGCGTAAGTCTTCCGGCCTTGAGATAACCGACCGCATCGAGATCGAACTCGAGGACCGCCCGGAGATCCACAACGCAGTTCTCCATTGCGGCGATTACATCGCATCCCAAGTCCTCGCTACCAAACTCGAACTTTCAAACAGCGAAGCGCTCAAACTTTCAAACAGCGAAGCGCTTGAGATGGACGGCTATAAAGTAAATATTAACATTCAAAAAGCATAAATTATGAAGAATATCAAATTTTTACTGATCGCCGTTCTCGGCATGGCATTGGCAAGCTGCTCTCTGATCGGCGGCGGAGAACAAGAACCCAAATTCAAATTGAAAGACCTGCAAGGGTATTGGCTGCAAAACGGTGACACTACCGAACATTATGTGCGTTTCACCGACGAAAAAGCCGATGAAACCGACTATTATTACGGTTACGAGTGGCACGAAGCGGATTGGAATGATCCGGACATGACAGCGGAAGAGTTCCTCCTCTGGAACCGCGAAGATTTAGGTCATCCCGGAAACGGATGGTTTAAATACAAATTTGTCGTAACGGATGGTGGACTTCATGAAATCCATTTTATGGATAACCAAGGAGCGGATATACCGAAGTTTGACTATGTTGTTACCAAACTGACCGATACCGAATTGGCATATTACGAGAAAGACAAAAAAGCTATCAAATACACCTTCTCTAAAGTTGTAGCACCGAAATAATGAAACGTGCCCTTAAAATCATAGGTTGGACGCTTCTGAGTATCGTACTGGTTATCGTGGCTGCGGTCACGATAGCCTGTTACGTCATTTTTACACCGGCTCGTCTGACCCCTATTGCGCGGCAGGCGGCAGCGAAGTTCGTTACCTGCGAACATGAAATAGGAGAAGTGGATCTGACGTTCTTTTCCACTTTCCCGCGCTTCGGCCTGCGGGCGGATGGTCTGCTGATCATCAATCCCAAAGCCGGTTCACAAAACGACACCGTCGTGGAAGCAAAACATCTCACGGTGACAGTGGATGTAATGGAGTTTCTGAACAATAAGAATCTCCATCTGCATGAGGCGATCCTCGATGATGCCAAGGTCAATTTCTACATCGCGCAGGATGGTACAACCAATATCACCGACATCTTTGTCTCTTCCCCGGACACGGTGGCGGAAGACACATCCGCTTTTGCGATGCCTTTCAATGCGCTCAAAGTGGATGGTCTGCGTATCAAAGCAAAAGCCATCACTTTCCTCGATGACAAGGACACAATCTCCGCTTCTCTGGGCTTGACCGAGTTGTCAGCCAAGGCTGAAAGTTGGGACGACATGTTGATTGCTTTGGATGCCCAAGACGTCTGTGCAAACCTCAAAGGAGACACTTACGCCGATTCCCTCCATGTGGAAATTTTGGCGCCCGTGGCAATGAATCTGGATGCCATGCATTTCGTTTTCGATGGCGCAAGGCTGGCGGTTAATGATTTCAACATCCGTCTGGAAGGAGAAGTCACCATTCAGGATAGTATCACTATTGATGCTAACGTCAAGACTGACAAATGGCAAATCCAGCCGCTCTTGGCGCTTGTTCCGGAGAAATTCACCGCTGCCTTAAAAGATATTGAGGTGGACGGTAAGGTCGCTTTGGAGGCGGATGTAAAGGGCTTCCTGAGCGAAAACGCTATGCCGCAGGTAAAGGCGCATTTGGCTTTGGAGGACGGCGAAGGAGCCTATAAAGCTCTGCCGTACAAAATGCGGGACTTGGCGCTCGATGCCGATGCTGACCTGCGGTTGAATGAAGGAGAGGTGTCGAATGTAGTCATCAACAAACTGGTGGCCAAGACCAAAGATAGCAAACTTTCCGCTACCGGAGAAGTGAATGACCTGCTGGGTAACATGTTGCTGGATCTGGCATTGAACCTGGATGCTAACTTGCCGGACTTTGCGTACTTCCTGCCCAAAGAAATGACCCTTAACGGCCGCGCGAAAGGAAACATGAACGCGAAGATCCGTCTCCAAGACCTCACGGAAATGCGTCTGGAGAAAGGAAAGATCACGGCTGACCTCGACCTCAAAGACATCCATTATGCGATGGATGCGATGGTAGCAGACCTGCCTTCTACACATGCCGTACTTGCTATTCCGAACGCCAAACCTTCGAAACCGAAAGTGAATTGGGCACGTATTGATTTGGACACCAAGAGCCTGGATTTCCAAATGGCTACTCCGCTCAAAGCAGCCCTCAAAGCCGCTTCTATCCAACTGGAAGCAGGAAACGTCCTTTCCAAAGACCCTGTTCTCTACGCCGCTGTCGGCTTGCAGTCAGAACGAATGGTGGAAGTGGAAATGGATTCGATGGGCGGCACAATCGATGCGCCCAAACTGAACCTCTACGCAGAGTATAACACCAAGGACACAACGGTCATGCCGGTAGCGCAACTGTCGCTCGATTGCGATGCCTTGGATGGCTTCTTCAAGGAAACCAAAGCAAACATGGCGGCTTCCAAACTGACAGCTTCCCTTTCCGGCGGACGCAAAGATAAGTCCGCTCCGAGACTCAAAACTACGTTGGACACTAAGAAAGCCGATGTCCGTATGGGTGAGGAACTGAAAGCCAAAGCGGGTTCATTGGCGCTCGAAGTGGGAGCGCGGTACAAAGCAGGAGAAGAGAACGTTCTTCTCCAATGGAACCCGAGACTGAAGATCAACCTCAAGTCCGGAGAAGTGAACATCCCGGAGCGCTTGCCCGAAGCGGTACATATTCCTTCCATCGAGTTCAGTTATTCCAACCGCGAGATGATCATTGATAACTCCCGCATCGAATTGGGTAACTCGGATCTCAACCTCTCCGGTAGCGTGCGCAACATAGGCAAATGGTTCCGCCACCAGGAGATCCTCTCCGGCGAACTGAACATCCTCTCGAACCACTGCGATGCGAACCAACTCCTCGCATGGCTCTCTGCTGATAGCGGTTCCGAAGAGACACCCCAAACAACTTCAAACAAAGCCGAAGGCTCAAACCCTCAAACAAGCGAAGCCCAAATCTCCCCTTCTGAGAAGGGGGCGGGGGATGTATCTCCTTTCCTCGTTCCCAAAGACGTGGACTTGGCGTTACATACTAACATGCAGGAGGTCGAAATCTTCAACCAAACGGCTAAAAACCTGCAAGGTGGCATTTTCGTCAAGAACGGAACGCTTATCTTGGATGAGGTCGGATTTGTCTGCCGTGCGGCGAAACTGCAACTGACCGCTATGTACCGCACGCCGAGACGAAGCCACCTCTATGTCGGCTTGGACTACCATATGATTGATGTGGACATAGACGAACTGCTGACCATGATCCCGAATCTCGAAGAGATGGTTCCTATGCTCAGTTCGTTCAAGGGAGCAGCGCAGTTCCATTTAGCCGCAGAAACGTACCTCAACAGCCAGTATCAACCGAAGATGAGTACCCTCCGCGGAGCGGCTTCGCTCACAGGAAAAGACCTCGTTGTGCTGGATGGTGAGACCTTCGACCAGATTGCTAAACTGCTGCGTTTCAAGAAAAAAACCGAGAACCGAATCGACTCCATCAATGCCGAACTGACGGTTTATAAGAACGAGATTGATGTCTATCCGCTTTGCGTCCAGATGGATAACTACATGGTCGCACTCGGCGGACGTCATAACACCAACATGACCTTCGATTATGACATCAATGTCCTCTCTCCGATCTACCTCGGCGTGAACGTCAGCGGTTCGCTGGATGACCTGAAGATCAAACTTGCCAAGTGTAAGTTCGCCAAGGATTTCCGTCCTCGTTGGTTCGATAAAACGAACACACAGTCCCTCG
Source organism: Bacteroidales bacterium UBA3717 (assembly GCA_002372695.1). Lineage (GTDB taxonomy): Bacteria > Bacteroidota > Bacteroidia > Bacteroidales > Paludibacteraceae > Colicola. The sequence continues at coordinate 3,826 of DFHS01000021.1, forward strand.
AACTCCGCCAACGCATCAAATCCTCTATGGAGAAAAACGTACGAATACAATAACAACTACATCAAACTACTTAAACAATGTCAAACAATTTCAAACCGCTCCTTTTGGGAGCCCTCGCAATGACGATGATTGCATGTAACCAAACCAACCCGCTGTTGGAGCAGCCGAAACCCCCGTATGGCGTACCGGCTTTCGATCAAGTGAAAATTGAGCACTATCTCCCTGCTTTTGAAGAGGCTATCCGCCAAAATAAAGCGGAGATTGATGCGATTGTGAATAACGAAGCAGAACCGACTTTCGAGAACACCATCGTGGCGCTCGATCGCGCAGGCATGTTGCTCGACCGCGTACAGGGCGTTTTCTTCAACGTCCTGGAGGCAGATGGCAACGATGAGATGAACGAGATTGCAGAGAAAGTGAGCCCGATGCTCTCTGAATTAGGCGATGGTATCATCCTCAACGATGCACTCTTCCAGCGCGTCAAAGCGGTGTATGACCAGCGTAACAACCTCGGTCTGAACGCCGAGCAGATGCGTTTGGTTACCGAGACCTATAAAGCCTTTGCGAACAACGGGGCTAACCTGCCTCAGGACAAGAAAGAGCGCCTCAAAGAGATCAATATGGAATTGGGTCTGCTCTCCCTCAAGTTCGGTAACAACGTAGTGGCAGAGACCAACAACTGCAAGTATTTCGTGACCGACGAGGCGCAACTCAAAGGTCTGCCGGAGTCTGCCAAAGCCGCTGCTGCAGAGGAAGCTGCCGCTGCCGGACATCCGGGCGAATGGCTCTTCACACCGAAACGCACCTCTTTCACCCCGGTACTTCAGTACTGCGAGAACCGCGAACTGCGCAAGCAACTCCTGATGGATTACACCACGCGCGGAAACCACGATAACGAAAACGATAACAAAGCGGTGATCATCCGAGAGATGGAACTGCGTATCGAGAAAGCCAAACTCTTCGGCTATGACAACCCTGCGGACTACATCCTCGCTGACTGCATGGCGAAAAACCATCAGACCGTGGATGCTTTCCTGCAATCCGTTTGGGCTCCTTCCCTCGCTGCGGCTAAACGCGAAGCTGCCGAGCTCCAAAAACTCTTAGATGCCGACATCGCTGCCGGTAACATTACTCCCTCCCTTGAGGGGAGGGGCGGGGAGGGGTTAACCCTCCAACCCTGGGATTGGTGGTATTACGCCGAGAAACTGCGTAAAGCCAAATATGCCCTTGATGAGGAAGAGATCAAACCGTATTTCGAGCTCAATAATGTTCGCAAGGGTGCCTTTGGTGTAGCTACCAAACTCTACGGTCTTCAGTTTGAGCCGCTCAAAGACATGCCGGTGTATAACAAAGAAGTGGAGGTCTTCAAGGTAACCGACGCGGACGGTTCGCTCGTCGGAATCCTTTATACCGATTATTTCCCGCGCGCAGGCAAACGCCCGGGTGCATGGATGAACAATATCCTCAACCAATATGTGGATGCCGAGGGTGTGGATCATCGTCCGGTCATCATCAATGTCGGTAACTTCAACAAACCCACTGCAGGTAACCCATCGCTCCTTTCCATGGACGACGTTGAGACCCTTTTCCATGAGTTCGGTCACGCGCTCCACGGACTCCTTTCCAAGGCGCACTACAAATCCCTCAGCGGTACGAACACCCCGCGTGATTTCGTGGAACTGCCTTCACAGTTTATGGAGAACTACGCCTATGAACCCGAAGTGCTCAAAACGTACGCTTTCCATTACCGGACAGGCGAAGTGATCCCTGATTCACTCATCGCGAAGATCAATGCTGCCGGTAAGTTCAACCAGGGCTTTGTGACCACCGAACTCCTCTCGGCTTCCATCCTCGACATGGATTTCCATGAACTGACTACCGCAGAGGGTCTCGATGTCAATGCCTTTGAGAAGGCCAGCTTGGACAAAATGGGCATGATCCCGGAGATCATCGTACGTTACCGTCCAACGTTCTACAACCACATCTTCACCACCGGTTACGAAGCCGGCTATTACAGCTACACTTGGGCGGCTGTGCTCGATGCAGATGCGTTTGCAGCCTTCAAAGAGACAGGCAACCTCTTTGAGCCGGAAACCGCTAAACGTTTCCGTCACCTCTTGGAGCAAGGCGGTACACGCGATGCACAAGAACTCTATATCGAGTTCCGCGGCAAAGAGGCGGATCCCAAGAACCTCCTCTGCCGCAAAGGTTTCATCGACTAAATCGTTAAATCGTAAATCGTCCAATCGTCAATCCCTTGACTCGTCAGACACAAACCATATTATATCACCTCTTGCCGGTAGCCTTTTGGCTGCTGGCAATAGGGGGGAGTATGGTACCTCTGCTCCTGTTCCACCTCGGATGGATCAATCCCGCGGAATGGACAGATAGCAACTACTGGTGGGCATTTGCGGTGGCTATTTTGAGCCTGCTGTCCTGCATCATCGTCCATCGTATTCCACGGCATACCAACTCGATAGAGCAATGTTTCCAAGTGGCTTTGCTGCTCGGTATCGCGTCCTATTGGTTGCCTTCCGTGGTCTTCCTGATCATACCGATTTGGTTGTACCTTAACTATCAGAACCTCTTCTCCTTCCGTGCTTTTCTCGCTACCCTCATCGGCTTGGCGGTAATAGCCGTTTGGATAGCGGTGTTAAACCAATTCTCAATTATCAACTATCAATTATCAATTACCAAAGACCTTTGGTTCTGGCTTCCCACGGGTGCTTTTCCGGTGGCATATATAGCCTCTGTGAAAGCCCGTCAAATTCTGCAAATCCGATAAATTTCAACGATATGAAAAACCGATTTCTTATTCTTACCGCGCTTGTCATGACCCTCACGGGCTGTTATTATCGTCCTTCGACTCCGAAAGGCTCGTTTGCCAAAGGAGCGGATGTCAGTTGGCTTAGTGAGATGGAGCACGACTCCGTTTCTTTCTTCTATCCCGACGGGAAAGAGGGCGATTGTTTGGATATCATGCAGTCGCTGGGCATGAATGCGGTTCGTCTGCGTGTGTGGGTCAACCATACTACCGGTTGGAGCAACAAAGCGGATGTAGTGGCGATGGCTACCCGCGCTGCCAAACAAGGTCTGCGGGTGATGATTGATTTCCACTATTCGGATTTCTTTGCAGACCCAAGCCGTCAGGCTATTCCTGCCGCTTGGCAGAACTATACGTATGACCGGTTGTGCGAAGCCGTTCGCGAACACACATTGGATGTGCTCTATGCCCTCAAAGAGGCTGGTGTCCGCCCGGAATGGGTGCAAGTGGGCAACGAGACCCCGAAAGGTATGCTTTGGCCCGTGGGACGTGTCACGGATCTCAGTCTGCCTCATGAACCGGCGGACGAAGAGCCTGCTGCGAACCATTGGGATGAGTACGCCGGTTTTACCGCGGTGGGCTACAAGGCGGCGAAAGAGGCGTTCCCGGACATCACCGTCATCGTCCATGTGGACAATGCGTACCTCTACCGCGATTGGTTCTTCCGCGCTATGGAGGAGCACGGCGGACTGTTTGATATGATCGGACTCAGCCATTACCCCATGATGACCGCTTGGTCGGGTATCTCCTGGCAGGAAGCTAATCAACGTGCGGAAGAGAATATCCGGGCGCTCATTGCTACCTTCCACCGCCCGGTGATGATTGCCGAGATCGGTATGATGAACTGGGGAGAAGGAGCACAATACGACTCCGTAGCCGCCCTTTCGAATGAAGTGATGACTGATTTCCTGACCCGCATTGCCGATATCGATTCGTGCGCAGGTGTCTTCTATTGGGAGCCGCAATGCCACGGAGGATGGCGGCCGGCGGAGTATATTCCGTTAGGATGGGATGGATATGATATGGGTTCGTTTACGCCGGAAGGACAACCATCACCGGCGATGAAGACTTTGTTGGGGCATAAATAAGCTATGGATTCGGTAGAGCAGTTTCTCTTTTCTCCGTCCATCACGCAGTCTCTTCTTTGGCTGACGATCGTGATGACAATAGGTCTTTGGTTAGGCGAAAAAGCCAAAATCAAGCAGTTCTCCTTGGGCGTCACGTGGGTGCTCTTTGTGGGAATTGCGCTGGCTTCGTGTGGTATTAAAATCGACCATCATGTAGCGCAGTTCGCCAAGGATTTTGGACTCATTCTCTTTGTCTATTCCATCGGCTTGCAGGTCGGACCTTCTTTCTCGCCTTTCAAACGAGGCGTGTTGCAACTCAATATGTTGGCTGCGGCTATCGTCCTTTTGGGATGCGTTTGCGCCATCGTCCTCCATTATGCCACCGGCATTGACATGTCCACC
>DFHS01000029.1:0-50683 GCA_002372695.1 Bacteroidales bacterium UBA3717
GCATTTCTGCAAGGATGTAATCGTGTCTCATGATCTATCATACACATTTTTCAGGACCACAAAAGTGCATTTCAATACACATTTTCCAAGACTTAGGAATTGTGTTTCACTACACATTTTCGACCTTTTGACGTTGCAAAAGTACTACTTTTATTTGAAATAACCAAATTTTGAGGTAAAAAAGTGTAGATTTTTTTACTTTCCGCCTACTTCATAACAAAAAACAACAATTCTAAGTCTAAAAAATAGACTTTTATTGAGAAAATTTTCCGTACCTTTGCATCAAAATTCGAAGAATTATGGCAAATAGACAAGAAATCGTATGTACCTACATCTATGAGAACTACGTGGCATCGGGACGGTTGCGGCACGACGTGGTGTCCAACAAAGTGCAGATCGCGGTGATGGGGGACGGGTTACAGGTTACGGGCTGGCGGGATATCACGACGGCGGATGTGAATGATATCGTCTGCGACTGCTCGGCGGAGAGCGGGTTGAGTATCGCCGCCAAAGAGGTGCTGGCGGTGCTGCAGTCCCACCGCATCCCGGACGTCCATCCGCTGCGTGAGTATGTGCTCAACTGCCGTCCGTACACCACCGACCAACCCGACTGGATAGCCTGGCTCGCGAGCCGTGTGACCGTCGCCGGCGGCGAAGAAGAGCAGAAGCTCTGGGTGAACTGTTTCCGCAAGTGGTTCGTGGCGATGGTGGCGTCGTGGCTCAGCGACGAGGTCGTCAACCAGCAGGTGCTCGTCCTCGTGGGCAAGCAGGGGATCTTCAAGACCACGTGGCTCGAGCACCTCCTGCCGCCTGAACTGCGTGCCTACAGCTGTAAGATGGCGAACAGCACCCAGCTCAACAAAGACGAGCGGCTGCGTATAGCCGAGTACGGACTCATCGCCCTGGACGAGATAGACGCCATGGGCCCGCGCGAACTGAACGTCATGAAGTCCGTCATCACCGCCTCGGACATCTCCGAGCGTGCCGCGTACGGCTATACCAAGGAGCGGCGGATAAGGCTCGCGTCGTTCTGTGCGTCGGGCAACAAACAGGAGTTCCTCACCGACATCACCGGCAACAGGCGATGGCTGCCTTTCCAGGCTCAGAGCATCCTCAACCCCTTCTATATCACCCTCCCGTACGAGCAGATCTACGCGCAGGCGAAGTACCTCATCGACTTGGGCTTCCAGTACTGGTTCGACCTCGACGACATCGACCTCCTTGAGGCGCATAACGATGACTTCCGTGCGCAGGAGAACGAGGAGCAGCTCCTCGCCGTCTATTTCGACATCCCCCGTGCCGGTGAAGGCCGGTTCATGACCACCGCCGAGATCTCCGACAAACTCGTCTCTTGGGGCTCCATCAAGAAGCCGATGAGTATGAGCCGCTTAGGGATGGTACTGCAACAGGCAGGCTTCCAGAGCAAGCGGATGAATCATGGCAAGACGCGTGGATGGATAGTAAGAGAGAGGGGATTAGAGGAAGTAAACGCTAATCGCAATATAGAGGGGCGGGGGTGACAGGGTGACGGGGTGACACCCTTTTCCTAAAACTATACACCCACACGCGTGTGTGAGATATATAAACAAGGGTGTCACCCTGTCACCCCGTCACCCTAAAAACTTCGTCCATTGCGTCCGAATTTTATTCGGACATCCCTTCTAAAACATCGTTCATTAGGTCGGATGTTATCCGACATCCACCCTATTACTGCCTAATTACGGCCTATTTGAGGCCTATTTACGGCTCAAAACCGCGATATGACCGCGACGTGACCGCGACCTCTACGTACTGTTACACTAAAATAAAAAAGATATGAGAATCATTCCTATTATGCCGATAGAATCCATGTATGGCATGGTCTATCAACGAGCCGGATATTACATCCGCCGATCATCCAAAGGTAAACTCTACAGCTGCCGCTGCCCGGACCGCTCCGGGCATGTCAAAACACCTGCTGAAGCCGCTAACCAGAAACGTTTCGCGGCGAGGTACGCAGGAAAACATAACCATTAATCATTAACTCTAAAATTTATTGTATTATGCCGAAAGTCAAAATGATGGCGGGTATCGCCGCTATTTCCGGTAAATTCGGAAACATGTATTTCCGTACCGACAAAAAATCCGGACGTGTCTCTTTGTGCAACTTGCCGAAGGCTCAATGTGCCCTTACCGAAAAACAAAAACTCCATCATGCCCGTTTCGCCGCCATCGCCCAGATCGTTGCACGGATGAAGGCAGAAGGCTCCAAGAAAAGCAGAAAGCAACTGTGGAAAATTGCTACAAAAGCCTATGAAAGCAATGCTTAAATCAGAACTGGCAACAGCTGCGGGGGTGTCCACGGACACTTTCCGCCGCTGGCTCCATTCGGACATCGACTACCTCCGTTCGCAAGGTATCACACCCAAGACCAAAGTCCTTCCCCCGCAAGTCGTCCACTACCTATGCGAGAAATATGATATAGAGGTGTAGAAATGGACGAAAAGCATAAAAAATGCATTAAAATTACATTTTTTTACCAAAATGTTTCCGTATATGGAAACTTTTTTGTACCTTTGCACCCATACTTTAATCAAAAATAATTAGGAGGGCATACAATGCAATTTTACACACAAGATCAAATGGTCGATAAGCACGTAGGTGTCAAGGGTACAGCAGCGCGTGCTGAGTATGATGAGCAAGTAGAATTGATGCTCGTAGGCGAGGCGATTCGCAAAGCTCGTCTGGCTAAATCGTTATCACAGGAACAATTAGGACAGATGGTAGGTGTTCAAAAAGCGCAAATCTCACGTCTGGAGAATGGCAAAAACCTTACATTATCCTCTATCTGTAAACTCTTCAAGGCGCTTGGTCAACAGGTGTCATTAGATATTCCATCTATTGGCAGAGTAGCTCTTTGCTAACCCCGAACACCTTTTTTCTCCCTATCTAAAGCGGCTGTTTCAACAGCCGCTTTTCTTTGTTTATAGCCGTAAACATCGTTTAGTTCAGTGATGTCTGGCGTTGTCCTATGAGTGTGTTTTCAAAACCCCTTATCTTTGCATTGAATTTGAAAAACAGTTATACGATGTATCTTAGATTTGTAAGACATAATCAGCTTGGCGGGAATATAAACCGCGGAAGCCTCTATACCGTTCACTTCGAGCCCAATGAAAAGGGCGGGTATAACGAACACCCATCACTCATCAGCGACGCGTATGAGATAGCTTCCGGGGCGGATTATCCGCCAGCGCTGATTTATCAAGCCGAAGTCCGGCGCGTGAATGGCCACATGCGTCTCAGTTTCGGCAGAGGTGACCGACGATCCTTGCTGCACCTTATTGATCACGATGCGCGCGAGCGGTTCTTCACGGAACTCCTTGATGCCCTCCGCGACCATGAAGATGTCCGCATCGAGACCGCGTTCGGCAAATTTTATTACTAACCTTAACAAAATTTTTAAAGAATGGCAGAAATTAAACCGATGGCTCTGATTGAGTCCATGCGGAAGAAGGTATGTATGCACAGCGATGTGTATTTCCGCACGAACAAACAGACCGGCAAGACCTTCACCGGCAAACTCTGCTACCCCTCGGAAAAGGAGCCGAGTGCCGCGCAGATCGCAGCGAAAGCACGTTTCGCAAAGGTCGTCGCTGCAGTACGAGCGATTTTGGCAGATCCGACGGAGAAAGCCAAACTGCAGGCAGAGTACAAATCCCAAACCAAGATCGGCTCGCTCTTCGGCTATGCGATGCATAAGCTGAACGCCAACTACGACCAGAACGGCGATCCCATCAACGGCTAACCCTTAACCCTAACCCACTATGACTAAGAAAGAAATTATCAAAATCGTGATCTCCGTCCTCATCGCCGCCCTCACGGCATTGGCGGCAGGCTTGGGACTGAGTTCCTGCAACGTCACCCGGACCGTCACCACGCGAAGCGAGGCATGGCAACGCGGCGACACCTCCGTCGTCATCCAAACCAAGACCGTAGAGAGCTATGACGGCTCACGGAAGTATTAATAGAGTAAATCGAAAATGCGCAGTCATTTTGGCCTACGCGGCCTTGAGCGTACTTGCTAATTAGGGCGCGCTCACAAGCGAGCTTGCAGCGCCCCTAACTACCAATTCCGCCGTTGAGACCCTTGATAGGACTCAACAATGACTGCATCCGAAAATACGGGATTGCATCCCTCACAAAAATAAAGAAAATAGCCATGCGGTGCAACAATTAGAGACAATTACCTTTCTAGGCGGAGCGGTCACGGACTTCCTTCCAATTCAATGGAAGGACGCTCCGAGTCCAAAATGCCCCAAAACAATCCAAAAAATCAATAAAAAATTATTTTCTTAATTTTTGTAAGCGTTAGCGCATTTTTGTAAGGCGGTAGGGCGGCACTATCGAGTGCCGGACATAACGGGGATACGGAGCGGCTGAACGAGAAGCTTGCTTGTCGGGCAGACGAACCGGAGTCACGTAAAGGCGCATCAAGCGCCGAAACGCCGCATTTTCGATTAAATCAAAATCAAACCTATTGTTCAATCAAACCTAAAAAACCTTAATTATTATGGCATCAGTAACTTATTCAGCCGGAATTGATCATGTGTCCGGCGCATTGTCCAAACCCGGTAAGAGCGGTCAGCACAGCTGCGAGAAGATGTTGCTCGCGACGCACCGAACCGCGGCAACGACCTCAAACAAGTGCAACCGTCTGTACCTCCGTGTACCGGTGAAACGCACCTCTCCGCTGACGCAGCGTGAGCACCAGATCCGCAACCGCTTCATCGGCGTGGCAGCGATGATCCAGGAGCGCAGTCATGACCTCTCGAAGATCACGACCGACCAGCAGACCTTCATCGCGCAGAAGAACGAGCCGAACGGCGCAAAGACCATGAAACAATGGTACTGGCGTGTCTGCGGAGCGGAGTGGGATCAGGCGCATAGCTAATCCCATTCCGTAAAGCGGACATCCGAGCACTCCCCCTTACTCACGGGGGAGCGCTTTTATTTTTTTAGGGGGCAAAAGAAAAAAAAGCACGCGGGGCTTGCATATATCAAAATATTTTCGTAATTTTGCAGCGATTTTTGGAAATATGAGTACCCGTATTCTCATCATAGATGGCGATATCAGCCTCTCGACCGTGCTGCGCGACTACCTTGTCAGCCGCGGTTATCAGGCGTCGATGGTGACCTCCTCCAGAGAGGGTCTCGAGCGGCTCCAGGGCGCGCCGTGGGACATCGTGCTGATGGAGCTGCAGGGGCTCGGCATGAACGGTTATGAGTTGCTCAAGGAGATCCGTCATCGGCTGCCGAAAATGCCGATCTTCATCCTCTCGAGCCGTTCGGACCGCGAGGACCAGATGCGCGCCTTTGAGTTAGGGGCGGATGACTATATCACGAAGCCCTTCTCGATGGATCTGCTCATCTGCCGTATGGAAGCGATCTTCCGCCGGATAAGAGCCTATGAAGAGAACCGTCAGAAAGTCTTCCAACTCGGTACCCACACCTTCGATTCGGTTCATCAGACTCTCGACGGCGCGCACCTCTCTTCACGGGAAAGCGACCTGCTGCTGATGCTCTGCCGCAACGAGGGGGAGGTGGTGGATAAACATAAGATACTGAGCACCCTTTGGAAAGAAGACAACGCCTTCACGGCACGTTCCTTAGGCGTCTATATTAACCATCTGCGCGGTCATCTCCGGCCTATCGGCTACGAGATCATCGCCGTGCGGTATAAAGGATATAAGTTGGTGACTGGCGTCACCGTTTGAAAGTTTGAAGGTTTGAAAGTTTAGGATATGAGAATAATAGCACCATCCGTACTGTCCGCGGATTTCGGACACCTGGCAGATGATTTGGAGATGATCAACCGCAGCGAAGCGGATTGGCTTCATGTCGATGTGATGGACGGCACTTTTGTGCCGAATATATCGTTTGGTTTTCCGCTGATGAAGCCCTTCAAGCAGTACTGCACAAAGCCCTTGGACGTGCATCTGATGATCGTTCATCCGGAGAAATACGTAGAGCGTTTCTGCGATGCCGGCGCCTGGTCGGTGGGCTTCCATTTAGAGGCAGTAGAGGACCCGCTACCCATTCTCGAGATGATCCGAAAGAAAGGTGTTCGAACCTGCCTGACCATCAATCCGGATATCGACGTGAAACGCTTAGTACCGTACTTGGAGGAGGTAGATATGGTGCTGCTGATGAGTGTTTTTGCGGGCTTCGGAGGGCAGAAATTCATTCCTGAGACGATATCCAAAATACGCTATATCCGCGAAGAGATCGACCGCCGCGGGCTGAAGACTCTCATCGAGATTGACGGCGGTGTAAACACCGGGAATGCTGCTGCGTTGTTTGCCGCAGGCGCCGACGCCCTCGTTGCCGGAAGCGCTGTCTTCGGCGCCAAGGATCCCGAAGAAGCCATCCGGAGGATGAAAGAATGAAAGAAAAGTTACGCGCTTGTCCGATGGTGATTTTGCTGCTGCCGCTGGTGGCAGCAATTTTGTTTTTTGTGGACCCTCCTCCAAAATACAGTCCTCGTCCTGCGCCGAACGCCCTTCAGGAGCGGCTTTACGACCGTCTGCGGGCTTCGGGTCTGGAAGGCGATGAGTTAGCGACGGCAGGTGCGCTGACATTGGGCTACAAAGAGGAGTTGAGCAAAGAACTGAGGCGGCATTTTCAGGTCTCCGGTGCGGCGCATGTCTTAGCCGTCAGCGGGCTGCATACGGGTATCTTGTACGGGGTGACCGTATGGCTTCTGACGCTCGGCGGCCGGCTCCGTCCGATGCATGAGAACCGTATAGGCCGACGGGCGCTCAGCCTCGTCGTCATCGCAGCGATGTGGGGCTACGCATGGCTCACGGGCATGACTCCTTCCGTCGTCCGCGCCGTCGTCATGGTGACGATCTTTGAAGTCGGGCGAATGAGTTATCGGCGGGTTTTCAGCCTCAACACCATCGCCGCAGCGGCATTCTTCATCCTCGTCGCACGTCCTACGGATCTCTGGTCCGTGAGTTTTCAACTCTCTTTCGCTGCCACTGCGGCGATTGTACTGATCGTTAATAAATCGATATATCGGGATATCGAGTTATCGGGATTTCGAAATACGATTTTAGGCCGGATCGGTTCTTTTTTCGGAGGCATCATCGTCGTCTCCATCGCAGCGCAGATAGGGACACTGCCTATCACGATCCATTATTTCGGTCAGGTGAGCACGTATTTTCTCGTGACCAACCTCATCGTCCTTCCTCTTGCCACGTTTTTGGTCCCTTGCGGGCTGATCTCCATCGCGTTAGGCGGAACGGTCGCAGGGGTACTTTTCAGCCGCATCACCTTCGCCCTCGCATGGCTCATGAATCATGCGGCAGGATGGATTGAGCACCTGCCCGGCAGTACCTTTCCCGCCCACGCCGGTTCCGGCATGGTGCTGTTTTATTATGTCCTTTTGGCATTATTTTTGTTGTTTCTCCCGAAAAAAATCGCATAAAATGCGCGCTTGCTTGCGTATGTCAAAAAAAAGTAGTAACTTTGCGCCCGATTTGAAAAAACAAGGATTTGAAACTGTTTCGTACCCTCATATTAGTATGCCTCTTGTCGCTGTCCCCATGGATAGTGGCGGGTACGGAGTTGATCAGCAACAACCCTTATTGGTTCGGCGGCACGGACGCTTTCACCACGACGCAAGGCAATGATTTCTGGCTGACGTTTATCAACAATAACGGTTTTGACCCCAACAAGCAGGAGAACAAGACCGCCAAATTTGAGATGAAGGTGGCGGTCTCTGCGCGTGAGGAGGTAGATGTCAATATCGCTTACGGCAACACTGTCCTCGACACCCGCAAGGTCCCGGCAGGGACGACGCTGATCTATGAGATCCCGCGTTCTTTAGCCCAACAGATATACCTCTTCGAGAGCGAGCAGAACGATAAGAGCGGCGTACATGTCTATACGGCGCCGACCACCCCGGAGAACAAGAAGAAGGTCTTCTCCTGCTTCCTGTACTCCCGCACGAACGACTCGCCTATCACCAGCCGTGACGCGTCGCTGGTCATCCCTACCCGATTCTTAGGCAAAGAATATATCATCCAGACCTACCCGGAGGATGTTTATTCCTCGGAGTTCGGTATCGTCGCGACGGAAGACGGAACGACCGTGACCATCACTCCGACGTTCCAGACCGATGGCGGAAAGGCAGCAGGAACGGCCTTTGACGTCACGCTGAGCAAAGGCCAGGCGTACCTCGTGGCTACCAAACGGCGCGCTGAGGGCTCGACGGATTTCAACGCCGACTTCAGCGGAACGACCCTCTGCGCGGACAAGCCCATTGCGGTCTTTACCGGCAACCAGCAAACCGGTATCCCGAACAAAGAGGGTTACTCGCAGGACTTCATGGTTGAGCAGGCGCTGCCGCTCACGCAGTTCGGTACGGAGTTTTACCTGACGGGGCTGACGAACACCCTGTCCAACTATGCAGATATCGTGGCGCTGTATGACAACACGAACGTGACCATCACCACCTATGATAAATCGACAGGGGCAGTGAACACTTTCCCTGTGACCTTAAACCGCGGCGGGACCTTGCAGAAGCTACCACCCGACAGCGCGATGCTGGACCTCCACGATGAGATGAACAATGAGGTGATTATCCGCACGTCCGCCCCGGTCAGCTGTATCAGCTACACCTCCACCGCGGCGGAGAACAAGATCTGCACGACGGTCGGATGGTCGCAGAAATGCTTTATCTACGGTGATCCGTCGTCCGCTATCATGCCTCATTGGGGGTTACGGACGAACGCCATGACGTTCTTCACAGAGGTCCTGGACCCGCAAGGAAGCGGCACTCCGCAACATTTCTACGCATACGTAGTGACCGCAGCGAGTGATATCAACACCTTTACGCTGAACGGTGCCCCCGTCGCCTCTTCGGAGTTCCATACTTTCCAGGCGGATCCTACGAAGGCTTACGCGCATCTGGAGTTACCCGATGCGGCGAGCGCCAAATACAACCTCTTGGAGAGTACAGGAGGCGGTTTCGTCGGCATGGTCTATGGTATCACCGAGGCGCAAGCCTACTACTACACGCTCGGATTCAAGCCGGAAGCCCACCCTGATTCGCTGTACGTCACCCATACGGATGAGGTCGTGATGTCCAAGGCATCGTACGACCTTGACAGCCTCGACGGACACGGTTGGTACCAGCGGCAATGGGACGAATGGATGCAAGATCATGAGCAGTTAGATACCGCCATCGTCTGCGACAGCTCGTTCGTGTATTGGACGTTGGAGACCGACATAGAGCGTCCGGCGACGCAGATCGAGTGGTTGCTTTTCGACGTGACGGACGGTAAGAAGCCGACCGGTACCCCGGAGGCCTCCTTAATCACCACCCCCGCGGCTACGGCCACCAAGCATAGTTGGCAGTATGAGTTCATCCTGCCGGAGGAGGAGATGGAGGACAGGCACCAGTTCTTCGAATATGAGCTGCAAACCGTCCTGCACCGCGAGCGGATCATGTGCGACGGCGAGGACTTGGACACCCTCAAGACCACCGTCCGCGTGACGAGGATCTATAACGACACCTTGTACCGCGTAGTGTGCGTCGGCGACAGCTTGGAGTTCTTCTACGACAGTCTCTATAACCAGGACACCCTCACACTCTATAACCCCTATTCGGCGGCGACGAAGTTCGTCGGCGTGAAGCAAGGTCAAGGGACGCAATATCTGGAGCCGTGGAAATACCAGGTGGAAGTCGGTACGTATCATACGTTCACCCGCAACTACCTCTCGCAGGCAGGTTGCGACTCGACGATGACGCTCATCCTCTTCGTGTGCGACACCTTCCAGTATTTCGATACGATTCACCTCTGTACCAACCAGGATACGGTTTATCAGGAACGTACGTTCCGAGGCGCAAGTCTCAACCGCGACACGACGGAGGTGCCTATCGCATGGAAGACCAAAGCCTGCGAGTGCCAACTCGGGCCATGGGCAGATAAGTTCCGCGACAAAAGAGGCAGACCGTTCGATGGCTGCGACTCGACCTACCATCTGACACTCATCCGTCATGAGAGTTATGTCATTCCTTTCCGCGACACCGTATGTCTGGACAAAGACGGGCACGGCTCTTATACCTGGTCCATCCAATACGGAACGAAAAAACGAACAATCACGGAAAGCGATCTCAGTTTGGATCCCGCTTATGGAGCGTTGGTAGGTGTCTTCCGCGACACGATGTACACGCAGACCTGCGCGGAGTGTAACGGCGGTCTGCATGGCTGCGACTCGATCCACGAGCTCACGCTCATTATGCCTCAGTCCTATTATTTCGACGAGACGAAAGAGTGGTGCAAGCTGCACTACGACCCGGTTACCCACGATACCGTCCATTCGTTCTTCCGATGGGAAGGTCACCGCGACGGAGCCGAGTATGTAGAACTGCGTACCTCCGGTGACTACTACGACTCCTGCCTTACGACGAGGTACGGCTGCGACTCGATCTACCATCTGAGGCTGGACTATCGTGCAGCGCAAGAGTTATACGCGCTCACGGTCGATACGATCTGTACCGATGAGGACGGTACGTTCCCATGGATAGGACCCAAGGGCGAGCATCTGGAGGACATCTCATTAGACATGAAGATCCCTGCTAACCGGCGTTGCTCTACCATCTACCGCTCTGTAGAGGCAGGTTGCGACTCTATCTACGCGCTCCATCTGACCGTCATGCCCACTTTCTTCAAGATGGATACGGTCCTGATTACCCAGGAGCAGGTACATTATTGGCCTATCAACAATACCACCTACGGCGGCTCGAAAGCGACGGAGGATTATGACGTCCTGGTTACGCAAGACACCCTCTTCGTCACCGTTTCCAATCCGACCAAACCCATCGGTACGCATTCTTGCGACAGTACGCACGTGCTCTTCCTGCGCGTCGGAGCGGTGTATCGCTATGATACTACCGATTTCGCCTGCGGTAACGACGACCAATATGTTTGGATGGAGACCCGTCCGGAATTCATGCCGGAAGGCGTGCCTTTTGAGCGTATGACCATCACCGATCTGCCGGAACCCGGCCAGACCAAGACCTACGAGCAGCCCTTCGAGACCGTCTTGGGCTTCGACTCCGTCTTCTATCTCCATCTCTACCGCGCGCCGTCATATCGCGACACCACCCATGCTTACACTTGCCAGCTACGCGAGTCCGGATCACCGTATATATGGAAAGATCATGAGGGACGTAAGATCTACGACAAGTCCGGTAATCAGGTGCCCTTCATACCGA
Organism: Bacteroidales bacterium UBA3717; assembly: GCA_002372695.1. GTDB lineage: Bacteria > Bacteroidota > Bacteroidia > Bacteroidales > Paludibacteraceae > Colicola. The sequence goes on from DFHS01000029.1 coordinate 11,267, forward strand.
ACACCTGGGCAGGCGACTACTACTATACAGACACGATGCAGACCAAGGGATATGATTGCGATAGTATCTGCGTACTCCATCTGCATATCTACCCGTATTATGACTTCAACCAATCCCTCAATCACTGCCAGGGCGAGCCTTTCGCCTGGGAGGATCTGCCGGGTAACACGAAGCCTGTCTCCATTTATGATGATAAAGAGAACCCGATTTCCGTCATCCCGACGAACCATACGGGCGACTATCAATACACGCTGCATTTCAATACGATCCACGAATGTGACTCGGCTTGGCATCTGACGCTGCATATCGATACGGTTTATACAACCCCGGTGGAGATCACCCAAAGGGTGATGTGCGACAACGACACGATCCATTTCTTAGGCGCGCCCGTCTATGGTGCCAAATCGCCTTTACTGCCAGAAGGCGAGAGCGGACGGTCGGTACCGGGTGAGACGGATCGGTGGGTGGTCTTTGACCTCTACGGAAACAGTCAGACGACGGCCGGTTGTGACTCCGCCGTACACCATCGTGTCACGCTCTACCGCACGTATTTCATGCCGGATGAGCAACGGATATGCCAGGGTTCGGAGTTCGAATGGCACGACAAAGAGATCTCTACGCTCCGCTGCGGTACGTTTGTCTTCTATGACTCGCTGAAGACGAAGGACTGCCCGGTCTGCGATCCCGAAACCGGCGAGTGCGGATGTGACTCCGTCTATAAGCTCACGCTCCATGTCGATTCGGTTTATCATATCTACGAGTCCATCACCCTGTGCGACTATGACTCGATCACCTGGCAGGGTCACCATTTCGCGGGCCCGAAGTTAGAGAATCCTGCAGCGGGCTATCGTGTGCTGCATAAGGCGGACACGACGTATGGCGATACCGTAGCTCGTCTCTCTATCCATGACTGCGACTCGATCCATTATCTGAGTCTGCGTGTGGCTCCGTCGTACGACACCACGATCGTTCGTCACGTATGCGACAACGATGATTCGCAGTTTGCCCATATCTATATCTTCCAAGATACGCACGGCACTTATTTCCGTGACTCGTTAGAGTTCGGGCCGACGCGTTCGACCGAAGGTGTCCTCAAACCGGATATCACCTTCACCCCATCGCACCTGCTCAAGACCCGTGAAGGCTGCGACTCGCTCGTCACCTATAAGGTGATCGTTCATCCGACCTATCGGTTCATCGACTCCGGTCGGGGTTGTGCAGGAACGGCTATCGAATGGAGAGGACAGACCATCATCGCTACCGGTACGTATTACGACAAACTGGAGACACAAGACGGTTGTGACTCTATCTACCAACTCGATTTCTACGTCAAGCCTTTCATCACCGTCCCGGTGCATGATTTCGCTTGCGATAACGAGATCTACTACCACCGCGATACCGTCTCCGGCACGGTCTTCGAGACCGAAGTATGGCACCCGGGAGCACCGCGTCCCGATCCGGATAAGATGCCGTATATCGAAGTGCGGTTCAAGGGCGTCGATGGTTGCGACTCGATCGTCTATAACTACTACCTGACCATCTGTCCGACCTTCTCGTTCTTTGCGGAGACGGACGGTATCTGCTCGGGCGATACGTTCTACTCGGAGGATCTTAATCATGCCTGGTCTGCTTGGGCGGTTGAGTACGACGTGGATACGTTCGTGCGTCCGTACGATACCCTCTTTATTGACTCGCTCACGACGGTGATGGGTTGCGACTCGATATACACCCTCGCGGCGCATGTGTTCCCTGCCTACAGGCACATCGTCTATGACACCATCTGCTCCAACGAGTCATACTTATGGCCCGGAAGAGACTCCCGTCCGGACAGCCTGCTGACGAACCTGGAGTCGGGGCTGTATTTCCTCCGGGATAGTTTCCTGACGGTCGATGGATGCGACTCGATCTACGAGACACAACTGCTTGTGGGAGCGTCGTTCATCTCCGAAGAGCATCAGACGCTCTGCGCCGACGACTCGCTCGATTGGCACGGATGGCATATAGCACATATCCTTCCTAAAGACGAGGAGTATTTCTACTACGACTCCGCCATCTCCGTCGTGACCGGTTGCGACTCCGTCTATCACCTGTACCTGACCGTTCTGGATACGACGATGGAGGTGCGTTATGACTCGATCTGTATCGGCGACACTCTCCTCATCGGCGATCATATATACACCCAAGGAGGCGATTATAAAGACACGACCCTCAATGACGCCGGATGCCACCATTTCATCTACACGCATCTGACCGTCATTCCTCCGACCGTTCCTACCCTATGGGTAGAAGATGCGATGTGCGGTGATGAGTCCGCCTTTAACGTGCTCTATACCTATACCTCCCATTTCCCCATCGCCTACTCGCTTTACTTCGACAGTGTGGCGTTAGAGATGGGCTTTGAGGATCAGATCGATGTACCGGTCACCTCTTATTCCTCGCCGATGGTCATCTCCGTACCGATACCGTATCGCGACGGAGACCAGCGTCATTACCCGCGGCCGGATATCTACTCGGTCACTTTGGTGCTCGACAACGGCATCTGCCAGCATATGGAGAGCGACTGTATCAACGATACGACCCTTACTTTCTCTTACCCCAAATGGCTGACGGAGCAGCGTCACGGAGACGTCATCGCCATCCTCGACTCGGCGTATAACGGCGGATATAAGTGGACGAATTTCCAGTGGTACGAAGGCGACTCGATGCTGGTGGGTCAGACCAAACCTTATCTGTACCTGCCGATGGGTCTGAATGTAGGAGCGGAGTACCACGTCGAGCTCACCCGTGTCGATGAGAAAGAGGCCTTCCCGACCTGTCCTATCGTCGCTATACCGAACCCGATTAATGAGGATTATGCACCGAAGAAAGGTTACCTCGCTGTCACGCCGACCTGTATCGTCTCGGCGAACCCGATTGCTCATATCCTCTCCCGCAAGGACGGTACGTTCCGCATCAACACGTCCGACGGCACCTTCGTCACCGAGGGCGTCTTCCGTGCTCCCGTCACGCCGATCACCCTTCCGTCTGCGCAAGGTCTGTATATCGTCCAACTATGGTCGAACGACACGCCGGAAGAACCCTATAGAGCCATTAAAGTTATTGTAGCACCATCATGCCCGAATTGCGACATATCTTCCTTCTGATCCTCTGTCTCTCGACGATGACCGGCATGGCGCAACGCCGCTATTCCGTATCGGAGAAAAGAGAGTTCGAACTCTCTTCCGTCAGAGGCTTCTCTACCAAAGACGTAGAGAACCAGACCGATGTGCTGATGGGTCTGCACGCGTCGGAGTATTCGGGTTCGCATCACCTTGTGGGACTGTCGCTGTCCGGCGGATGGTCCACGTTCCTCAATAATATGCCCGAAGCAAAGAACACTCCGGGCGGTGGAGCGATGGATCTGTACCTGCTCTACGAGTACCATTTCGCCGGACTGATGGTGCAGACCGGTCTCGGTATCTCTGCGCAACGCGTGTTCACGGATCTGAACGAAGCCAATATCTATCATGAGAACATGATGGATACCTGGTCAGGAATCAACCCGGCGCCCTTCACGCTGAAACACACGTTTGCAGACCGCCGCGATATGGCGCAACAACTATACGGACGGATACCGCTGAATATCGGTCATTATTTCTTCGGTTCACGCGGAATCGGTTATTTCCTTGTGGGAGTGAACGCCGGCTACGCGTTCAAGGGATCTACCGCGACTTCGATGATTGTCTCTACGGCCGGTAAGTACGAGCGGTACGTAGGTATCTGGGAAGAGATGGATAATCACGGTTTCCGCAAAGACGTGCCGTTAGAGCGCAAAGGAGACCAGCTGGCGCTGAAGTTCGACCTCGCGGCGCACGCGGAGATAGGATATGAGTACAACACCCGGCAGTCGGTTAAGAACTATCGCACGCGTCCTGCAGACCGTTTGGACGGAAGACTTCGTGTGGCGGCGTACGCCGATTGCTCGTTACTGAATATATGTCCTTCGACCAAGGGGGCCCTTTATGGCATCCCTACCGAGTCGATCTATGACTTCTCCACGTACACGACGGATCATGTCTTCTCGACCGAAGAGGCTTCCAAATCCTGGCTGCGCAATCTCTCTGTAGGCATACGCGTCTCGTTCCTCTTTGCCTTCCGGCCGAAAGACCGGTGTATCCTCTGCAATCCTGCCAACCACTAAATGGTACATGGTACATGACCAAATGGTAAATAGATATACTCTCTCGGAACTCTGCGCAGAGATCGGCGAAGTGTTAGACTCGTCACTCGCACCCTCCTATTGGGTACAAGCGGAGATCAGCTCGCTCATGGAGCGCGGCGGACATATGTATCTGGATCTTGTTGACGCGCCTTCAGCAGGCGGACAAGGCGCTAAGATGCGCGCGACACTATGGGCAGGAACAAAAGAGATGCTCTGCGCCTATTTTCAGTCGGAGACGGGCATGTCGCTACAAAAAGGCATGGCGGTACTGGTAGAGTGCGAGGTGCATTTTCATCCGGTCTATGGGTTAAGTCTCTCTATCGTCGGCATTGATCCGACGTTCACGATCGGCGATATCGCGCGGCTCAAGCAACAAACGATTGCGCAGCTGGAGAAAGACGGTCTTTTGGAGGCGCAACAACTCCTGCCGCTACCGACTCTTATTCGGAAGATTGCGGTTATCTCTTCGCCTTCCGCGGCGGGTTATGAGGATTTCAAACATCAGTTAGAGCATTCTCCGTATGGGTTCGAGACGACCCTCTTCGGTGCGACCATGCAGGGTGACGGAGCGCCAAAGTCCATTATTGCGGCTTTGGAAGAGATTTCTGTCAGCGTTAGCGGTCTGTCAGCAAAGCGGTCTGTCAGCAAAGCGGTCGATCAGGCGAAGCCGGTCTTTGATGCAGTCGTCATCATCCGCGGCGGAGGAGCCAGCTCTGACTTATCCTGCTTTGACAACTACGAGCTCTGCGCCGTCTGTGCACAATTCGAGTTGCCGATCCTGACCGGTATCGGTCACACGAGGGATGTATCGGTATTAGACATGGTGGCGCATGAAACACTGAAGACACCTACCGCCGTTGCTGAATGGCTGATTCATCGCATGGATACGCAGGCATCGCGCATCAACGATCTCTACACGCGGCTACGTCGTACGGCGGATCGTCAGATCATGCTCAGACGACATCGTGTCGAATTGCTCGAACAACGGCTTGCGGCTTGTAACCCCGAGGCTTTTTATCGCAGGGGGTACTCGCTGCTGACGAAGGACGGAAAAATCATTCGCTCGGTAGCCGAGATTGCACCCGGAGACCGGATTACTACTCATCTTGGTGATGGGTCGGTAGAGAGTATTGTGAAAGGCTAAGGGTTATAGGCAAAAGGTTATAAGTTATGATTCTTGCTCCAGAACAACGCAAAGCCGGTGCGGCTCTTTTTGGTCTGACGCTGGTCGTATGGCTGGTGATGGCGCTTTGGCCCGTTCAGGAGGATGAGGAGGAAAAGAAACCGACAAAGAAACCCTGGTCGGAAAGAAGAGATTCGATTCGGTTGGCGGACTCGATGCGGTTCGTACAATGGAAAGCGGACCGGGAAGCAAGGTACGATTCGTTTTTTATGGCGGACTCGATACGCCATGAGCAATGGAAGATCGAGCGGCAGGCACGATGGGACTCGATGCGAAAAGCCGATTCGCTGTGGCGGGACTCCGTGGGGATGAAGTATTTTGCGCCGCGGGTGAAGAAAGACACGATTCTGGATCTCAATCATTGCGACACAGCGGAGTTGCAACTTATACGGGGGATCGGACGTTACACGGCGGTGCAGATCGTGCAATACCGGGAGCGTCTGGGAGGATTCTACAGCCCGGAGCAACTGAAGGATGAGGTGTTTGGCAAACTGAGTCTGGACACCTTGCTTTACCGCTTCACGGCGGACCCGACGGCGGTACAACGGATGGATGTCAACCGTGCTTCTATCGACCGCCTGCAGCGGCATCCGTATATACGTTACGAGCAAGCGAAGGCGATCTATACGCTTCGCAGGAAGAAGGTGCGTCTGGAATCTATAGAGGATCTGCGCGCGCTGCCGGAAATGACGGAAGAAGATTTACGAAGAGCAGCGCCGTATTTGCGTTTTGAATAAGGCTGAAAATAACGTACTTACCTCGCACTTATCACGCACTTATCACGCACTAATCACGCACTAAATTTGAACCTAAAATCTATTAGTATTATATACTATGTATATAATACCGGAAGAGTGGTATAAAAAGGAGAAAAAGAGAGAAAAAAAGGAAGCAGGAGGGGCATAAGAGAGAAAAAAAGTAGTCTTAGAAGCATAAAAATAAAGAAAAATGCGCGCGCGCTTGCGTATGTGAAAAAATTTTAGTAACTTTGCAGCGAATTTTAGATTAGGGGTGGAAGGGACTCCTTAGAAGCAAAAAATAATGAAAAGACAAATAGCAATTATTGCCGGAGGGGACAGTAGCGAACACGAGGTGTCGCTGCGTTCCGCTGCGGGTTTATACTCCTTCATGGACAAGGAGCGGTATGACATTACGATTGTAAGACTGCAAGGGAAGGAGTGGGTAGCCTACCCCCAACCCCTCCCTGAAGGGAAGGGAGTAGAGGATTACTTCGAATCCAGTGAATCTTATCCGATTGATAAGAATGATTTTTCTTTTACGCGCGGGGGCGTGAAGCACACGTTCGATTTCGCGTATATCACTATCCACGGCACGCCGGGAGAGAACGGTTTGTTGCAGGGATACTTAGAGATGATGGGCATCCCGTACAGCTGCTGCAATGTATTGGCGGCGGCGCTGACGTTTAACAAATACGCCTGCAACCACTATCTCTCCTATTTCGGTTTTCATATAGCCAATAGTATGATGCTCCGTGCGGGACAAAAATGGCCCAACGCGCAGAAGATTGCAGACACCTTAGGACTGCCGTGTTTTATCAAGAGCAACGTGGGCGGATCGTCCTTCGGATGTACGAAAGTGAAGACGGTTGAGGATGTTTACCCGGCCATCGAGCGTGCGTTCAAAGAGGGCGACGAAGTCATCTGCGAGTCGTATATGAAAGGGACGGAAGTGACCTGTGGTGTGTATAAGACCAAAGACAAAGCGGTGGCATTCCCGATCACGGAGGTTGTGACGAAGAATGAGTTCTTCGATTACGACGCCAAATACAAAGGTCAGGTGTCGGAGATCACTCCGGCGCGTATTCCTGACGCCATCCGTGACAAGATCCAGGCAGAGACCCTGCGTATCTATGACATCATCGGCGCCAACGGCATCATCCGCGTCGATTGGATCATCACCGGCGAGCAGATCAACTTGTTAGAGGTGAACACGACGCCGGGCATGACGGCAACGAGTTTCATTCCGCAGCAGGTTCGTGCCGCAGGCCTCGACATCAAAGAGGTGCTGACAGATATTATAGAAGACAAATTAAATCATGATTGATATTAACCAAGCGATAGAATCCCTGAAATGGGATAAGGAGCCACGGGGACTGTACGAGCCGATCGAGTACGCATTGGCGTCCGGCGGCAAGAGACTTCGTCCGACCTTGGCGCTCCTGGCGGCAGAGACGATCATCAACGGCGGATTGCTGAACGGCAGCGTGATGGATGACGTAGTGCCTGCGGCGTTGGCGTTGGAGGTGTTCCATAACTTCACGCTGCTTCACGACGATGTGATGGACAAAGCGTCCGTGCGTCGCGGCCGCGAGACGGTACATGTCAAATGGAACGAGAACACGGCTATCCTCTCGGGCGACCAGATGCTCATCGAGGCGTATAAGTTGTTGGCACAAGTGCCGGCAGAGAAAGTAGCGGGAGCGTTGAAGATGTTCAACGAGATGGCGACCGGCGTGTGCGAAGGACAGCAGTACGATGTGGATTTCGAGCACGCGAGCCACGTGAGTATCGAGGATTACATGATGATGATTGAGAAAAAGACCTCGGTGCTTTTGGCGTACGCGATGAAGATCGGCGGCTATATTGCCGGAGCGAACGAGAACCAACAGGAGGCGTTGTACCAGTATGGTCTGCATATCGGTCTGGCTTTCCAGATTCAAGACGATCTGCTTGACGTTTATGGCGACCCGAAGACTTTCGGCAAGAAGATCGGCGGAGATATATGCGCGAACAAGAAGACTTTCCTTCTTCTCACCGCGATGGAGACAGCGGACGCAGAGAGCCGTGCGGAGTTGCTGCAATGGATGATGGCAACCGACCGTGACGAAGAGAAGATTGCCGCCGTGACGGAGATCTTCACCCGTCTCGGAGTACGCGAAGCGAGTGAAGTAGTGATGGAGGAGCAGACTGCTCTTGCCCTCGCACAGCTGGACAAACTGCCGCAGAACGACGCCACGGAGACACTCCGTGAGTTGGCTGAGAAACTCGCCACCAGAAAGAGTTAAAGAACAAATGGTAAACGTTTAAATCGTAAATAACAAGATGCCTTATCGTCGATTACCCAACACGGACTTAGCTCGTCTGCATGCCCTGCAGAACGCTATCCAGCGCGCGCAAGGAGCCGACTATACCGAGCAGGTCATCCCGTACAAAGTACAAAGCGAAGCACAACGGTTCTTGGTTCAGTTTGAGAACATAGTGATGCAATCCAAAGACAACTATGCCTCCACTGTGAACGCCAACAAACAGTACCGTCACATCGTGCAGAACGCACGTATGTACATCTCGCATTTCATCCAGGTGCTCAACCTCTCCGTTATCCGCGGCGAGATCAAGAAAGAGCAGAAACTGCTTTACGGCCTGGATCCGCACCAACATATCGTGCCGGATCTGTCCACGGAAGAGTACCTTTTAGAGTGGGGAAAGAAGATTATCGAGGGTGAGCAGAAACGCATGGCGAACGGCGGTTTCCCGATTTATAATCCGGCGATTAACAAGGTGAAGGTGCATTATGATATCTTCTGCGAGCACCAACGGCAGCATGCTTTCCACGTGCAGAACACGGAGCGTGTGCACGGGGACTTAGAGCCGCTTCGCGCGCAGGCAGACGAGATAATACTGAATATATGGAACCTCGTGGAGGACTACTACAAAGACCAGCTGCCGTACGCGAAGATGATGAAATGTCAGCTATACGGCGTGATCTACTACTACCGCAAGGGCGAAAGAAAACTCTCGGCCGAGAGTGACCGAGAGTTGAAACGCATCCAAGACAGCCAACCGACTATCCAATGGTCGACAGAGGAGTAACCACCCGGTCCATGCGACGATCGGAATACATGTGCGGGATATCGCGCTTGCGCAGTTGGAAGGAATAGCAGACACCGACCTGTTTCGAGGTCTTGTGTTTGGACAAGAAGCGATCGTAATATCCTCCACCCCGACCAATACGGTGCCGGTGGTTATCAAAAACTACTCCGGGCACCAAGATCAAATCAATAGATCCATGATACGTGGGAGTCTGCGGCTCAGGTACCCCTAAATGTCCCTTCCGCATCATATCCTCCCCGTCATAGGGACGCACCTCCATCGAGTGGCGATGGGTAACAGGTAAGAGAAACATTTTTTCACCCGCATACTTATCGAGCAGCGGACGCAGATCCACCTCGTTATGGACGGGATAATAAAGCATCACGGTCTTTGCCTCGCGAAAAGCCGTCATCTGCTCAATCTGGCTGATGACTTGTGCGGACTGAGATGCCACATCCTCGGGTTTCATCATGCGGCGCTGCTGCTCCACGATAGCCCGAAGGGCTGCCTGATCACGACGGATACGGCACCACGGCAGCCACATTTTGAGATCATGTATTTGTGATTCAAACAACATAAATGTAGATAAGTTTTACCTTTGCGGCTGCAAAGGTACAAAAAATATTTGAAATGCGCAAATTTTTATACATATTAACGTGTTTTTTTGCACTTTTGCTAATCGGTTGTGACAACTCCGGCTCTACCACCGTCCCTTCGTCGGTAGCACGGCTGAGTGCATTCTCGTTTGCCAAAGCAGACTCGATGCCGGGTCTGGCGCAAGCAGTATTCACCGTGGAGGAGCGGCTGGATACGGGTCTGGTGTGGAACAAAGACTCGATGCTTTATGGCACGGATCTGCACCGCGTAGTGCCGCGATTTGTGTTTGCGGCTACGCCAAGCGCTTCGTCGCTCATCTTCCCGGACACGGTTTGCCTGCTGACGGGCTACGACACGCTTGATTTCACCAAGAGCCCCATCTATTTATCCATCCGCTCGGCCGACAAGAAGAACATCAAGGTCTATGAGATCCGTCCGTCGGTGCATCAGGTGGATCCCGACCTCTATACATGGGAGAAGATCTTCGACGGCTTTGACAATCAGGAAGAGACGGAGCAACGCGTATTGGAGCAGAACGGCGATTTCGTGATGATGGTGTCGAACGGTTTTGAGTTATCGGTTTATCGCTCTGAGGAAGGCGAAGAATGGAGTACTCCCGTAGCGCCGACAGGCCTGCCCGCAGGTACCAAAGTGCGGCAGATGATCTCCGATGGTCAGACCCTTTATTACGCGCAGGATCATACGATTTATACCTCGGACGATGCGGTCACCTGGACGCCGATCGTGGTGGCAGAAGAAGTAGTGACGATGCTGCTTTACTGGAACGGCTTGGCGTGGGTACTGACGCAGAAAGAGGACCAATACGAATTAGGATATTTCCATAACGGCGAGTTGACGCTGAGCGGTTTGAAACCCCAAGGTGAGTTTCCTATCAGCGATTTTGCGACATTATGTTTCTACAGTCCCAGCGGTCGTGAACGGGCGATGATCATCGGCGGCTTTGCGGAGAACGGCAAGAGCCTGAGCACCAAATGGCACCTGGAGTACTCCGAACACCCGCAGCCCAAAGGGCAATACCGGCTGGAGGAGTTCTCAATCGACCGCCCGAAAGTATCCGGCATGACCGGAATGTCTGTCGTCTGGTACGACAACCAGATGTTACTCTTCGGCGGCGTGGATGACCAGATGACTTATTTCGGTCGGGACATCCTCGTATCCACCAATGAGGGCATGACCTGGACCAAAGCGGACACGTTGAAGAACCAGCTGCCGGAAGTATATCAAGCCCGTCAGAAACAGACCGCCATCGTGCGCGGAAACGATATTTATCTGTTCGGCGGACAGGATCAGACGAGCTCTTACAGCGACGTCTATCGCGGAAGGCTGAACTCGATCGATTGGAAATAAAATAACGTAATAACGTGATTACGGGATTACGGAATACCGAAAGCAATTAAAAACAACTAAAATATAACACATTATGACGATTAAAGATTACAAATTCGCCGGCAAGAAGGCGATCGTTCGTGTGGACTTCAATGTGCCCCTGGACGAGAATGGAAAAATCACAGACGACACCCGTATCCGTGGTGCGCTTCCAACCCTCAAACACATCTTGGATGAAGGCGGTGCGCTGATCATCATGAGCCACATGGGCAAGCCGAAAGGCAAAGTGCAGGCTAAGTTCAGCCTTAGCCAGATCAAAGAGGCAGTAGCTGAAGCCTTAGGTCGTCCGGTTCAGTTCGCAGAGGACTGCGCGAAAGCACAGGCACAGGCTGCCGCCCTCAAACCGGGTGAGGTATTGTTGCTCGAGAACCTCCGCTTCTATCCTGAGGAGGAAGGCAAACCTGTAGGTATCGAGAAAGAGGATCCCGCATACGAGCCCGCCAAGAAAGAGATGAAAGCACGTCAGAAAGAGTTCGCCAAGACGCTTGCTTCGTACGCAGACTGCTACGTGATGGACGCTTTCGGTACGGCTCACCGCAAACATGCTTCGACCGCTGTCATCGCCGATTATTTCGACGCAGACAACAAGATGCTCGGATTCCTGATGGAGAAAGAGGTAGCTGCTGTTGACGCTATCCTCAAAGATATCAAACGTCCGTTCGTGGCTATCATGGGCGGTTCGAAAGTAAGCTCGAAGATCGGTATCATCGAGAACCTGCTGGGCAAAGTAGATAAGTTGATCCTCTGCGGCGGTATGACTTATACTTTCGCCAAAGCACACGGCGGCGAGATCGGCGGTTCGATCGTTGAGCTCGACAAACTCGATGTAGCATTAGGCGTAGAGGAGTTGGCCAAGAAGAACGGCGTAGAGCTCGTTCTCGCTCCGGACGCTATCTGCGCAGACAGTTTCAGCAACGATGCCAACAAGAAGGTATTCCCGTCCAACGCTATTCCTGAGGGCTGGGAAGGTCTGGACGCCGGTCCTGAGGCACAGAAGAACTTCGCTAACGCTATCAAGGGCGCCAAGACCATCCTCTGGAATGGTCCTGCAGGAGTGTTCGAGTTCGACAACTTCTGCGACGGCAGCCGCGCTATCGGTAACGCGATTGCAGAGGCAACGGCAGAAGGTGCTTTCTCGCTCATCGGCGGTGGCGACTCCGTAGCTTGCGTCAACAAGTTCGGTCTGGCAGACAAGGTTTCGTATATCTCCACCGGTGGTGGTGCACTCCTCGAGGCAATCGAAGGAAAAGTACTTCCGGGTGTAGCTGCTATTAAAGGCGAATAAGGTCGAATGTTTACAGTTGAAAGTTTAAAGACATGGAAGTAGTAGGAAAAATCATCCAAGTACTGCCCGCCCAAGAGGGCATAGGCCGTAACGGCAATCCGTGGAAAGTACAGCCATACGTACTCGAGACCCTGGATCAGTACCCCCGCAAGGTACATTTCGAGGTGTTCGGCGAGGAGCGTATCAAGCAGAACCCCTGCGATGTAGATCAGCTGGTTACCGTTAGTTTCGATATCGAGAGCCGCGAGTTCAACGGCCGTTGGTACACCTCTATCCGCGCATGGCGCATCCAGCAGGGTGACACCACACAAGCCGCAGCTCCAGCAGCTCCGGCAGCCCCGGCAGCAGCTCCTGCACAACCGGCTGCAGCACCTGCGGCAGCGCCGGTAGAGAGTGCGCCGGTGAATGTAGATCCTTTTGACGCTTCTGCCGGCGACGGCACCAGCGACCTGCCGTTCTAATGCGCAAGTGGGGCTACATAGTGTTCCTAACCCTTCTGTTAGCGGGAGGCGCAGTGATCTGCGCCCTCCGCTGGCAGGCGTGGTTCGGCATGCCCGAAGAACCCCAGTGGACCGGTCTCACGCAGGACTATACCTTCCCTGTTTTCGAGAGAGACACAACGCCCGAGAAGACGACGATCCTTGTGCTTGGCGACGTGCATAACAGGCTCACGCAAGCCGATTACGACACCCTTGCGGCACGGGTACCCGAAGCCGAAGCGCTCGCACAAGTGGGTGATTGGATGGACCGGGGGCAGGATTATTACTATCAGCTGCTGCTTCGTGAATGGAGTGCCTCGGCGCTCAATGGCATGCCGGTCATCGTCACGCCGGGCAATCATGAGTACTCCAAAGGGGTTCATAAAGAACTCTCTCCCGTTTGGGAGCATGCTTTCGCGCGTCCGGAGAACGGGCCGGAAGCTGTACCGGGCGCCTCTTACTATGTCGATCTGCCGGCTATCCGGTTCATCGCGATTGATACTAACCCGCTGAATCGTCTGGTACATCTGACAAGAACGCTGACCTGGCTGCGCGGGGTGATGACACAAGCAAGAGCGGACGGACGGTTCGTAGTCGTGATGATGCATCACCCGGTACTGTCCGTAGGAAAAGGTCGCGCGAATGTGCTGATCTACAGTGCTTTCCGCCATGCCTTAGGCGAAGCCGATCTGGTTCTCGCGGGACATGACCACAACTACATGCGCCGTACGCCGTTTGTAGTCATTAACACTGCCGGCAAACCTAAAGAACAGAAATTCTTCTACACCCCCGAGGCGGTGGACTCCGTTCCTGCTTACGCAGTAATCGAGACCACAACAAACGCGGATTCTACGGGTCATGGACCTCTTATCTTCAAGACCTATCGTCTGACCGACGGGGCGCTTATCGACAGTCTATATGTACACCACGACTGATGCGATAGTACTCTCGTTGCAACCCCACTCCGACAAAGCCCACCTCCTACATGCGTACACACGCGCGGGCGGGCGTATTAATTATATGGTGTATGGGATCGGACGGAAGAACACCTCCGGACGATACAACCCTTTGTCGATTCTCCAGCTCACGACGGACGAGCGGTCGATCCGCACGGCGCAGTTAGCCTTTGTTCCCCGCACGATTGATACCGATCCATACAAAAGGACCATCGCGCTCTTCATCAGCGAGGTGCTGTACCACGTGCTAAGACACCCCATGAGCGATGAACCGATGTTTGATTTTATCGCGCAATCCATTCAGGAGTTGGACGAGACAGACGAGCCGCAGAATTTTCATTTATCGTTTCTGGTAGGTCTGGCCGCCAAATTAGGATTTGCGATGAGCGAAGAACTCCCTTTGCCGCAAACGAGGACAGAACGGCAGAAACAACTTCGCGCACTATGCGCATATTTCGAAGAACACGTAGAAACATGGAAAACTCCCCGTTCTTTGGATGTTTTAATGGAGGTTTTTGACTAAAAATGCATTCAAAAGCAAAAAAAATGCGAAAAAATTTGGTCATATCAAAAAAAAGCAGTAATTTTGCAGGCTTTTTGACGTATAAACCCGTCCTCGTGAGAGGACTCAAATACTTATAAAACAATGAAACGTACATTCCAACCATCCCAACGCAAGCGTCGTAACAAACACGGCTTCTTGGAGAGAATGGCAACCGCAAACGGTCGCCGCGTACTGGCAGCACGCCGCGCTAAAGGTCGTAAGAAACTGACTGTAGCCGACGAAGGACGCCACAAGTTCTAATGGAGTCAACAAGACAACACAAGATCGCTCGGTTGATTCAAAAAGACATGAGCGACATCCTATTGCGATACGCGCGCACGCTGAGCGGAACGCTGATTTCCGTGAGCGAAGTGCGCGTGTCGCCTGATCTCTCTATTGCGCACATCTATCTCTCTATTTTTCCGCAGGACAAAGTGGAGCAGACCATGACGCTGATTGAAGAGAACACCCACCGTTTCCGCGGTGAACTCGGCACATTGGAGCGCCATCAATTGCGCATTATTCCGGAGATCATCTTCCATCTGGATACCACAATCGATCGAATGGAGCGCATTGATGAGTTGCTGCATGGCTAATCTCGAAAACCATATTGCCTGGCGGTATTTATTCTCAAAGAAAGGGCATAATGCCATAAATATCGTCTCCGGCATTAGTGCCGCCGCTGTGATGGTTGTCACGGCGGCGATGGTTTGTGTACTCTCCGTGATGAACGGTTTCGGGGTGCTGGTAGAGCATATGTTCTCGGAGTTCGATCCTGCCTTGATGGTTGTTCCGGCAGAAGGTACCACCTTGCGCACCGACACGGCGCCTGTCGTTTCTTTGTACGCGCGCGAGGATATCGAGGCCGTCTCCATGCAGTTGGAGCAGACCGCTCTCATCCGCTATAAGGATCATCAGCTGCCCGCGCGTGTCATGGGCGTGGATTCGCTTTTTGAGCAAACGGCACATATCGACTCCATTATCACCGACGGTTTTTATTCCGTCTGGGACGGCGCTTTCGAGCGCGCGGTGTTAGGAAGGGGTCTGGCGGCGCAGATAGGTATCAATGCCCATTTCACAGGCGCACTTCATCTCTATGCGCCGCGGCGGACGGAGCGTATCAACCTCATGCGGCCGGACTTGTCTCTGCTACACGAGCATGCTTTCATTGCCGGCACGTTTGCGGTCAACCAGATCGATTACGACGACCAGTTGATATTAGTATCCCTGCCGTTGGCGCAGCGGCTCTTCGAGTACGACGAACACACCGCATCGGCACTGCGCATCCAACCCAGAGAAGGGGTAAAAATCTCCTATCTCCAATCCCAGATAGCGAAGGCACTCGGTCCCGGATATCGGGTTCTCGACCGCTATGAGCAGCAGGCTGATTTCTTCCGCATCCTCAAGATCGAGAAACTGCTGACGGTGCTACTGCTGGTTTTTATCCTTCTGATTGCTCTGTTTAACAGCATCGGTTCGCTCTCGATGCTGATCATCGACAAGCGCGAAGACATCCGTATCCTCTTAGATTTAGGCGCCGACGAACCGACCATCCGGAGAATCTTCCTGACGGAAGGGTGGCTGATCTCCACACTCGGCACGATAGGCGGACTCGTCATCGGCGTGCTCTTGTGTCTGGGGCAACAATATTTTGGATGGCTCAAATTGGGTTCAGGAGCAGAGTATATCATCTCCGCCTACCCCGTTCAGGTTCAGGCAGTCGATATCGTATTAGTCGCCGTGATTGTCCTGACTTTGGGTTTTGTTGCCGCATGGTATCCCACGAGAAAAATGAAAATCGCATGAAAAAGGTCCTTTATCTTCTTTCTATCATCGCTTTTGCTTTGAGTTCCTGCAAGCCTTTCACGCCTGCGGTAAGGCAAGAGTTTCCGGTCGAGTATGATTTGGCTTATCAGGAGATCTACGGTCATTTCTATGACTCGGTGCCATACGCGGTCGTGGCGTTAGACCTCTATTCGGAAGGGCTTACGCTGAATAAGGATCATAAGATAGAAGGCACGGGCTATAACCTCTACCTGTCGGATATCTTCGTGCCCGACAGTCTTTTGGAAGAAGGCGAATATACCTCCCTCTCTTTGGGAGAGGGTCGGGGTGAGGCCTCCACCATCCATCCCTTCACTTTTCTTGCCGGCCGCGATTATGAGGGCACGCCGCACGGGATGTACATCCTCTCCATTGGCGACGGGAAGGTGGCATCTATTCAGGTTCTGGACTCCGGTTCGTTTGTCTATCGGGGAGACAGCCTGCTCTTCACCCTTTATTACCGCAACTCGCGCGGCGAGAAATGCACTTACCGCCCCGTTTTCGGCGGTTCGTTACTGCCCTATAACCCCAACCAAAAACCATGAGCGACAAGTCCATCCGCCAAGAGTACCACCGGTGGCTGCGTCTGGAACGCGGCTATTCGCCGAACACAATCGAGGGCTACGAGATGGACCTGGATAAACTCATGTCCTATACAGAGGAACACGGTCTGGATGCCGTGAAGATGAGTTTTGACGAACTACAGGAGTTTATCTTCGAGCAGTTCAAGACCGTCCGCTCCGAAGCCACACAGGCCCGTGTGTTAGCGGGGATCCATTCGTGGTTCCGATTTTTGCTGTACAAAGACTATATCGACCAGGACCCTTCGGAACTGTTGGAGGGACCCAAGAAATCCAAACATATCCCGACGGTACTGACGCTGGATGAGGTGAACCGCATGATGGCGGCTATCGACCTCTCCACCAACGAGGGTCATCGCAACCGAGCGATGATGGAGATGTTGTATGGATCGGGTCTGCGCGTGAGCGAGCTCGTGAACCTGCCGCTGAGCCGTATCTATATGGACGAACACTATATGCTGATTGAGGGTAAGGGATCCAAGCAACGCCTTGTGCCGCTCTCTCCGGTGGCAGAAGAGTGGTTCGGGTACTGGATGCAGGACCGTGCCTCATGGCCCGTCAAACCCGAAGCGCGGGATTTTGCGTTCGTCAACCGCTACGGCCGTCCGCTCACACGGGCGATGGTCTTTACTATCGTGCGTAACTTATGCGCCGAAGCAGGTATCGCCAAGACCGTCTCGCCCCACACGCTCCGCCATTCGTTTGCGACCCATCTGCTGCAGAACGGCGCCGACCTGCGCGTCATCCAACAGCTGCTCGGGCACGAAGACCTCGCCACTACGGAGATATACACCCATCTGAACGTTCAAGACCTGCGTAACGCGGTATTAAAATGTCATCCGGCGAATAAAGTTTAAGTCGAAATATCGAAATATCGACATGTCGAGATATCGAAAAATAATAATCCTTCTACTGTCAACCTTGGCGGTCTTTCTGCCGTCACAGGCGGTCGAGACCATCATCGTCGGGGAGATTGTGAGTGAGACGACGGGTGAAGCGATACCGAATGTCAATATTCATTTCCGCGGCACGAAGATCGGCACGACCTCCGATGCCAACGGCTCTTACGCCCTGCGGGTAGATATGCAGGCGAAGGCGCAGTTGGTCTTCTCAGCCGTGGGGTATTATACCCAGCGTTTTGAGATCGAACCGGGCACTATGGCAGGTCTGCAGGTAGCTATGCGGGAAAAAGTAGCCACCCTGACGGAGGTCGTCGTGGCGCCGAATGAGAACCCGGCGTTGGAGTTATTGCGGAAGGTACGTGACCACCGTGCCGAGAACGACCGGACGCTGCATCCGGAGAACAGCGCAGTCCTTCGCCGGACGCAGGAGTTATACGTCTCGCATATCTCCAAACGGCATCTGAGAAGGGCGCTCTGGCGCAGCCTGCAGGACGGCATGCTCAGTCAGGAGGACTCGACATATATCCTGCCGCTCTACCGCGAGACGCAGTCTTTCCGCGCAGCGGGAAAAGATTTCACGCCAGCCAATGACCAGATGACGCAGGCGCTCATCCTCTCTCCGACCGATTACTCGGGACTGATCGGAGGCGAAGGAAACCTCAATTTCTACGCACCTTCCGTCTCGCTCATGGGTCATGCGTTCCTGTCTCCGCTGGCGCCTTCCGGCAACCTATATTACCGGTATTATCTGGTAGGCGAGGATACGATTCATTTCCGGACCCGCAATCCTTTTTACGCCACTTTCAACGGTGAGATGGTAATCGATACTGCCACTTTTGCGTTGCGGTCTATCAGCGCATACGTACCGGCGGAGGTGGCGGTCAACTACGTCAACTCGCTCCATCTGAGCCAGACCCTCACGCCGGACGGAGCGATCGCCGACGAGCAGATCTCCGTCCTGCTGGATGTCGCCGTGCAGGGCGAGCAACCCGGCACCGTCTTCCCCACTCTGTTGCTGACCACACGGCTGGCGAATCCGAGTGTTTCGGCTAGCCCTAGTAGCTCTAGTGTCACTAGTAGTCCTGGTGTGCAGAGCGATAGTGCTTTTGCGGCGCTGGACAGTATGCCGATTATTCGCACAGCGAAATGGTTTGCGACGATTGTTGCTACCGGCTATATCCCTACCGGCACGCCGGTGGACATCGGTCATGTGGAGGAGATCCTACAGGTCAACAAGCACGAGGGTGTGCATATCGGTCTGCCGTTCCGTACGAACGAGCGGTTCTCCAAAGTCGTCTCGCTGGAGGCATCGGTGGGTTACGGATTCAAGGACCGGCTGCCCAAAGGCATGGGGCGCATCTCCGTCAATCTGCCTACTCCGCGGCGGAACTACATGCAGTTGGAGTACAACGACCGGTATGTGTGGTCGGAGGTCGATGACTTCGACCGGCTGCTGCGCGAGAACTCCATGGGATGGGGTAACTTCGATTTCACGGCATATGCTTTTGAGGCACTCCATCGCGACTCACTGTGTGTCAACACCGCCATGCGGCAACGGCAGATACAGTTCCATTGGTTTGCCGACTGGAGTAAGAATATCGAGACGCGCACGTATATCCGCGCGGGATGGCAAGGAGGGTGTGCCTATCAGTCACTCAACCTGATTGCCCGTCTGAGTTGGGGCGAGCGCAAGTACGACGGATTCTTCGCGCGCCGCTATGCTTATTCAGGAAGATATCCGGTGTTGTATGCCGGTCTGGAAGCCGGGCATTGGTCCGGCTCGGGGGTAACTTCCTCTCTGTACGCCCATCTGCGCCTGATGCTCACCCAGCATGCCCAGTTAGGCATGGGCGGGACGCTGAGTTATGCGTTTCAGGCGGGTACTATCTTCGGTTCTGTGCCTTCGTTCCTGCTCTGGCAGGCATCCGCGAACCAAGGCTACGCCTACGACCCCTACCGTTTCACGTTCCTCCATGCATACCAATTGATGGCGGATAAGTATGTCGCGTTGCAAACGGAGTGGAACGGCCAGGGCATCCTTTTCAACCTCATCCCCGGTGTCCGGTGGCTGCACCTGCGCGAACTCGTCGAAGCGAAGATCGCCTATGGGTATCTGTCAGCGCAGCGGTCTGTCAGTCCGCCGGACGGTCTGTACTCCGTTAGCCCGCAGGGCGGTCTATATGGCGAGGTCGGTGTCGGCATCGGTAATATCCTGCGCGTATGCGATTTATATTCCGTGTGGGGTTTCACACCCGGGGCGACCTCCTGGGGTATCCGTTTCCGCATCCATCTGGGGCTATAGCCCGAAAAAGACGGGACGTAGATGTCCGTAATGGTCGCGAGATGGTCGCGGGATTGGACCGTAAATGGAGGCTAAAAGGAGGCAAAAAGGAGGCTAAAAGGGGGCAAGAGCGTGTCTATTGACAAAAAAATATGATTAAAAAGTACTATTTTACAAAAAAAGTGCTAAAAAATTTGGTCATGTCAAAATTTTGTTGTACCTTTGCACCCGCTTTTCGCCAAATGGTCAAATCGTAAATGACCAAATGGTAAATGGTTTTGTCCACTCGTATATCGGTATTACACCGGATTTTGGTTCCGAGAAGCGAGGTTCGACTCCTCGGTGGACAACAAGGGGAATAACCCCACCCTGACCCTCCCCTCAAGGGAGGGAATTTAATGAAAAGGGGTTCGTGTGATGGGATACGGGCAACGTCACAAAGAAGCCTACCCCCGACCCTTCCCTAAAAGAAAGGGAGGAAAAGGCAGAAAACTATTGCCCCATATTGAGTAACACAAAACATTATTAACAATGAAAGAATTTGCACTTGTAGGTACTCCTCGTAGCGAGTACGGCAAGAAAGCCGCTAAGGCTCTCCGCGCAGAGGAGTTGGTTCCCTGCAACATCTATGGCTGTGGTCTGAACTGCACGTTCACCGTTGCTGCAGCTGACGTACGTAAACTGATTTACAGCCCTGACACGCAGATCGTTGACCTCACCATCGGTGACACCAAGACGAAAGCGATCGTTAAGGAGCTCCAGTTCCACCCGATTGATGGCAAGACGCTGCATATCGATTTCCTCGCCGTAGACGAGAAGAAGCCGGTAGTAGTAGAGATCCCTATTCAGTTGAACGGTCTCGCTGAGGGTGTTAAAGCCGGTGGTAAGCTGGTTCAGGATATGCGTAAGTTGAAAGTACAGGGTATCTACACCGCTTTCCCGGATCGCATCAATATCGATGTAACCGAGCTCGGTTTGGGCAAGAAGATCGCTGTAGCTGACGTGAAGATCGAGGGTCTGAAATTCGTCAACCCGGCAGACGCTTGCGTAGCTGAAGTGAAGGCTACCCGCCAGAGCAAACAAGCCTAATGAAATTTCTCATCGTTGGACTTGGTAACATCGGCTCCGAGTATCAGGAGACGAGGCATAACATCGGCTTTAAAATAGTCGATGTTTTTGCTAATAGTGTAGGGGCTCAGTGGGAGGACAAGCGGTACGGGTTCGTCGCCAGATGCAGGGTGAAGAACGCAGAGATGGTCTTGCTGAAGCCCTCTACCTATATGAACCTCAGCGGCAACGCCGTGCGGTACTGGCTGCAACAGGAGAAGATCCCCATCGAGAACATGCTCGTGCTGGTGGATGACCTGAACCTGCCGTTCGGCACCATCCGGATCCGCAAGCAGGGCTCGAACGGCGGCCACAACGGGCTGGGGAACATACAATCTGTATTAGGAACGGACGCGTACGCACGCGTGCGGTTCGGCATCGGCAATGAATACGCCCGCGGCGCACAAATCAATTTCGTGCTGGGCGAGTGGACTGAAGAGGAGAAGAAACAGCTTGACGAGCGGCTGAAAGTGACGACAGAGATCATTCCGTCTTTCTGCCTCGCGGGCATCGACCGCACGATGAATCAGTTCAATAACAAATGACAGACAAGGTCAAATATCACCCTTGGGTAGTGGCCGTCAGCAATTGGCTGTTGGTGATGGCTATCTTTTCGTTTTCCCGCCTCTTTTACTACCTGACGAACATGAGTTCGTATCCGGACGTCAGCGCAGTTCATCTCTTGGAGATGCTTTATGGCGGTATCCGGTTTGATATGACGGCCTTGCTCTATCTCAACAGCGTCTATCTTCTGATGGAGCTGCTGCCACTCCGATTGCGCGGCAACGCCACCTACCAGCAGGTAGCGCGATGGTTCTACTGGATCCCAAACGGTCTTGCCATCGTGGTTAACTGCGTTGATATGGTCTATATGCAGTTCACCGGCAGGAGGACAACCATCACCTTCTTTACGGAGTTTCAGAACGATAATAACTTAGCGCATATCTTCTTCACCTCGGCGCTGCAGTATTGGTACGTCACCCTCTTTGGATTGGCGATGCTGGCGCTGATGGTACAGCTCACGCGGCGAACGATACAGACGGATGACAGCCGTCGTCCGGCGATGTATTACTGCTCCGAATCGGCACTTTTCGCCCTTTCGGTCTATTTCATCGTCATCGGTATCCGCGGTGGTTTTGGGGCGTTCACCAGACCGATCACTCTCAGTAACGCACTTCAATACACCAACCATCCCAACGAAACGAACATCGTGCTGAATACACCTTTTGCATTGATGCGATCGTCCGAAGGACAGGTTTTTCCTACACTTCATTATTTCGAAGAGGAGGAGTTGGAGAAGATCATGAGCCCTGTCCATCAGCCGTCAGCCCATTGCACCCTGCAGAAAAAAAACATAGTGGTCTTTATCCTGGAGAGCTTCTCCAAAGAGTACATCGGCTATTTTAACCGGGATCTGGACAACGGCACCTACCGGGGCTACACTCCTTTCCTGGATTCGTTGGCTGCGCATTCTCTGACTTTCCCTTTGACGCTGGCTACCGGGCGCAAATCCATCGATGCCATGCCCTCCGTGCTATCCTCCATTCCTATGATCATCTCTCCGTACATCCTGACACCTTATTCCACGGATAATGTAGCATCCCTGGCCTCTTATTTAGGAGGAAAGGGCTGGCAGACGGGCTTCTTCCACGGAGCGCCAAACGGCAGCATGGGCTTTTTGGCCTATTCGCGGTCCTGCGGTTTTGAGGCGTATTATGGCAAAGACGAATATAATAATGATGCGGACTACGATGGCTATTGGGCTATATGGGACGAGGAGTTCATGCAGTTCTTCGGGCGCACGATGAGCACCATGAAGGAGCCGTTTATGACCGCCCTTTTTACTGCAACCAGCCATCACCCTTTCCAAGTTCCCGAGCGGTATGAAGGGGTCTTCCCGGAAGGCACCCATCCGATACATCGATGCATCGGTTACTCAGACCACGCTTTGCGCCGGTTCTTTGAATTTGCCCGGACACAGCCATGGTATGAGAACACTTTGTTTGTCATCACCGCCGACCATACCAACGTGCTCACGCATCCGGAATATACCACCGATAAAGGGCGGTATGAAGTGCCCATCATCTTTTTTGACCCGCAGATGGACGAGGCTCTGCGCACGCGCAAGAGGAATTTTCCGGTTGCGCAAACGGATATACTCCCCTCCGTACTGGAATACATCGGGTACGACGAGCCCTATTTCGCATTTGGCCAAGACGCCATTATGTCCGACAAAAAAGTGCCGTACGTAGTGAACTACAATAACCCTGTCTATCAGATTTTCTCCGACAGCCTGATGATGCAGTTTGACGGAAAAGAAGTCATCGGATTGTATAATTTTCAGGAGGACCGGTTGTTGCAGCACAACATCCTATCGCGCATCAACGAGCCGGCACCTCAAGAGATGTTACGCTATCTGCAAGCGACCATCCAACAATACGTCACCCGAATAAAAGAGAATCGTTTAACCATAGAGAAAGATGGAAGTAAGAGTAGATAAATACCTCTGGGCGATGCGGATCTACAAGACGCGGTCGATCGCTGCGGACGCCTGCAAGAACGGGCGTATCACCATGGGTGGCGTACAAATCAAGCCCAGCCGGACTTTCAAGATCGGCGATCAGTTCTCCGTGCGCAAGGGTCCTATCACCTACACCTACCAGGTACTGCAACTGAGCGAGAACCGCTTGGGGGCAAAACTTGTGCCGGAATACATGCGCGACTGCACGGATCCGAAGCAGCTGGAGCTGTTGGAGTTAGCCCGTATGGCAGGCAACGGCGTTCGCGACAGAGGTCTGGGACGCCCTACCAAGAAAGACCGCCGAGACATAGAGACCTTCATGAGCGACAGTTATCTCGACGAAATAGATTGGGACGATGAGGAGTAAAAAGGACAATATAGCCGAATATATCCTTTATCTATGGCAGATGGAGGATTTTTTGCGCGCCTTCCCCGCTCAGGCGGAGGGCAATGAGGAGTTGCGCGAGCTGAAAGAGATGATGCACCGCGAAGGCATCACCGAGAGCGGTCATCTGCAGTTGGCGAAGAACGCATTAGAGGAGTTGGAGGAGTTGCATGCCTCGCTCCTTGACGAAGACGCCATGTACCGCGCCGCCATCATCCGTCTGAAACCCTCGTTGAACCTGCTCAAAGCGAAGACCGACCGACCGACGATGAGCGACATAGAGGCGTGTCTTATTCTGCTGTACCAAGTGATGCTGCTGCGGTTACAGAAACGCGAGATCTCCCCGGAGACCGCGTCCGTACAAGAGCAGGCAACGAAGTTGTTGCGGTTTTTAAGTCGCGCTTACCGCGACGTTAAATAGTAAAAGTGTTAAGATGGTTTTGCTTGACAGCAAAACGTTAAACAATTAGCGACATGACGACCAAACAACGATTTGAACATATCCTCGCGTGGTTCGAGGCGAACATGCCGGTTGCGGAGAGCGAACTGAACTACCGCAACCCGTACGAGTTACTGGTTGCCGTGATGCTTTCCGCGCAGTGTACCGACAAGCGCGTCAATATGGTCACGCCGGCGCTTTTTGAAGCCTACCCCACGCCGGAGTTATTGGCGAAGGCGACGAGCGATGAGGTGTTCGAATACGTAAAGAGCGTCAGTTATCCCAGATCGAAAGCGGAACACTTAGTCGCCATGGCGCAGCGGCTGGTGGAGGTCTATCATGGTGAAGTGCCGGACACTATCGAAGAACTGCAGACGATGCAAGGCGTCGGTCGCAAGACCGCTAATGTCGTTTGTGCGGTCATCTGGAACCAACCGACCATGGCGGTCGATACCCATATTTTCCGCGTGAGCGAACGCATCGGACTGACAACAGGAAGCAAGAACCCCTTACAGACCGAACGCCAGCTTGTCAAATACATCCCCGCGGAGGTTATCCCCAAGGCACATCACTGGCTGCTACTGCACGGACGGTATGTATGCCAGGCCCGCAAACCCAAATGCGAACAATGCGGGATTGCCGAATTTTGTAGATTTTTTGAGAAAAATTGACATACGCTTGCGTATGTCGTTTTTTTTTCGTAATTTTGCAGGCGAAATAACGGTATATCGATATTTCGGAATTACGAAACATTAAAAACAACTATATTATGGCAGAAAAACAAGGACCATCGGCAGACAAACTGAAAGCGCTGCAAAACGCGATGGCAAAGATTGACAAAGACTTCGGAAAGGGCGCCATCATGCGTCTGGGGGATGAGAAGATAGAGGACGTTCCCGTGATTCCGACGGGTAGTCTGGGTTTGAACTACGCCTTAGGCGTAGGCGGTTATCCGAAAGGACGTATCATCGAGATTTACGGTCCAGAGTCGTCCGGTAAGACGACCCTCGCTATCCACGCGATGGCAGAGGTGCAGAAAGCCGGCGGCATTGCGGCCATCATCGATGCCGAGCATGCTTTCGACCGCTTCTACGCAGAGAAATTAGGTGTGAACATCAACGATCTGCTGATCGCACAGCCGGACAGCGGCGAGCAGGCGCTGGAGATTGCTGACGAGTTGATCCGTTCGGCGGCAGTCGATCTGATTGTTATTGACTCCGTAGCTGCGCTGACCCCGAAAGCCGAGATCGACGGCGACATGGGTGACAACAAGGTCGGCCTGCAGGCACGACTGATGTCCCAGGCACTGCGTAAGATGACCGCTTCCGTCAACAAAACCGGCACGACCGTCATCTTCATCAACCAGCTGCGCGAGAAGATCGGCGTGATGTTCGGCAGCCCGGAGACCACCACCGGCGGTAACGCCCTGAAGTTCTACGCCTCCGTACGTCTGGATATCCGCCGCACGGGACAGATCAAAGACGGTGACAACATCAAGGGTAACCAAGTGCGCGTCAAAGTGGTGAAGAACAAAGTGGCACCTCCGTTCAAGAAAGCGGAGTTCGACCTCATGTTCAACGAGGGCATCTCCAAGATCGGTGAGATCCTCGACTTCGCAGTAGCTACCGAAGTCATCAAGAAAAGCGGTTCGTTCTTCTCCTACGGCGACACCAAGCTCGGTCAGGGACGCGACAAGGTAAAAGATGTACTGGCGGAGAACCCCGACCTGTGCGATGAACTCGAAGGCAAGATCAGCGAGAAGATCAAAGAACTCGGTCTCGAGGCCGTTCTCAGTAAAATCGGCAAATAGTCGAGCGGCTCGACACCCGGTTGGCTATGCAGGCCCTGCAATTTATATTATCTCCCAAAGAAGCGCACGAAGCCGAACAGAAATGGCGGGTCGTGAAGCGTAGTGTAGATGCACGTCAGCGCGAGCTGAAGGTGCATCTTACTGTTTTAGTTGACGAGAAAGGGAAGCCCATAAGCCTAACCCCATCCCTATCCCAAGGAGAGGGAGAATGGCGGCGCTATGAGCCTCCCAAATACAAAGATGTGCATAACGCGGAGAGGCAGGTCGTCATCATCGGCGCCGGACCGGCAGGGCTGTTTGCAGCGCTGACGCTCATCGAGCACGGCATCAAACCCATCATCTACGAGCGCGGAAAAGAAGTCAGCGAGCGCAAAAAAGATATAGCGTTGCTGAACAGGAACGAAGGGCTCAATCCCGAGTCGAACTACTGTTTCGGCGAAGGAGGCGCAGGTACGTTCTCCGACGGCAAACTCTTCTCCCGCTCCAAGAAACGGGGTAACATGCAACGCGTCATGGAGCTCTTTCATTTCTTCGGGGCACCGGACACCGTCCTCTACGAAGCCCATGCGCATATCGGTTCCGACAAACTACCGACGATCATCAAGAACATGCGCGAGTGCATCCTCAGCCACGGCGGTGAGATACACTTTGAGACGAAAGTAGAGAGTCTCAAAGAAGTAGAAAGTCGAAAGTCAAAAGTCGAAAGACATGCGACTCCTATTATCCTCGCGATCGGCCATTCGGCACATGACACGTACCGAATGTTAGCCGCCGAGGGGGTAAAGTTGGAGACGAAGGGCTTCGCCATGGGCGTTCGTGCCGAACATCCGCAGGCACTCATCAATAAACTGATGTATTTCAAGGGTCGAAATATCGATATATCGGAAAATCGATATACCG
Source organism: Bacteroidales bacterium UBA3717 (assembly GCA_002372695.1). GTDB lineage: Bacteria > Bacteroidota > Bacteroidia > Bacteroidales > Paludibacteraceae > Colicola. Next base: position 38,499 of record DFHS01000029.1, read on the forward strand.
AAACGATTCAATTTGTCGGCAACGCCTCCTACAGCCTCGTGACGCAGGTGGACGGCCGAGGGGTTTACTCGTTCTGTATGTGTCCGGGCGGACATATCGTACCGGCGGGCAGTACCGCGGACACCTGTGTCGTCAACGGCATGTCTGCTTCCCACCGCAACTCGCCTTATGCCAATTCCGGCATCGTCGTACAGATCAACCCCGAGGACATCCCCGGCGATGATCCCCTTCGCGGTCTTGAGTACCAGGAAGCCTTGGAACGCAAAGCGTTCAAGCAAGGAGCCATCAGCCATCAGCAGTCAGCTGCCCCGGCGCAGCGCTTGCGCGATTTTGTAGAAGGAAAAGCGAGCAAGGACCTGCCGAAATGCAGCTACCTGCCGGGCATCGTTCCTTCGCGACTCGATCAGTGGCTACCCCCTCATATCGGCAAAAGGTTACAGCAAGGATTTCGGGATTTTGACAAGAAATATCCGGGGTTCCTGACCAACGACGCCGTGATACTCGGTGTCGAGAGCCGCAGCAGTAGTGCGGTGCGTATCCCCCGCGATCCGGAGACCCTGCAATCGGTCTCCACGCCAGGTCTCTACCCTTGTGGCGAAGGAGCAGGATACGCCGGCGGCATCACCTCATCCGCGCTCGACGGCATCAATGCCGCCCTCAAAATCGCCGATTTGGCATGATAATTGTACACGACATATCGAAATATCGACATATCGAGATATCGAAACAACAAATAACACCTATCATGAAAAAAATCTTCTTTTCAGCCCTTCTGTTGGGCGCGGCGCTGAGCCTCAGCGCGCAAAGCAAGTATGACCACTACTATGTGGATCTGCCTATTGAGATTGAGCACGTGCAGGAAGTCAAATTCCCCGCCACCTCGGTCAACATCGCCCAGTATGGCGCAGTGCCGGATGGCAAGACCGATTGTACCGAGGCGTTCAACAAAGCCATCAAAGAGCTCTCCGAACAGGGCGGCGGACATGTCATCGTTCCGCGCGGCGTGTGGAAAACCGGACCTATCCAACTCCGCAGTAACATCGACCTCCATCTCAGCAAAGGCGCTACGATCCTGGGCTCCGAGAACAAAGAGTTGTACGTCCAGAAAGACGACTCGCTGCGCGACGGTAGTAAGAAATGCAACGCGCTCATTCGCGCGTCCAAATGCGAGAACATCGGTATTACCGGTAAGGGTGTGATCGACGGACAGGGCTTCATCTGGCGCCCGATCAAAGAGAAGAAAGTTGTACGTGACGGCAAACTCCCTGAGGTTTGGGAAGAGGCGCTGGCGCTCGGCGGCACCCTCAAACAGGACGACAAGACCTATCGCCTCTGGTATCCGTTCAACCTTAACAAGGAGTTGGGTATCCCCAATATCGCAGCTACCGCGGAGATCCAGGAGAAGATGCGTCCGCACTTGGTTAACATCACCGACTCCAAGAACGTCGTAGTCGAGGGTGTGACCCTTCGCAACAGCCCGAAATTCCACCTCGTACCGACCCGCATCCAGAATCTCATCATCGAGAATGTCACCGTTGACTGCCCGTGGTGGGCGCAAAACGGCGATGCCATGGACCCGGGTAACGTACAAGTGGCGCTCATCGCCGGTTGTCATGTCAGCGCCGGTGACGATGGTATCTGTATGAAAGGCGGCGTGGGCGACAAAGGTGTGGCTGCCGGTCCGCAACGCGATTTCCTGATCACCAACGACACCGTCTATCGTGCGCACGGCGGCTTCGTCATCGGTTCGGAGTTCTGCGGCGGTATGCAGCGTCTGATTGTCAAAGATTGTATGTTCGACGGTACGGATATCGGCTGCCGTTTCAAATCCGCTCCCGGTCGTGGCGGCTGGTGTGAAGACATCTACTGCTATAACATCACGATGAAGAATATCCGCGAAGCGGCTGTCCTCTTCCAATCCGGATACGCAGACCGTTCAGCCGGAGGACGCGGTGCCACGGACTCAGACGACAAGAGCAAGTTCTACCCCGAGTGGAGCAATTTCACCTTCCGCAATATCACTTGCGTCAACGCCCGCAAGGCAGTGGACATGACCGGTCTGAAAGGCCTGCCCGTGCATAACATCCTCTTCGACGGCGTCAGCTTCTACGGCGTCCGCGAGGGTATGAGTTTCGATTATGCAGAGGACATCACCTTCCAGAACTGCATCATCACTCCGCAGAAAGAGAACGAGATCAAGCACGCCAAGAACATCAAGTTCAACGGCAACCCGCTGGAATAAAAGCAGACTCTAACCCTACGTACAGGTCGCGGTCAGGTCGCGATGTGGTCGCGGGAATGGGCCGTAATTAGGCTCACATAAGGCAACAAAAAATGGCTCGCGGATGCGAGCCATTTTGTATATCAGCCATGTATGGCTGATGCATTTTTGATTAGAGCTTTGCGCCAAGAGCGTTGTACTCAACACCATTCTTGCGGATGATGAGCTGACCATCGCGGTAGAACTTCTCAGCCTTAACAGCCTCAACGTTGTTGATACCTTGAGCACCAGCGATCTCAATTTTGTGCAGAATATAACCAGCTACAGTCTCGCGGATGATTACGGTACTTGCAATAGCCTGAACCTGGATAGTATAAGCGTCGGTCTCAGATGCTTTGCCAGGAAGTGCCGTACCAATACCAGCAGCACTGGGGTTAACAGCAACTGCACCGGTGAAAGCAGTACCTTTATCACCATCTACAAACTGTGCACCAGTATCACCCTTAGAGTTAACATAAAGAGTAATGATATCACCTACATTTACGTTGGTAAGCGTAATGTCACGTTGGTTACCATCCATCTGGATTTTACCTTTAGCGTTTGCATCAGAGATGTAATACACTTTGAATGCAGTCTTAACAGCCGAGTTCTTATACGAGAACTTCATGTTCGGGAGCTGAGCAACCGTCATCTCAACAGTTTCGCCTGCATTGTTCTTAACCTCAAAGTAACTCTTGGACGCATTGTCTGTAATTGTACCACCAGTTACGGTTAAATCACTCTGTGCAAAATTGATCTCATTGAGATCATACACAACTGCGTTAACAGTCATTGCTGCAGCAACGGCAGCTGCGAAGAGGAAAAATTTCTTCATAATGTTTTAGTTTTAAAAGTTAATATTAATGTTAATTGTAAAATGCGTTTTACAAATACGGTGCAAAGGTACTACAAATTTTGGAAATAAACAAGTATATTTTGTCAAAAAATGTAGATTTTTTGTTTTTTAGTATAAATCACCCACTAAAGAATTGAGATATACCTCCAAATTGGTATAATTCTTATCCAAAGTATAGAGTTTTGCATCGGAGGAGGCGCTCTTATTCAATCCGTTTCCATCTTCCCAGGCGTCGGGCATACCGTCACGGTCAGTATCGGCGAGTGCTGTTCCGGGATTCAGGGCCGGATATCCGCCTGCCTCATCCGGCGAATTGACCAGTTTGCCGCTACCGTTACGGACATCGTTGACAATCCGTGTATCGAGTGCATCGCGGGAGATCGAACAACCGGCTTTGGTCAGCACCGTTTCGTAGGCTGACTCTGCGGATTGTTCCTGAGAGAGAGCCGTGAGACCATCCGTCCAACGAGTATCCACACCGGCTATGCTTTTCGATTTAGAGGAGCCTTTCCAGTTGTCTGCAGTCACTTCGGAAGATCCATACATTGTATTACCCACCAGATAGATTTTCGGCGGCACCACCGAACCACCTTTTTCCAGCACTTTACTACCCTCTACGCAATTAGAACACGAAGTCCATGGATCAACCAGACGCGTCTTGACATCGTCTTTGGTCGAAGGACCGGGCTTGTAGTAGTTGTTGACGAAATTGATATGTCTTCCACCGCCACCATTGGTAGATCCTTCGCCTCCGTAGGCGGAGTTGCTCTCCCAGTTATAGACGACGTTATTGACAAAATCGATCGGTCCAGCGCATTTCGTATTCACATAATCGTGATCGAAACGTGGGTTTCGGCTCTGATGGTGCGCCAGAAGGTTATGATGGAACGAAGCGTTCTTGCCGCCCCAGATACCGCCGTAACCGTGTGCTCCCTTGGCATGTACAGAGGCCTTGAGACTCTCCGTGATAAAACAATACTGGAGGGTAAAATTCTCGTTGCCATACACACTGACGCACTCATCGGTGCTCCACGAGAAGGAGCAGTGGTCCACGATGATATTTTTATGCTCACAGATGGTCAGCGCATCGCCTTCCACCTTATTCTGGTCTCCCATGCGGAATCGCAGGAACCGGAGGATGACATTGCTGGCTTTGACGACTACCGGATAGCCGGCGATACAGATTCCGTCTCCGGGGGCCGTTTGCCCGGCCACCGTAAGGTTACCACCCGTGATCTCCAGTTGGCTTGTCAGATGGATTGTACCTGCGACATCGAAGACAACCGTGCGTGTTCCGTCCATCTGGAGCGCCTTACGGAGCGTACCGATGGCCGGTTGTTTGGTCACCTCGTCGCGTGCGTCCTCAAGCGTCGTGACATGTATCACAACCCCTTCGCGTCCACCCGTGACATACTTGCCACCTCCCTCGGCACCGGGGAAAGCCGGTATGCCGGAAGGAGTCGGCTCCTCGCCTCCGCCTCCCCGACAAGCAGAGAGGCAGAGAGCGAGAGCAGTAAGGATAAATCCCGCTTTTTTAATAGAGATAATCATTCCAGAGAGTTCCGTTGGAAGCCGAGATATTGACATCGAAAATCGGCCAGTATTGGTGCATGTCAATATCCGTTCCTTCTTTATAAATATACCACTTATCCGGCGTCAGGAAGGGCACTTCTTCCTTATCGAAGAAGGATTTAGCCACCCATCCGGTCTCTTTATCAAATTCAGCAGGTCTAGTAGCATCAACATCCAAGCCAACGAACTTATCAAATACGTAAGCCGCACCATTCTGCGCGTAGTCATCGTTACGCGTGTAGTGGAACCAAACCGAATCCGGACGTCCGGCAAAGTCGCCGGTGTTATTCTGGAGGTCGTATGCATCGGCTTGTGCTTTCTCCAGCTTCTCTTTCAGGATACCCCAACGCATAAGGTCGTATTTACGGATATTCTCCCCGCAGAACTCAAAGGCACGTTCGTCAATGATATTCTCGATTGTAACCGGCACGCTTCCCAAACCTGCACGCGCACGCACTTTATCTAAACAGTCTTGTTTATCAATTCCGTAGAATTCGGTCGGTGCATTGCCTTCTTTCGAACCGATAGCAGCTTCCGCAAACATCAGGAGGATATCCGTGTAGCGGAGCACCGGCATATCGATGCAGTCCTCATTGTTAGAATAGCTGCGAGTCATCCACTCGATACGCAATTTACCGCAGTACAACTGGCCGATATTCGACTGTTTCTGATACACCTTTTTGTCGGTAGCAGGAACCCCCGGGAAGGTTACATCCACATAACCGGAGGGAGCGGTACCACTACCATCGTCGTACTCCCAGGTCCAAGGAAGAATCGTGATATCACGGCGCTTGTCGGCCTTGTCGTACGCGTAATAGAAAGTCGGAGCAATCTCAATCATCGCCTGGGTCTTGGTGTTATTCGTATTTCCGGAGCTGTAGAAGATGGTGTTAATCATCGCACCAGCGCAGTTGGTAGAAATTTTATTGCCGGTCAATGCCAATACCTGACCACGAGCGCCATCGAGGAACGGCAGCGCCCAGATCCACTCGGACTTGGAATAGTCCGTTACATCGGTACAGAGGTCTTTGAAGACATCCTCGAAATTATCTTTGAATTTCCAGTCTTCCTGTTTGATCACTTGCGCACAAGCCCAAACAGCCTCCTGATACAATTCCTGACGCTTGCTCGCATCCTCCACCAGATAACCGATGGAGCAGTCTTTCGTACCGCCTTCCACAAACGTGTTCGGACGCATCGCTTTTCCTGCATACATCAGATCCATACGAGCCAGAAGACCAAGCGCGAGAGCCTTAGACGGGCGACCGGTATAGTTAGCGGCGGAACCGGGGCACTGAGCCGACCACGGCATCAGTTCCGCAGCCTCTTTGAGGTCCTTACGCAACTGCTCATAGACTACGCTGCGCGGTTGTTTTTTGGTGTAGAGGACCTCCGAGTTGTAACCATTGAAAGACTCAAAACTTGCGGGCACATCGCCCCACAACTTCACCATCTCGAGATAGCAGAAAGCACGGAGAGTCAGCGCTTCGCCCAACAGATACTTGAAGGTAGCATCTGTGGTATCCGAGTGCTGACGGATTCCGTCAACGACTACATTAGCACGCTCGATAGCAGAGTTTAGATAAGCCCAGGGGTCTTTACCATTCGAGGTAGAAAGGTCACCTGTACCACCCGTTATGTTATACGCGGCATAATCTTTATCTTCCGTTTTGGAACAGTGCTCAATATCCGTATTCATGGCTACATATCCGCCACAAAGACGGTTACGGAAGGATTTATCCTCACCAAAAGTGTTGTAAATAGCGCCAATAGCCTGCTGGGTAAGATCTGCGGACTTGAATACAGCCTCATCCATTGCGGAAGGCGATTCGGTCTCGAAGAAATCCTTCTCGCACGCAATCAAAGAGAGCGCTAAAATGCTTAAGATAAAATATTTTGCTTTCATATTGATTTGTATTTACAAGGATTAGAACTGAATATTCAAACCGACATTGATACCGCGGCTCTTCGGATATGCAGAGAAGTCTACACCAGGAGTAAGCGGGTTCTTGGAGGAACGGGTATCCACCTCCGGATCCAGACCGCTATACTTGGTAGCGCAGAAGAGGTTCGTACCCTGAACATAGAGGCGGATATTATTGATCACTTTGGTCTTCTCCATCCATACTTTCGGCAGCGAGTAGCCAATTGTCAATTGGTTGAGACGCAGGAAAGAGCCATCCTCCATATCTTTGTCCGTCACTACATAGTGCGACATGATCGGGCTGTAGATATTTGCGCCCTTATCGGCATTTGCTTGATCAATCTGGTTCGCAAACGCGGTATAAGCGTCGCCGAACACCAATGCGCCCGTCGCATATACGTCAGGCATGTATTGACCCTGAGCGGTATAGAGCGAATAGCGGTTGTTGAAAGCCATCTCGGTAATCAAGTTACGCATCTTGGTCTTCTCCGTAACGGTGGTGTACTCCATCTTCGAGAGGTTCAAGATCTTGTTACCGAAAGCGAAGGTGAAGTTAGCAGCCAAATCCACCTTACCCCATTTATCGCCGCCGATATTGAAGTTCAGGTTGAAACCACCGGAGTGAGTCGGAACGGTATTACCGAGAATCACTTTATCTTTCTCGTCGATCACGCCATCCTCATGTATGTCCTTAAATTTGATAGCACCCGGAACCGGCTGGTTTGTCAAGAATGCATCGCCGTAAGTAGGCACGCCGTCAGCCACACCCCATGTATGGGTGGCAGTCTGATAGCTTTGGAAATCTGCGGCGGTATAATAACCATCTGTTACATAACCCAGTACATTACCTACCGGCTGGCCAACCTCTACGAGGAATTCTGCCGTCGTCAAGTACTCGGAAGAGCCGAAGCAACTGGTTTGTGCCAACATTTTCTCCATGTTACCCAGGTCTTGCACGCGCGTTTTATTAAAGGAGATATTTGCGTCCAAAGAGAGGTAGTAACTCAAACTCTTGGATTTATGATCGAGGATAACACCCTTTACCGAGAACTCCATACCCATGTTGCGAGTAGAACCGATATTCTGGAACTGGATGTTGTAGCGAGCCGGCATGTTCTGACGGATAATCAGGTCTTTGGTAGTATTCCAATAGAGGTCGATCGTTCCGGTCAAACGCTCGTTGAAGAAACCATAGTCGATACCGAAGTCACGGGTGATGGTAGTCTCCCATTTGAGGTTCGGATTCGCAGCAATCTTTTCACTACCGCCGACCACAAGGATATTGCTGGTACCCTGACCCATATCTATATAGGTCATCTGCTGCGAGAGGAAATCCGGATGCAGGTATCCAAGGTCCACATTGTTGTTACCCGCCATACCTAACGAGAGACGGAATTTCAAGTTACTCAACCAACTTGATGCATCCTGCATAAACTCCTCATCCGACATACGCCAAGCTACTGCGCCCGAGGGGAAGTAACCCCACTGGTGGCCTTTTGCAAAACGAGTTGAGCAGTCTGCACGGAAGGTAGCGGTCAGATAGTAGCGGCCCTTATAGTCATAGTTCGCACGAGCGAGGAAAGAGAGTTGGTTGTCGCGCGGGTTGACATAGTTGTTAAACTCCGAATAAGCAGCCTGGCCCATGTAGTTGAAGATCTCACCCTTCAGGACGTCATAACTGCCTTTATAACCGAATCCATATTCGGTCTGCGTTGAGCCCTTGCGGATAACAGTCTCTTCACCAACCAGAACACTGACGTTATGGTCGGATTGGAAGGTCTGCTTCCATTCGAGGGTATTATGGTTCGTCAAGGTAGATGTGTACTCATCCGTCACCTGAATCTGAGCGGTACCACCTTCTATTCCCGGACGACCGGTGTTACGAGAGAAATAAGTGGTCGGACCATAGTAACGATCCGTAGTGATATGACGAGTCTCATAACCCATATCCACACGAGCGGTGAAATGCTTGGCAAACTTATAGCTCATGTAACCCTGGATATTCCATTTCTTATCCTTCTTCAACTTGTAGTTGTCGCGGATAGTGGTCAACGGGTCATAGAGCGAACCGAAGGTCTCATCCTCATCTCCGCCGGTACCATCGTCCTTGGATAACAACGTTGTCGGAGCATAAACCACGCAGTTGCGCAGACGGGACTCCGTAGAAGTGCCATTATCTTTCACAGCATTCGCACCGGAACCGAGCACCTCGGTACTGGTATAACGGGTCGTGAAACCAATCGTGAAATTCTTGAATGGCTTGAACTTCGCCTTACCGGAGATGTTGTTACGGGTGTAGTTGGATTGCTCCATGATCGCCTTGTCATCAATGCGGTTATAGGAAAGCGTGAAGTTCGCATTCTTGTTACCACCGCTGACGCTTACCGACTGATTGGAGTTAAAGCCGGTACGACCAAACGTACGATCTTGCCAGTCGATAAACTCATGCTTGCTGGGATCTGCATATTCGTCCAGCAAAGAAGAAATCGGGGTGGTCTCTATTTCAGCGGGAGCTTTATATTTGGTATCATTGTAAAGCTTATCGAAATACGCATAGAACTGACCACGGAGATCCGAGTTGTCGGCAGCCGTAGTATTGTATTTCATGGAGGCCCACTCATACTGCATCAACGCAAAATCGCGCGGATCCATCACGTCGTACTTCTTCGCGATTTTCTTCCATCCCACATAACCGGAATAGTCCACATGGAAAGTCATCTTATCATCCTCGGTACCGGAGTCCTTGGTAGTGATGATAATAACGCCGTTAGCACCTTGCGCACCATAGATAGCGGTAGCCGCAGCGTCCTTCAAGACGTCCATCGAAGCGATGTCACTCGGCGCGATATCCGAGATACTCGATACCGGCATACCATCCACGATATATAACGGGTCGTTGCTCTGGGTCAGAGACGTACCACCGCGGACACGAATCTTGACATCAGCATCCGGGCTACCTTCCGTCGTCGTTACCGACACACCGGACAACTTACCTTGCAATGCTTCCGCAGCAGAAGTAACAGGAATATCCTTCAACTGCTCTGCACCTACAGAAGCCACAGACGTCACAACGTCACGTTTCTTCGTCGTTCCATAACCGGTAACGACAACTTCCTCAAGCACCTCACTGTTTTCGGAGAGTACTACGTTCATCGTGCTGCCGGTGATGTTCAGCTCCTGGGTCTTCATACCGATGTACGAGAAAACCAGCACCTTCGCATCGTCGGGAACATCCAGACTGTAGTTACCGTCGAAATCTGTCACTGTACCAATAGTGGTACCTTTCACGACCACGGAAGCCGAGATAATCGTCTCGCCCGTCTGGTCCTTTACCGTTCCGCTAATCACACGTGCTTGAGCAGCCATACCTACGAAAAGTAAGGCCGAAAGCATCATGGTACGGAACACTGAGAAATTCAATTTCATACAGAGAATTTTGTTTGTTTTTATGATATAGTTAATTTAAATGATATTACGTTTCACGTAAACATATTTCAAAAAACGGCGCAAAGGTACACAAAAAACGTCAATCTTATGTGGAAAAATTGACGTAAATAATACACATATAGTTTTTTTGCTAAATCGAGTTGTCAAAACGGCTCTGCATAGGTACAACCCTCACGCCATCTGGAGCACCCGTATCGTGTATTGCCGCGGATGATCAAGCCCTGCCGGCAAACGGGACAAAGCATACCTGCCTTGTTCGTTTTGACATCTTTGACGACACCGGAAGTCATCTCCTTGAGTTCCGTCAAGAAATCTTGCGCTTGATATTCGCCTCGCTCTATCTCACGCAGTTTTTTCTCCCATAAACCAGTCAGTTCCGCTGACTTGAGCAAGGGAGAGATAATCGTGTGAATCAGATCGATACCCACTTGAGTAGCACGGAGCGACTTGCCTTGCTTCTGGATATACTTGCGTTGATAGAGTTTCTCAATGATGGCTGCGCGGGTAGATGGACGACCTATACCGTTCTCCTTCATCGCCTCGCGGAGTTCGTCATTCTCGACTGTCTTACCCGCCGTCTCCATCGCGCGCAGAAGAGTCGCCTCCGTGTAATACTTAGGCGGCGTTGTCGTCTTCTCTTTCAAGAGCGGCTCGTGAGGCCCACTCTCGCCTTTCACAAACGCAGGCAGCGACTTGGCGCTTTCCTCATTCGCATCATTTGCATCATTCGCATCATTGAGTTCGCTTTGCGAACGCTCATTCGCGAACACCGCCCGCCATCCGGGTTTGAGAACCTCCCGCCCGGTCACCTTGAAATCAACCTCACCGGCTTTTGCCAGAACAGTCGTGTTGCTGACCTCGCATTCGGGATAGAAAGCCGCAATGAAATGCGTCGCCACCAGATCATACACCTTTTTCTCATCCGCCGTCATGGCATCCGGACGCTGCCCCGTAGGAATGATGGCATGGTGGTCGGTAACTTTCTTGTTATCAAACACTTTCTTCGATTTGGGTAATGAGCCGGCGCCTTTCTTGCCATCCGCTTTGAGTCCCAATAACGGCGCTACCTGCGGAAAGTAGTCTTTTATACCCGCCAGCGTACCCGGTACTTTGGGGTAGATATCATCACTCAGATAAGTCGTATCCACACGGGGATAAGTGGTCAGACGTTTCTCGTAAAGAGACTGAATGAGCTGAAGCGTCTGCTCTGCGGAAAAGGAATATTTCTTATTGCAATCCACCTGCAGCGATGTCAAGTCATACAGCTTCGGGGCAAACTCCGTACCCTTCTTCTTCTCCACAGAGGTAATCAGGAACGGCTGGTCTTTGATAGCGTCCACAAGTGCCTGTCCCTGCTCCTCGGAAGTGATGGCATATTCGTCTTCTTCCGCTGGCAGTTGGGCGTTAAAGAGGGTGTCGCGGTAGTTGGTTTTCAACTCCCAATAGGTGCGCGGCACGAAATGATCGATCTCCGCCTGCCGTTTCACCACCAGCGCTAACGTCGGCGTCTGTACACGTCCCACGGAGAGTACCTGCCGGTCTTTTCCACTCCCGCGCGCGTACCTTATAGTATAGGCGCGCGTGGCGTTCATACCCAACAACCAATCGCCTATCGCCCGCATCATGCCCGCCTCATACAAGTGCTGGTACTCGGATTGATCTTTCAGTTGACGGAACCCCTCACGGATAGCCTCTTCGGTCAGCGAGTTCACCCACAGGCGCTTTACCGGGCACTTGCATCCGGCCTGCTGATAGACCCATCGTTGGATGAGCTCTCCCTCCTGTCCGGCATCACCGCAGTTAATGACCTCTTCAGCCTGCGCAATCAGCGACTTGATGACATTAAACTGCTTATGTACCCCTTCGTCACCGGAGACTTTGATAGAAAAACGCGGAGGAATCATCGGCAAGGAACTAAGGCTCCAAGCCTTCCATTGGTCTGTATATTCCTGCGGATCGAGCAATGCGCATAAATGGCCAAAGGTCCAGGTCACCTGATAACCATTGCCCTCAAAATAGCCGTCCTTGCGCTGCTTGGCGCCCAGGACATTCGCTATATATGCACCCACAGAGGGTTTCTCCGCTACACAGACAATCACGTGATTTACAATTTAGTCATTTACCAT
>DFHS01000007.1:0-2576 GCA_002372695.1 Bacteroidales bacterium UBA3717
TGGCGCAGCATCATGATACCGCAGAGGTGACCTATATGCAGGCTGTCCGCCGTCGGATCGATGCCCACATAGGCGGTGGTCATCTCTTTCATCAATTGTTCTTCCGTTCCGGGCATGATGTCCTGGAGCATGCCTCTCCAACGCAATTCTTCTACAAAATTCTTTGTCATCGATTCAGTATTATTTCAAAAGCGGGTGCAAAGGTACACAAAAAAAACGACATATGCAAGTTTTATTGCGATTTTCTTAAATTTGCGGCGGTTTGGAGCCTTTCCCCTGGAGAAAGAAAAAAGATTTTAGAAGATTTTTTTAGGCTGTCCTTCGGACTTCATCAGGTCGTTCCCGGGACATGGTCCCGTGATGGTCGTGTGCTACCTCCGTAACTGGCATGTGCTGCCATCCGCCTTACCATCACGGGATCATCTTCCGAGAACGACCCGGCAACCCCTTGGTCACTTTACTTGACCTCTTGACCTTGTAGGGTATAGGTCTTGTCGCCACGGAGGATGTAGATTTGTCCGTTGCGAATAACCTTGGTACATTGTACATCGTCCCCTTGTATGTCTTCAATGCCTGTTCCTATAGCCGGAACATCCCATTTGTAATAAGACGGGTTGCTTATATCCAGCATGATTATTTTAGAACCTGTAAAATCACCTGTACCGTCTTCCCAATAATATTGGAAAGTAGTACCCCATGTTGACCAGACATATTCATCCGAGCCGTCACTATAGTAATAATGCGTATAATTGAGAATATAATTACCTTCCGAGTTTGCTTCCCTGACGAAGAAATAATTGCTCCCCTTCGCTTGCAGTTCTACGCTCCATAACTCATCTTCCTGATTGTACTGCAAAGGCATAGCAGTCGGTTCATCGGCAGAATATACAACCATTTCAATAGCTCCGTTATAATAGCCCGGTGCTCCGGTCGGGACTTTCAACCAAACAACAACATCCTCTACTTTTTCGCATAGTTTGAAACGATATTTGCTATTGTCCGAAAAATCAAAGACAATCGTTGTGTCTGCTGTTACTGCCGGCAACACAAAATTACTGAATGTTGACCAGACTCTGTATCCTTCCAGAAATTCTTGCAATTCATTGCTCCAATTGTCATACGCAGCATCGCGGAACTTAAATGCCTTTCCTTCTTCATCGGCAATCGTAATAGTGTACATCTTTTTGCCCTGTTCGTCTGTTGTCTCGGACATAGCTACACCAGTAGTCCAGTTATTGAAATTACCGATGATAGCGGGCTTCATCTCCTCGCAGGCATCCGGTGCATAAAGATGAATGGTATAGTTATGCGTAGGTATAATTACACAGGGGTTGTTATGGTTCTTCCAATATGCCAATTCATAAATATAGCATCCCGGAGCGGGATAATAGACATCCGCCTCGTTATTATATCCTGCCACGATAGCAGCCGTCTGCGAGCCTTCTCCGCCGCGTTTTATCCATGCGTCTGCATCACCGCTCTGGTATTCCCAAGAGAAAGCACCGTTGCTCTTGAGTTGTATCGGCTTGCCTTGTGCATTAGATGAATAGGGTATTTCCGCGGCATACCAACCTTCGAAACTCTCCAGAGCCGCCATGTGCACAAGCTGCTCCGGATCGGTAATCCAGCTACCTGCTTCGTCTGCCATATAAGTGCCGGCTATAACGACATCATAGCACGGAGCGTCATCAAAATAGAGACACAGAACTACTTTATTGGCTACATCATAACCGGCTGTAGAAAGGTCTTGCACGGTAGGAATAGAGGGGTCGGTTGTTTTCTCTGTTGCGGTGAATTGTGCAGTGTAATCTGCATCCGCCGTAGCAGTTGCAATAGCCGGCGACCAGCCACTGAACGAATAGGTATATTGCTCATCTGCCGGACGTACAGGCGTTGTACCTGTATAAGACGGCAGTTCCCCTTCTTTGACTTGACTATTCTGCAAAACCGTTCCGTCCCAGTTCAAGAAACGGATGGTATAATAATTACTTGCCGTAGAACCACAATCGACCACCGAAGCGGTTATAGTCTTTCCTGAAGTGCTGTTAAGCGCATAACAGGTCGATGCAGTCACTCCTTCAATATTCACCGTCTGGTTCGTTCCGTCTGTCCAGATAATATTCACCGATTCCACACTCTCATCAAAGGTATATGAGTACCATCCGTCCGCATCTTGGCTTACTACAATGCCCGGCCATGCGTCAAACAGATTCCCTTCGGATGTCCACGCCCACAAACGAACTACCGACCAGTCTGCACAACTCTGCGGATCCAAGCGGACGGTGATGCCCTGGGAGCCTGAACCTGAGCAGGTTATTCTATCAGCGTAGTCAGGCCATGCTGTTTTGTAGGCATCAACAGCCGAGCAAGGAACAACGAGCGGGCAGTCGTTAGTATTAGCAAAGGCATCCGCCCCTAATGTAGCAGGAGTTTCACTTTCAAAGACAAGAGAGTCCAGATTGATGCACTCCATGAAAGCACGCATCCCAATGCTTGTGACGCTGTTTGGAATCTCTATAGAGGTCAAACCGGTACAACCATAGAAAGCATGCTCTCCAATGCTTGTGACGCTGTTG
>DFHS01000007.1:2741-23371 GCA_002372695.1 Bacteroidales bacterium UBA3717
CAATGCTTGTGACGCTGTTGGGGATAATGGTATTCATACAACCCGCGATCAATGTATTGGTGGATGTTTCAATAATAGCATTGCAATTATTTCGGCTATCATATGTTGTATTCCCGCTTTCTACAACAATAGAGGTCAAACCGGTGCAATCGCGAAAAGAATTCATTCCAATGGTTGTGACGCTACCCGGAATCGTTACAGAGGTCAAACCGCTGCAATATTCGAAAGCATAATTTCCAATGCTGATGACGCTATTCGGAATCGTTACAGAGGTCAAACCGCTGCATTTAAAGAAAGCATAATCTCCAATGCTTGTGACGCTACCCGGAATCGTTACAGAGGTCAAACTGCTGCAATTATAGAAAGCATGATTTCTTATACTAGTAACGCTATTGGGGATATCTAAATCTGTGACTAGAGTGCCATTAAGATACAGGTTGTATGCATAATACAATGGATTGGCAAAACTAATTGCCAACCATGCTGCAATATCAGATATATGGACAGAGGTCAAACTGCTGCAATTACGGAAAGCAAATTCTTCTATGCTTGTGACACTATTGGGAATTGTCAGAGAGGTCAAACTGGTGCAATCTTGGAAAGTATATTCTTCAATGCTTATGATGCCGTTGGGAATTGTCACAGATGTCAAACTGCTGCAACAAGAAAAAGCAGCCTCTCCAATGCTTTTGACGCCGTTGGGAATTGTCACCGAGGTCAAACTGCTGCATAAAGCGAAAGCATACTCTCCAATGCTTTTGACGCTATTTGGAATTGTCACAGAGGTCAAACTGCTGCAACCCCAGAAAGCATGCTCTCCAATGCTTGTGACGCTGTTGGGAATCGTCAGAGAAGTCAAACTGCTGCAATATTTGAAAGCATAATCTCCAATGCTTTTCAATCTATTGAAAGGAAATGTAATGTCAGTCAGATTTAAGCACCCGTCGAAAGCATGATTTCCGATTCTTTCAAGTAAATCAGGCATCGCGATAGAGGTTAAGTACTTACATTTCACAAAAGCACTATCCCCGATAGCCTTAACTGTATAGTAAATATCTGCCCAGAGAACCTGTTCCGGAATAACCACTGAACCTGTTACCATTTCATATCCAACGACTTCAGCCGTGCGGCTTTCTGTATAGAAATGGTAAGTAATGGTTTGAGTTGGTCCAATAACACTTTGGACAAAATCTGCATGGATGAAGTTTATACTTGCCATCAAGACTAATAATAGAGTAAATAGTTTTTTCATGATTGTTTGTGCCAGTTATATCCCATCGGCTCGTCGGGTTTAAGACCTCTCCCTAATCCTCTCCCAATGAGAGGGATAGAGTTCGGCTGTTAATTATAGTTGTTGTTTTATCGTTTGAATCTTAATAATCGGACAGTTTTAGTCACTCTTCTTGTCTCGTTCATCTCTCGGTTGTCTCCCGCTCGTCGCTCGGTCAAGGGTTGTGTTCTCCCGCAAGGCGGCAATCTTAACTGTCTGTTGTTTTATGCCATAGGCAGATTTTTGTTTGTGCATCTATTTCCCAGTTGCAAGGCTTGCTCGCGCGTAGAAACAGGCTCTCGTTCATCATCTTTGCAACTTTCGGCTGCAAAGGTACACAAAAAAAACGATATATGCAAATAAAAAACGAAAAAAGCGCTCGCGGCTGTTCGCGAGCGCTCATAAGCAAGTAAGTTAGAAAATGTGTTTTTCCTGATATTAGTGAGGTTGGTTATTTTACCCGAACAAAATACCACTGATATCAGGACAAAGTATTATTTTTATTTGAGCATAGCTCCGAAGACGAGGTAAACCTGGGTGTCTTGCTCGTCGTCGTTGCCGAAATGGATGTTGAACCGCGTGCGGTTTTCATCCATCATCGCGTACGCATAGGGTTTCGGGAAGGGCTTATAAGCCGAGCCGTCTGCCAGCACGAGATTGATGTGAGAGAAGTGACCGTCCTCGGAGCTGACCGGCATATTATGGATAAAGATATCCTGCGGTGTCTCGTCCTCGGACGCGATGCGTGCCTGCACGAATTTCACATCTACCGTATTGGCGTTGGGGTGCAAGGTGATGACCGCCTGCTGCTGGTCGTTGTGTACAGGGAACATCACTCCGCGCAGCTCTCCGGTTACGTTGAAAACTACAGCGTCTTTGTCCTCCGGCTCGTTGCCGCCTTTCTTGTCACAAGATGTAAATGCCAACACGCCGGCTGCCAGCGCAAAGGCGAAGAATAAAATCTTTTTCATAATTTTAAACCTCTATATTATTCATTACACATTTACTTTACGACTTGTCCTTGGATGGTGTAGATTTTACCAGCCCGGATGATGTAAATCTGACCGTTGATGAGCAGTTTTTGCGCTTTCTCGCCCACCTCGGCATTTATGAAGCCCATGCCGCCTGCGGGCGATTGAGAATACTGCGCAGTATAGACCGCGTTGCCGGTAACGGCCGTGATCTCCGGCGTCCAACCCTCGAAGGTATAGATCCATTCTTCGGTCGGTTCGAGTGTCGGCGTAACGCTGCAAGCCGGGGTTTCGCCATAGAGGTACGAATTCGACTCAATAAGCGCACCATCGGCATTGAGGAAGGTCACACGGTAAGTCTGCTGAGCGAACGTAGCGGTGAGGTTCACATCCTCGGTAAGGGTAATGGAGTATGTCGGGATGGTCCTGCCGTCCGACCATTGTACGAAATGGTAGCCCTCTGTCGGCGTAGCGATGATCGTAATTACCGTGCCGTACTCATACGTGCCGTTAACCTCCGAATTCACCGAACCTCCAACACCAGCAGAGATGTTCAGCGTGATTTGCTTAACAGCGAAAGAGGCGGTGAGAGTGAGGTTCTGGTTGATGGTAATGACGCGAGTAGCGGAAGTGTTGCCATCAGACCACTGTACGAATTCTGCCCGCTCATTCGGCGTAGCGGAGATCGTTACTTTATCGCCCTCGGAGTACGTGCCGCTGACCTGACTTACGACGCCTAATTCCGCATCGGAAGAGAGCACACGCAGGGTGTATTGGCTGAGCGGTGACTCAACAGAAGAGAAGGTCGCAGAGAGGTTGATGCTCTCCGTCACTATGATGGTACGCGTCACATTCTGGTCACCGTCAGACCACTGAGCGAACCGGTATCCCTCATCCGGATCCGCCTTGAGCGTAATCTCGGTACCATAAACGCAGGAGTATTTCTTCGTCGTCTTGTTGTACTCAGCGCCGGAGACTTGTACACGGCCGCCCGTTACAACAGGAATGGTGATGTAGCAGATAGGCCTGAAGACAGCAGTTATCGTAGTATCCTGACTGATATCAACACCACGCGAGAGGTTCCTGTTATCATATCCGTCGGACCACTCGTAGAATACGTATCCTTCTGCCGGAACTGCCTGCACGTTGAAGTAATTACCCTCGAAGGCCGTGGTGTCCACGCGATCGATTCCCGTCTCGGAGTCGTTCAGTTTGATCTTTCCACCCGTAGTAGCCGCAAAGGTGACGTTATATACAGGAACCGGCTCGAAGAGCGCGATAAGCGATACAGCCTCCTTCACGACGAGCGCGCGACGCCACTCCGTATTTCCGTCAGACCAGCCGATAAAACGATAGCCCTCTTCGTTCATAATACTCAGGTATAGGACATAGTCTGCGGGATAATCGCCTGACGGGTCATCCGGGAGGAAACCACCGGTAGTCGTAGAGATGGATATATGATACGTCGGCGTAGAGAAGTAATTGAGCGTGCAATGCGACCACTCATAGATAGCAGCGTATTTACCCGGTGCATACTCGATAGCCGGCGAGAGGCGAAGAATATACCGACCGTCCATTTCTGCCGTTACTGAGAGCGCGTTGCTGTCGATAACACTATCAGCGAAAAGGGTAATAAAGTAAGAGTCGGCTGTCTGGCACTCAAGGTACGCAAATACTTTGCCTACAGAGGTGGACCAGGTGTAGTTGAGCTGGTTGCCGACTACCGATCCTTGCAGGTTAGAGATAATCCGCAACGAAGACTTGACTGCGAAATAATTATGACCTTCACCATCGACATAACTAATCCAGTCGGAGAGAGGTTCTCCTGCTGCATTGACAGCACGAACGTGACAGTTATATGCGCTCTGAGCGGAGATGAAGGTGTAGTCATAAGCCTTGTTCGGCAGGATCGTAGAAACGAGCGGAGCACCATAGTCACCTTGCGAAATCTCGAACTGGTATTGGATAGTATCCGTATTTGACTCCCAGGTGAAATGATAGTTGATCGAGTCAGAGGTAGTGAGCTGCAGGTTCGAGAGAACGATAAGGCTCTTTTGCAAGGTAAACTCATTGCCCACACACTGCCGGTTATACAAATGATGCGGAGCGGACGGATAAACGACCCATCTTACTTCCATTCCGTCTTGATTATCAGGAACCATATAGGTATAGTTGGTATCATTAACCTCATGATAGTGGACAGATGACCAATAATACCCTTGGTAGCGTTGGATCTCTAAGGTGTACGTCGAAGCTTTCTCAGAGATCGGAGCCCAAGAGAAGACTACCTTACCCGGCGTAGAAACGGCCTGGAGGGAAGCCGGATCAATACGGTAGTCGTGTGGCATTGCGTCACACGGCGCATAGTTGAGGTACGATACGTACTCAAAGCACGTATCATTCGACACCGTGTATTGGCTGCCGAAGAGCTGGAACGACTGAGCCGGTAAAGTAGAATTGATGGTATAGGAGTACCAACCGTTACCCTCATCTACATAGTCGATATACGAGTAGGTATCCGGGATATACATCTGCTGCGCAGATCCGATAGCATCCGGATGAATCAATACACGGATGGTAATGTCGCGTGCAGGTACCGGCAGGACATCAAAGGTAGCAGTCTTGGTACCGCCTTCCTCGCCGTTAGGCATCTGTGGAGTGATCCGAACCGTGAAAGTACCCACGGACGGAATGCTGTTTGTGATGAAGATAGGGTCGTTCGTCCACATGGTGTAGCCATCCGCGCTGTTATACACGGAATACGCATAGACCGGCTCCGGGCATGGATCCCAAGTGATGGTCCATGTACCGTCACTGTTCACGCTTGCGTTAATATTCTTCGGGATATAAGGAGAAGCCTCCAATGCGAACGGAGTGCCGTCTGCTCTGAGATCCCACAAGTACACATCTTTCTGCAGGATAGGCAGTACATACCACTTCACAGTAGCCATAGTAGAGTCCGCATATACGGTACCGGTAAAACTACGTGCAGAGCCATCGGCTTTGAATACCTTGAACGGACTTTCATCCGCATCGCAAAGATAAATAGCAAACTGTTCAGGGGTAGAAGCGCATTCCCAAGAGAAAGTCATCTTACCTCCGCCAAGATCCTCACGTTGTACGTTGGAGATGGAGTAGTCCTTGAGCGCCGTGCTGCAATCCGCAACGCGGAACTCTCCGTCAAACTCTATGCAGGTATTCTCGCCGCAGGCGATGAGCTTGCCATCTCTTCCGTAGAAATAATCCTCTGTCGTCAGGAACTTGATATTCACAACCGGAGAGGTGGTGTTAAAGGTATAGGAGTACCATGGCCCTTCGCCCTCTTTCTCGAACATCACCTGATCGGTGTAGTCGTAATTATCGGCATTATAAGTCAGCGCAAGCCATTCTCCTGCTCCCGGTTGCGGAAGAACGCGGACGGTAATGTCGTGCGATGCCTGCTCTTCTACATTATAGTACGAATTGGCGCTACCTATCTGATAGATGTTATAGCCTCCCCAATCATTCGGGACTTTCTCAAAGACTGTGATCTGGATATAGTAGAAACCTGCCGCCAATGCACCGGAAGTGATCGCCTGAGCGATGGGGCTCTCGTCGAGTTGAAGCACACACTCTCCGGTCATGGAATTATGCATATACACGCGGTAGTAAGCTACGCGCTGGGTGGCATCCATCAGCCACGAGACGGTATAAGTGCCGTCTTCGTTCTGCGAAACAAGAATGTCGTGAGGTACGTAATCGTTGGCACGCGCATCACACTCTGCCTCGCGATAACCGAAGTTCGTACTATACTCCACGCAAGTATCTCCATAGACCTCCATCATAGGAGTATAATAGTATCCGCTGTTCTTCACGCCTACGTGCGCACCGCGCTCGGTAGTATTAAAGGTGTAGGAATACCATCCGTAAGATTCCTGTGTAGCATCTACCTCCTCACTGTTACCGGCTGTCTTCTCTACTTCAAACTTCACGCCGGCCGAAGTGTCGATGCCGGAATTGTCGCCTAACATAATACGTACGGTGATGTCATGAGCGGCTACAGGAGCTACCTCGAAAGTGCCGCGACCCTCACCGAGCGAATTCCAAGTGTCCTCTCCGTAGGACGCGATGACGATAGAATACGTACCGCTAAACATCGCTTGTATAGAACCCGTAATGGAAGTGGTGCGCAGATATTCGTCGCTGCTATAGACACTTTTTCCCGTCGGGTCCATAACGTTGATCAAATACTGCTTCACGTCCGGACTCTCAGCCGCATCCCAGGAGAAAGTATAGGTCCCATCTGCATTCAGAACGCCATGAATATTGGTCGCCACCTTCGGCGAAGGAAGTACGCTCATCGGCGCGCTATAAACGGACAAAGCTTCCTGTGCGTCATAGTAGATATTCGGAACAACCTTCCAAACGATCTGCATTGGCTCAGAGTTGGACAAAATGACATAACCCTCTTTCGCGTAGAGGTAATGGTAGGAAAGTTCTTGAGTAAGGTCATTGGCATCATAGACATATACCCGCCAGTTGCCCGGATCGCTGTTGCTCTCCCAGGATACATACAGCGTGTCCTGACCTTGGTGTGCCTGCAGGTTGTAAGGCAGGTAGTCGCTGGGATACGTAGCACTCCATTCGTCTGTCGTAAAATAGAGGAAGTGGCTGCCATCCGCTTTCTTTCCCAGAAGACCATAACCTCCGAAACTCGAATACTCACAAGCTACACTTTCTGTAGCGGCCTCCGCGGTAGAAGCATTGAGCAGCGAGAATTGGATAGGATTGTAGTCATAATCGGACAGCGAGACGGTGGCCTGATACCAGCTAGAGGCATCCGGATCTGCCGTTAGTGCCGCGATCTGACTCTCACTCGAACCCTCGTAATGCCACTGCATGGCATAACCGGATTCAGAAACAAAGCCTTGTGTTGCAGGAATGTAAAAGCGGTACTGAAGATCGTACGCCTTTACCTGCATCGCCGCAGCGAAAAGCATACAAATCGCTGCAAGAAAGTAAAAATGCTTTTTCATAAAGTTAATAGATATTTTGTGGATTATTTCATTTCTACGCCGAGGGCATTGTACATCTTGCCGTCACGGATGATGAGGATTTGGCCGTCACGAATCAGCTTTTGGCTGTCGGACTTGGGCTCTTGGCTGATTTCGTCGAGGGCGGAGGGCACTTCTATAGCCCAACTGATGCCGTAGATAGCCACGGAGCCGGACGGGGTGAGGTCTTCATTCTCTACGATCCAGTCGGCTTTCGCACGACGCGGCATGTGTTTGGTCGGTGCGGCAGCAGGCAGTTCGGGTTCGGGGATGAATCCGAAGATATATGCGCGTGCAGCGGCTTCGATGTCATAAGGTACTTCGATAACACCTTTGACGAGTTGTACAAAGTCTTGGAAGGTGTCACTGTTACCGATTTGTACCGCGAGCAGGTGATCACCTTCGGTCTTAACGGTGATAGAGATGGTACCTTGACCCGACGGCAGTTCAACGATCATACCGCTGAAGTTATTGCGGATAATATCGCTGTTATCGGGGTTCGCGAGGATATTGCTGAGCATCACTTCATCGACCACGGTATTGAGGACGATGGCTTGTTCCGTTGCATCGTAGTAGTCTCCATTGAGGGTGTCGCAGGTCAGATAGAGGTTGCCCACTACGGCGTTGGTGAGGTCGGTGTTGGCAGGCAAGTCAGCCATTGAGGCAGTGCCGCTTTCGGCTATCGGCTCGATATCTTCTACGGAAGCGGGTTTGGTCTCCGGTGTCATCTCGACAATGTTTTGGAAGCGGTTCCATTGCTCATCAGCGTGGTAGGCAGCGAGTGTGCCGGAAGGGACATAGAGTGTAAATGGGTAGGTGTTGCCGTCCCAATTTCCGAATGCATCTTCTTCGAGCACGCCGGCAGGATTCTCAATCAGCGAGGTGATGAGGGTGAGATTTGTGAGGTTCATAAATCCGTAGTCCGCGACATGCTTGAGGTTCGCAGGCAAAGTGATCGAACGGATACCGTACAGTTCGTTGAATGCCTCTTGTGCAATAGAGTCCACAGAAGCGGGGATGAAGGCACCGTCGGTTGCAGCTACGAGGGTGTTGTCGGCAGTACGGATGATGGCGTTGCAGTTGTCACGGCTGTCGAACACGGTGTTGGCAGGGTTGACGGTCACTTTGGCGATATTGGTTCCTAACAAAGCCGATCCTTCGATCTCAATGACTCCCGCGGGGATCTCCAGTGAACGGAGCGGGCATCCACGGAACAGACGGTTGTTCAATACTTGCAGTGATGCAGGGAGGTGGATTTCCGTCAAGGCTTCGCAACCCGCGAAAGCACCCGGACCGATGTATATGACTTCATCGGGTATGATGATAGTCCGCAGGGCAACGCAGCCGAAGAAGATACGGTCTTGGATAGCTGTTGTACCTGGTGCAAAAGTGGCTTTGACGAGGTTCTCGTTATCTTGGAAAGCGGCGTCGCTGTCAAGCCAATTGGAGGACGAAGCGGGAATAACGACCTCTTTGAGTCCCGTACGGGCAAAAGCGAGCCATCCTACTTTTTCCACCGATTCAGGGATGTCAAGCGAGAATAGTTTGTCCGTATATTCGAAGGCTTCCGTGCCTATATACTTGACAGTACTTGGTATGGTCAGACTGCTGAGGTTGGACGCACCTCGGAAGCAGTATTCGCCGATTTCCTCTACAGCGCAGCGGTGGCGTGTCCAGCCCTCCAGTGGTGCTGCGGAATATTTGGTGCCGGAACTGTTGGTGAACGAGTAGAAGGTCACCGAGTCCGGAATGACGATGCTCGACTGCTTGTAGGGGAACTCGGAGCTCCATGTGCTGACGTACGAACCGTCTGGGTTGAGATACCATACTTGCGGAAGGGCGACGGAGAGGTACAAATCGCCTGATCCTTCTTCTTTCTGCGAGACTTTGTAATAGAGTCCGCTTTCGTAGAAATCGAAGGTGTAGTCCGCATATCGGATGCCGTACTGCCGCGAGACGTCCATTTCCTGAACGGTGAAGCGGCTCCAAAAAGCGTCTGCGTTGTAAGCGTTTGCCAGACCTTCGGGCACATAGAGTGTGATGGATGAAGCGTCGGGCTGCGGCGTATCTTCGTCCAGCCAACCGAACATACGGGTGCCGCGGGTGAGCACGTTGGGCGTGTTGATCTGTACCGACTGCAGGTTGCGTGCATAAGGGCAGAAAGCCAGCGGAATCTCCGTCACGTTCTCACCGATGACTACGTTCAGCACTTCGCTCCAAGTATGGAAAGGCGGTACACCGCCGTTATCCGCCACATTACGACCGAGGTAGAGGTAGGTGCAGGTGTACGCTATCGGATCCATTGTTCCCTGCGCAAAGGTAATGGACTCATTACCGTCCGCGATCTTCAGTTCGGTGACGCCGCCGGTACGCTGGAAGATATTCTCACCCACCGTCAGCACGGTTTTCGGAATGACAATGCCTGAAAGGTTGCTGCACCACGCGAACGCATTGTCGCCGATGGCGTTCACGGTGTATTCAAAACTGCCGAGCTGGTCATCCCACGCATTCAGCGTCTCCGGGATGATGAGGCGTCCGCTGTAGGTGTCCTGCCCGATGCCGCCCCACATTCCGGCTTCGCCGGTGGCGGGTCCGTAGGTGACGGTAGCCGTCTGGTTGGCTTTGTCGAGGATGTACCAGATACCATCAATCTGAGTAGTGTCCAATGACGTTTGTGCTTTCATGCTCATTACGCCGGCTACCAGCGCTATGGCGAAAAATAGAATTTTCTTCATAATATGTGTCAGTTTTGTTTATTTTATTTCTGTGCCGAGGGCATTGAAGGTGCGCCCGTTACGCTCAATGGTGAGAATGCCGTTATGGAGAACTTTTTTGTTGTGATCGTTTTCATCACAGGTGTTCTCGATGGCTAAATGCTCGTAAGCATACATAGCAGCGTCATAGGCGCTAATTATCGTTGCATTAATTGCATCATACTCCTCCTTCGTCAGGTTTTCATTCAATAAATCATCTAAAACAGGCAGAATCGCCGCCAAATAAGTAGCTGCGATCTCTTCGACACCTTCTTGCATCAAAGAGCAATAGATTTTATACGCATGGTAATATAAGTCTACTTGATCCATAAGCTGCGTTAGTTTGGAGGTGAGCGAATCGACAACTTCTTGTGGTGCTACGGGATCATTCGCGATACTATCCGCCTCCTGAATGAGAGGCAAGAACCATTCCGCTGCGCTCATCAATATAGAGTCATTGTCGAATAGTTGTGCCAGTTCTAATATATCATTGTAGAGGTAGTTCGCTTCCTCCACAACTACTGCTAACTCTGACGTGTTGTTTGCCACCCTCGCAAGACGCACAGCCAAACCCTTATATTTCTCATCTATTACCTCCAGATTAGCTAATACCTGTCTGAAACAAATTATATATGCGCTTTCATCACTGGCTCCAAGATCTATAGGAGTCCAGTATTCCCCATTCCTATACTCGGGCCAACCAGAAACATTGTAGTTAATAAAGGTCATATGAATAGATCCGTCTCCATCCCGATTACCTGCGAAAGGTAAGCAGATGGCACCATTGGCTTCCAGAACGCTCCATTCAGCTGCAGTAAATGTATTCTTAAAGTCTCCAACAATGTGCTGAAACGATTCGTATGTGCTGACGTACACACTAATCCCTTCCGGTTGAACCCAGTTATCAGGAAGAACTATCAAAGCGGGTGTGCCGTCTATATATCCGGAACCTTTGCGAAGTCTGGCATTTTCTCGCTCAAAGAAGATATAATACCACTCATCCTGCGTTAATGTTTTCCAAAAGTTTTCCGTATTTCCTCCATTAGAAATAGCATTGGAACCCCACTCGGTAAATGTGGAATAGTCTTTTATATTTGTTGTTCTGAGCGTTGGATTGTTGCCTGTACCCCATCCGAAGAGGTCTATCCAGCCGCTATAGTCATCCGAAATAAGGGCATTGTTACACTTTACACCTCCTACGTAAACATTGCCTTCTACGGAATCACCTACAAAGTCATACTGATGTTCTGCAAAACGCCAGGTTTGTGTACTGGCTTGATACTGCAAGTTACCTTGCGAGAAAATTACTTGATCACCATTCGCATTGATGGTAAACCGACCATTTAGTGCGCCCTCTATAGCGAAAAGCGACATACTTACGAGCAGTGAATAAAGCAAAAATACCTTTTTCATATGCGTTAATTTTCAAATTTGCGCACAAAAGTACTGCTTTTTTCTCAAAAAGCATTCGCATTTCGTACAATTCCATTCTCAAATCGTACAAATCTTCCTTTTTTCGTTACAGATAGCCATTTTTCGATATATAAAAAAATCCCTGCCACGCGGATGACAGGGATGCTTTCAAATCCGGTGTAATGTACAACAAATATTTGGTTGGCACAGCGGAGGATGAGAGTTTAAACTTGTCCGTAATTTAGTGCAATTTAGTATAAAAGTGCGGATAAATGGTGTTTCTAACCGCATTTTAGTGCAAATTAGTACAAAAATACGGATAAATGGTGTTCTTAACCGCATTTTAGTGCAAATTAGTACAAAAATACGGATAAATGCAAGAGAAATACTATATCCAATCGGCTTATCGGATAGATGATGAAGCCAAGCGAGAGCAGGAACTCAATTCGCTCAAACGTATAGATGATAGTTTCCGCAAAATAGTCATCGTCGGCGATGACATTGCCCCCTGGACTGATGAAAAGGGTATTTCCTATATGGGGCTCTTCCAATTCTTACGAGAGGGTTTACCGAAATAAACACCATCAGGGCGCGGCGGAGTATAAACAATCATCCCTGCCACGCGGGTGACAGGGATGAGAGAGAGGGAGAGAATGTCTGTTTATTCGTTCAGGCAGTCTCTATCAAATAGAAACATTTTTGCTTGCGCTAATGAGTTTCTGAAGGTACAAATCTCGATTAAATTCCATAACTTTACAGCATATTTTGGTGATTAATCACTGAAATCCGCCGCAAAGGTGCTGCTTTTTTTCGATATATGCAAGCGTTTGGGCAAAAAAAGTGCTTATTGTAGGTTTTTATGGCGGTATTGGAGAGGTGTCTCGCCGGTAATCTCCTTGAAGACGCGGTAGAAAGTTTGGTCGGAAGAGAAACCGCTTGACGTCATGGCATCCATGATAGCCTCTTTATCGGTGCCATAGCAGGAATCGCGGAGTATCTGTTGTGCGTGCTCCACGCGGTAACGCGCTACGTATTGGGAGAAACTGAGTCCCGTGCGGCGGTTGATACATTGGCTGACATAGGTGCGGTTGCTATGTACGGCGGAAGCCAAGTCATGAATAGTCAAATCCGGCGAGGCGAACAGTTTCTGTTCGCGCAGGGCTGTCGCTATCTGCTGCATGAGCGCATCGGTCTCTTCGGTGGTCGTTCTGAGTGCTCTCTCCTCGTCCTCTGCCTCTACCTGCGCGATAGTCTCTTCCGGCATGAAGGTATGCGCGGCTACGTAGCCCAACCCGTACAAGAGCACCGACATCAGCACCGCAGGAATGGAGACGAGCACAGAGCCGTCAAACGAATCCCGCCCGAGGAGATTGAGCATCATCGACACAGCAGCCGTGAAGCCGATGAAAAGAAGGAGCGTGTGCGTAGGCTGCAAGAGGTAACTGCGGTCGTCGGTATAGTTGTTATCTAACCGCCGCTGAGTATTCCGGATCAGACGATACCCGCGAACCAGCACCCAAACGATCTGCGCGGCAAAGAAAAGACGGGCAATCAGATGAATACTATCTTCAATCCCCCATTGAAAACGCACGTTCAGCGGAAAAATGAAAGCCACAACCGCCGCCGGAAGAAGCAAAAGCGGCACTTCATATGAGATCTTCGTGCGCGTGAGGGCGCGCAGGTACGCATAATATAAAGGATATACACAAAGGTTAACCACCGTGTAACTCCATTCGCCTATGAAACTCGGATGATCGGAGAAATACAACCAATGGTCGGTATAAAGAACCGTCGCTGCAAGGTAAAATAGCAGAATCATACCCGTCACACGCGGTTCTTTACTGCCGCGAAGGAAACGTGTAGCGAAGAAAATGCTCCAAAAGAAACAGAGCATCATCGGCAGCGATATAATCCATTGGTATAACATTTATGATTTTAATTATAGTTTGGCACGGTATTTGTAAGTATCTTAGTGAAAAGAGTAAGTCACACTATTCTATAGTGGATAAATAGAGATTGTTTGTTATTTAGAAGAAAGGCTGCCGGGAGGCAGCCTTCTTTATTCTGTTACCTTCCTGTACTTACCTTCGATGAGTAACATACCCGGCAGGATCTCTCCGCCGGCGGTCTTGGTGAAAGTGGTATAAGGCAGCGTCGCTCCGTCCGCTTCCTCCAGCACCGCATTATAGCGGTTATCCCAAATGGAACCTTTCTTTGCCTTCACGGTAGCGACGTATTTGTACTTCGTCTTTCCGGTCTCGGGGTCTTGGATGCGTTGTACGACTTGGAACTTCGATCCCTCAGTGATACCTTCCTTCATACCGATCTTCGCTGCGTAGCCTTCGACCTTTCCGCGTTCGTTCGTCAGGACTTTATAGACCGGCGTCTTAACCTTGAAATCCTCATATTGCTTGGCGAGCGCCACGATGTTCTTATCCATTGAGCGGGCGCAGATAGTACGCACCAACTCCGTGCGGCTGTACTTTCCTTTGAGCACGGACTTCTTGTCGAACTCATACTCGTGCGCCACATATTTGAGGCGGTACGTAGTCTTGTCGTCGAGGAAAGCCTGAATCTTCGCCGGGTCGGGCTTGCCGGTATAATGGAACTGATAGAAGATCGCCGCGATGGAGTCGTTCCACTCCAGCTGATACAGATACGAGTGGGTCTTGACCTTGAATCCCGTAAAGCTGTCGGCTATAGCTCCTGCAGTCTGGGCGATCTGTCGTCCGGAGTTTCCGCCGGTGAAGGCATCCAACAGTCCACCGATGACGTTCATTGCTGCTTTAGCGGCCTGCGCTTCCTGCTCTGCGGTCACGTACGTGATGTCATTGACCAACACGAAGGTCTGGCCCAACAACTCTTCTCCGGCATCGGATAGCGAAGCCAGACCTCTCGTCGTCTGCAGCGCTAACGCTACATCGACATCATTGGCGTTATACTGTCCGCGCGCTTGGATGAGTTCGGTATTAAAGGTTGCGTCCTCGACGTTATTTCCACTCAGTCCAAACCACTTGGCAACCATCTGCTTACCCATCTCTTCGCGGTTCAGCAGGTCCTCCGTGAACTTCGCATTCTTCTGCAACTCCGCTGCGGTAAGCTGATGGCCGTACGTGGCTTTATAGTAGCCGGAGTCCTTGCGCTGCACGCCCCAGATGGTACTGTTGTCGATGATGCTATACCCCTCGATGGAGTGGTCGTCGTACTTGTCCGGGATAGGCAGCGAGTCAAATGCCTTGTAAATCTCCGGGCCGAACTCATCCTCCGGGTGGTACACCAAGAGCGTAGCCAATGAGTTACGGCGGTAGGAGAGTGCCTCCTCTGCTTGTGCCGTCAATGCGGCACAAGACAGCAGGAGGAATGATAGAATGATGGATTGATGGAATGATGTTTTTTTCATCTCTTAGTAACGTGCAGGGTGCAAAAACTCGATGTTGACTTCTTTGTTCGGCTGGTGATTGCCGTACGCTACGCCGATCTGACGCATCGCATCGATCCGCTGCGACTCCAAGTCAATACCATCCTGGTACATCTTCATCTCGAATTTCCAGTCATCCAGCACCTTGCCCTTGATCTCTTTATACAGCTCCATCGCCTCGCCGTAGCATTTCGCATCCGGCAGGATGTTCGTCAGGTACTCACCGGCAGCCGCAGCGCCGTCAGCGTTCTGCTGAGCAGCCCAAGCCGCACGAGCCTGCGCCAGGTTAATCTGGCACTGGTTATCGATATACGCCTGATAGATGTCCTTACCGATTTTGAGCGCTGCGTCGTAGTGCTTCGACTGCTGCGGGATTAGGGCCACATAGAAGATTGCCTCTTCGTACTGCTTCATCGAGGAAAGATACTGCGCTTTCTTAATCAGCGCCTCGCCCTCATGGTCGTAATACTCGATTATCTTCTGCTTGCCTTCCTCTACGAACTTAGCGATCAGCGGACTCTGTACCGGCATGCGGCTGATGGCGTTCAGGTAGCATTTGTTCTCCGTCTCGCCCAGACCTTTTACGGTCATCGAGGTCGAAGAGAAAATAGTTTTTGCATACGCATCAATGATATAGAGGTTCATCTCCATCTTCTCCGAGATCTTCATCGGCGGACCGGGGATGACGTCCTTGTCCAGCGGCGTAGTCGTCACCGTCAGCAGAAACTGTCCGGTGTAATCGATGCCGGCGATGCCGTTTCGGGTTAACAACTGCGTCAACTTGTTCTCAATCATCGCTTTCGCACCCTGCGGGAACGGTTCCTGGTCATCGGCTGCATAAACCGAGATGGGCAGGTACTGGGTCTCTGCCGCAAACATCGTAGCACTCATCAGCGCTGCCAATGCTATAGAAAATATCTTTTTCATATTACTTCTCTCCTAAGATGATTACTGCTCTGCCAAGACCTTTGACAAGGACTTTCGACGGGATATTATACGGCTCTTTCTTGAGCATTTTCGCCAAGCCTTTTGCAAAACCGTTGGCATCAACCGCACGTCCGCGCTCGTCGTAAACAGGAATACGTACTTGCGTGAAATTCGCTACGTTCTCGCTTGCGTACGGCATTGAGAAACGACCTTGTACGGTGTTCAGCTGCAGCCAGTTGTTGATGACGTCCAGCAACTCGTCATCGCCGAACTCGGTCTCCAGATCAATACCGGCAGCGTTGTTCGCAAACACTTTGATATCCAGCGAGATCTCACGACCGATCGTCTGCATCTCCGTGAAATGATCCAAAAGGCGGTTGTTGAAATTATCCATGTTTGCCACGATCGCTTCCTCCAACAGCACATCGACATCTGCTGTAAAAGAAGGAGCTCCTGTACCCGAAGCCGCACCGATAGACTTACTCGTATAAGCATCGCGGCCTTCAAGGATATAACTCAACGAGTGTTTCGGGCCAAAATCCTTCACGTCCCATGTGAGCTCTAAGATAATGTCACACTTCGCCGTACGAGCCACCTCGTCTAACGGACTCTCTGCCAGATCATTACCGGACTTGCTCGTCGTGAGGTTGTCCTCCATTCTGCGTTGCTCGAGGTTCTTGATCTCCTGCTCGAGGCTCTTGAGCGGGAACTGGCGTTCTGCCATCAGGTCATTCAACTTGGCGATGGCTAACTTCAGACCCATATTCTCCTGCAACGCCTGCTTGTAGTTCGGAACCTTGGTGATCGTTCCCATGTTTGCTACCTCTGTGTAGTAGCCATTTTGAATACACCAAGCATCCGACGGAATGACCATCAACTCGGGTTTCTTAATCTGCGCACTCGCGACCAACGCTACGCACGCAAGAACTATTGTAAAGATTGATTTTTTCATAATGATTCGATATTTCGGTATTTCGATATTTCGATAAATCGAGTTTTTTAATAACGTCCCTCCTTGGGGATGATGCCGTCTGCCTGGAGGCGTTTTTTGATACCTGCGCGATCCACGGTAACCGTTCCGGTCTCTACCATCAGACGCCCGTCGCGCTGATAGCGGGTCGAAGTAGCACGGCGGTCCTTGTAACTCGTGAACTCCTTCCATGGACCTTCATCGCTGAAGAAAGCGTTCCAATAATCCTCGTATTTCTCGCGGGCGTTCATGTCGAAGCACAGCGGTTTGAGATCGCTGATTCCGCTATTGGCCGACTTCACACCGTCGAAAATCACCTCCTTCACTACTTTGCGTTGTGCCTCTTTGAATGCCACTACGGCATCCTTGGCGCGCACTTGAACGCGGATGATATACGTACCCTCTGCCGTCGCACTCATCACCTGGCTCGGCTGGTCATAATACGCCTGCGAACGTTTCGGTCCGCAACCTGCGAAGATAATTGCCGTTACTACGGCTAACAGTACTGATAACTTTTTCATAATTAGAATCCACTATTTAATCCACGAATAACTCCGGCTGCCTCGAGCGCCTTGCGCAGATCGTCCTTGCGTACGCTTACTACGCAGCCTACTTTATACTCCCTTCCTACCTTGATGGTCTCCGTCGTTCCTTCCATGATAGAAGCGTATTTCTGGAACTCGCCGCCATCAGCAAAGAAGCTGTCGAAGTACTCCCCAAACTGGGTCTCTACACCGGGATTATTCGCCAACGGACGTTGCGACACACAACCCTGACCGCCGCCGTAGCCCTTGAAGATCACACCGTGAACCGCATTCTTACGGCATTGGTTCTCAGCTACCGAGGCCTTCTTGCTATAAGACCACACCTTCACCAGATACGTGCCCTGGATAGCATTACCGGCACACTCAATCTCATAACGGAAACGATTTGTGTCCTTGTTCGCCTGTTTCTGGCGAAGACCTGCGCTCGCCGGCAGACATAATGCCATAACGAGCAATGAAAGAAGAATTTTTTTCATATAATGATAGATTTAATTTGTGTTTCGTAGATTTAATATCAGTTTCGGCGACAAAGATACGAAATCTTTTGCATACATGCAAATTTATTTTTCCTTTTTGCCTAAAAAGGTACAAAAAACACACACACATCCGAAGACATGTGTGTTTTGAAACATTAAATATTCTATTATTTCTTAGAATTTGTAGCGAACACCGAGTTGGATACCGCCCCAAAGACCCGGAACGTTGAAGCCGAGGTTACCACCATTAGTACCTACACCAAGGCTCGGACGCCAGTCCAGAGAGAGCTGGAACGGGAACCAGAAGTCATACTCGATACCAATATGACCAGCCACACCGGCATACCACCAACTGTCGTATGTCTTGTCGCCATAGGTACCACCGAAGTTGAAACCTCCGGAACCTCCGACACCCATGTACCAGTGCCACTCACCCTTCTCATTCCAAGGTACGGGAGCATTGAACGGGTCAATCCAGTCGTAGGTCACATGACCGCCGACACCGAGACCTTGACCAATAGGCAGGTGGAGATTTGCGGCTACATCCAACATGTTGCTCTCACCAAAACCGTGTTGATAAGAGATAGAAGACCAGCCACCGAGGTTAACACCGACGGCGCGGGGTTGTGCATAAGCTGCCAGGCTGGCTACAGCCAGAACAGCAATCAAAAGATATTTTTTCATTTTGTTGTGAAATTAAATTGGTTAATATTCCACCATGAAAGGCTACCATTTAGCAGCCTTTCACGGTGTTAGATATTTGTCGTGATTACGTAATGACGCAATCACGTAATCATGTTATTACGTTTTTACTTATTCAAAGCCAATGCAACATTCACTGCGCAGGCAACGGTGCAACCTACCATCGGGTTGTTACCGATACCGAGGAAGCCCATCATCTCTACGTGTGCCGGAACGGAGCTCGAGCCTGCAAACTGTGCATCGCTGTGCATACGGCCGAGGGTATCGGTCATACCATACGAAGCAGGACCTGCAGCCATGTTATCCGGGTGCAACGTACGACCTGTACCGCCACCGGAAGCTACGCTGAAGTACGGCTTGCCGGCCAGGATACGCTCTTTCTTGTACGTACCTGCTACCGGGTGCTGGAAGCGGGTCGGGTTGGTAGAGTTACCGGTGATCGAAACATCAACGTTCTCGTGCCAGAGGATAGCAACGCCCTCACGAACATCGTCTGCTCCGTAGCAGTTAACCTTTGCACGCGGACCGTCACTGTACGCTTTCTTGCGGACGATTTTCAGTTCGCCCGTGAAATAGTCGAACTCAGTCTGTACATAGGTGAAGCCGTTGATACGGCTGATGATCATAGCAGCGTCTTTGCCCAGACCGTTCAGGATGCAACGGAGCGGGTTCTTACGAACTTTGTTTGCCATCTCAGCGATCTTGATTGCGCCCTCAGCAGCTGCGAAAGACTCGTGGCCTGCCAGGAAAGCAAAGCACTGGGTCTCCTCGCGGAGCAGACGAGCTGCCAGGTTACCATGGCCGATACCAACCTTGCGGTCATCAGCTACAGAACCCGGAATACAGAATGACTGCAGACCGATACCGATAGCCTCGGCAGCGTCAGCGGCGTTCTTGCAGCCTTTCTTCAGCGCGATAGCGGTGCCTACTACGTAAGCCCATTTCGCGTTCTCAAAACAAATACGTTGGGTCTCCTCGCAGGTCAGATAAGGATCGAGGCCGTATTGCTCGCAAATCTGGTTTGCCTCCTCGATGGAAGCGATACCGTTAGCGTTCAGAGCGGCGAGAATCTGTTTCTCGCGGCGGTCTTGCGACTCAAATTTTACTTCACGAATCATAGTCTCTCCTCCTTAGTTTTTGCGTGGATCAATCGATTTAACTGCACCTTGCTCTTTGGTCGTGCGGCCGTAAGTGCCGGTTACGCTCTTCAGAGCCTCGTCTGCCGGAACACCTTTCTTGACAGCGTCCATGAACTTGCCCATGTGAACGTACTCGTATCCGCAAACCTCATTATCCTCGTCGAGGAACTCCTTGGTGATGTAACCTTCGGTTAACTGCAAATAACGAACGCCTTTAGCCTTGGTGGAATAGAGCGTACCGCACTGGCTAACGAGTCCCTTACCGAGGTCCTCAAGACCTGCACCGATGGCCAGACCGCCCTCCGAGAACGCACTCTGCGTACGACCGTAAACGATCTGCAGGAAGAGCTCACGCATTGCGGTGTTGATAGCATCGCAAACGAGATCGGTGTTCAGCGCCTCCAGGATCGTCTTGCCCGGCAGGATCTCAGCCGCCATAGCAGCGGAGTGGGTCATACCCGAGCAACCGATGGTCTCAACGAGAGCCTCTTCGATGATACCGTCTTTTACATTCAGACTCAGCTTGCAGCAACCTTGTTGCGGTGCACACCAGCCGATACCGTGCGTCATACCCGAGATATCCTTAATCTCAGTAGCCTTCACCCATTTGCCCTCTTCGGGAATAGGTGCCGGTCCATGCTTCGGACCCTTCGCTACCACGCACATTTCTTGTACTTCTTTCGAATAAATCATGTGTTTAATTATTTATAAATTTTTAATTTGCTTTTTCTGTTTGTTTTTTGTTCACACACATTTTGCGCTGCAAAATTACTACTTTTTTTGCATATATGCAAGCAAACGCGCGTTTTTCTTGCAAAAAATATGTTTTTGTATTGTGGAATTTGCATATCTCAAATAATTGTTGTATCTTTGCATCGAATTTCCAAGGCTCCGTTTTTTCCCTTCATTTGCACCGCATTGGTAGCCAAATCAGACTGGCGAGACACTATCGAGACAGAATCGGATAAGGGGTAAATGCAGGGTAAGTATGTACTGACCCCAATTTTTTGGAC
>DFHS01000026.1:0-5689 GCA_002372695.1 Bacteroidales bacterium UBA3717
GCGTAAGATCAAAGAGGCTCCGGTCGAGATGATGGTCATCTGCGAGGGGCAGAGTAACACCCAGGTAGCCGCTATCGCGGACGAAGTGGATGATTTTGTGCGCACTACAACTCACGTGCATCCTATGAGCGTATCCGGAAAAGAGAATGCAGAATGGATTGCAATGGATTATGGCACGATTTTTGTCCACATTATGCAGCGTGAGCCGCGTGCGTTCTATGACATTGAGCACCTCTGGGCGGACGGAAAAATAACTGAACTCCCGGAAATACTCTGATTCCCGCATCGTGCCAAGCACGCTAAAAACATTGTTAAACTGTTATTTTATAGGAATGGCGGATAAAAAAACTGTAAAGCGGCAAGCGCCGCAACAAAAACAACCAGGCGGACCAAGACGATGGATCAGCCTCCTCTTTTATGTGCTGGCCTTTGCGTTCATGGGCTATTATTTCTTCGGCGACAAAGAAGGACAAGGGCTGAGTAAAGAAGTGAGTTACACCAACCTCACCAAATACATCGAAGCCGGTGTGATTGATAAAATCGAAGTGAAGGATGACCTGATGGCTACTGCCAAAGTGAAGCCGCAGAACTACACCGTGGTCTTCAATACCCAAGGTGACGGCGAACGGGCGAAAGGTGCCGTGCGTACCCAGGTACCCTCTATCGAAGAGTTCTCCAAATACATGACCGAGGTTAACTCGACCCGCAAACAGAACGGTCAGGCGATCATTGACGTGACTTATTCCAAGTCGCGCGACTATTGGTACCTCATTTTGGTGAACATTCTGCCTTTTGCGCTGATGATTCTCTTCTTTGTCTATCTCAGCAGGGGTATGAGCGGTTTAGGTGGTGCCGGAGGAATCTTCGGTGTCGGACGGGCTCAAGCGCAACTCTTTGACAAGGATAAAAAGGACAAAGTAACCTTTCAGGATGTAGCCGGCTTATACGGCGCCAAGCAAGAGGTACAAGAGATCGTGGAGTTCCTCAAGAACCCCAAGAAATACACCGAGATAGGCGCTAAAATCCCTAAGGGAGCACTTCTTGTAGGCCCTCCGGGAACCGGTAAAACGCTCCTTGCCAAAGCCGTAGCCGGCGAAGCCGATGTACCTTTCTTCTCAATGAGCGGCTCGGATTTCGTGGAGATGTTCGTCGGCGTCGGTGCAAGCCGCGTACGTGACCTCTTCCGTCAAGCCAAAGAGAAAGCGCCGGCAATCATCTTCATTGATGAGATCGATGCCATCGGTCGCAGCCGTAGCAAAGGCGTCATGACAGGCGGTAACGATGAGCGTGAGAGCACGCTGAACCAGCTTCTTACGGAGATGGACGGTTTTGGTACCAACTCCGGTGTTATCATCCTTGCGGCTACTAACCGCGCAGACGTGTTGGACGCTGCGCTTCTTCGCGCCGGACGTTTCGACCGACAGATACATGTCGAGCTACCGGACCTTCAGGAGCGCAAAGAGATTTTCCAGGTTCATCTCCGTCCTATCAAATTGGATGAGTCGGTAGATGTGGATTTCCTCAGCAAACAGACCCCGGGCTTCTCCGGTGCGGATATTGCGAACGTTTGTAACGAAGCGGCTCTGATAGCCGCGCGTGGCGGACGGAAGAAAGTCACCAAACAGGATTTCATGGATGCTGTCGATCGTATCGTGGGCGGTTTGGAACGCAAGAATAAGATCATGACCGAGGAGGAAAAGAAATCCATTGCTTATCACGAAGCCGGTCATGCTACTATCAGTTGGATGCTCCGTTGGGCGAACCCCTTGGTCAAAGTGACCATCGTGCCGCGTGGTATGGCGCTCGGTGCAGCGTGGTACCTGCCCGAAGAGCGTCAGTTGACCAACGAAGAGCATATTCTCGATGAGTTATGCTCCTTGCTCGGTGGTCGTGCTGCTGAGCAGCTCTTCCTGGACCAGACATCCACGGGAGCCCTCAATGATTTGGAGCGCGTCACCAAGCAGGCATATGCTATGGTGGCTTACTACGGCATGAGCGATAAACTGAAAGACGTCTCTTTCTATGACTCTACCGGACGCTACGACTATGGATTCACCAAGCCATATTCGGACAAAACCGCAACCCTCATTGACCAAGAGACGCAGCGTATTATCGCCGACCAGATGGCGCGCGCCAAACAGATCCTGACCGAGAACGCCGAGGGACATCACCGGATAGCCCAACTCCTCATAGACCGCGAAGTCATCACTTCCGAGGACGTAGAGAGCATCCTTGGTCCGAGACCTTGGAAAAGCCGCGGGGATGAACTGCTTGAAGCAAACGAGGAATTAGCCAAGGAAGAGGCGGCTAAGAAGAAACGGGCGCCCCGAAAGAAAAAAGAAGAGCCCCAAACATCGCCCGACGAGGCGCAACAAAGTCAAACCACTTTAAACAACGTCAATAATGAAACGACAACTGCTTAACATCGCGCTACTGTCTGTAGCTATGATGGTTTCGGCGCAGCAGGCGCCTGAGAAACTCGCCATGGACCCTGAGGTTCGCTATGGCAAGTTGGAAAACGGATTGACCTATTATATCCGTCATAATGAGCAACCTAAACAACGTGCTGAGTTCCACATCGCGCAAGCGGTTGGTGCTATCCTCGAAGAGGATCACCAGAACGGTCTGGCGCACTTCCTGGAGCATATGGCATTCAATGGTACCCAGCATTTCCCCGGCAAAGGAATCATCAATTATTTTGAATCGGTGGGTGTGAACTTCGGTGGAAACATCAATGCTTATACCTCGATTGACGAGACGGTCTATCGTCTCTCCGATGTGCCGACTTATCGTCCGGGTATCGTGGATAGCGCGCTGCTCGTCATGCACGATTGGAGCTGCGGCTTGCTGCTTCTGGACGAGGAGATAGACGCTGAGCGTGGCGTCATCCTGGAGGAATGGCGTACAGGCCGTACCGCGCGCAGGCGCATATGGAAAGAGATGAACGCGCGCATGTACCCGGGTACGCAATACGCGAAACGCGATGTGATCGGGGACACGGCAGTGATCAATAATTTTGAGTATCAGGCGCTGCGTGACTATTATAAGAAATGGTATGGTCCTGATAATCAGGCTATTATCGTAGTGGGTGACATCAATGTGGATAGTATCGAGGCGAAGATCAAAGCCCTCTGGGCGGACGTACCGCGTCGTGCCAACTATGGTGAGCGCCCGGTCTATACGGTGAACCACAACGAGAAACCGCTGGTAGTAATCGTTACCGACCCCGAGGCGGAAGGCAGCCGTATCACTATGCAGTATAAGTTCGATCAACTGCCGGAGATGCTCCAAGGCACCGCACAGGCATACATGATCGACGTCTTGCGCGGCTTGATTTGCGATATGCTCGATAACCGTTTCTCGGAACTGGCGCTGGATCCCAAAGCGTCTTTCACCGGCGCCGGCTGCCAATACGGCGAGTGCGCTAAGAAAATGGATGCGTTCTACGCCATCACCATCCCCAAAGAGGGACGTGAGACCGAGGCGTTCAAAGACCTCCTCTTCCAATTGGAATCCATGCACCGCTATGGCTTTACCAACGCGGAATTGGAGCGCGTGAAAGCAGAGAAACTGAATCGCATGGAGAAGGCTTACAATGAGCGTAACACCAACCGCAATATATCCTTAGCGCGCGAGTGCATACGTAACTTCGAGGACGGTGAACCGATGCCGGGCATTGCGTGGGAATACGATTTCGTACAGGCTATGATGCCGATGGTCAGCCTTGATATGATCAACGAAATGGCTAAATCTCTCATCCATCCGAACCCGACCGTTGCCATCTCCGGCCCGCAGAAAGAAGGTGTGAACATTCCCTCGGAGGAAACGATCCTCAAGGCACTGGCTGGTCTTAGCGAACTGGCTATCGAAGCTCCGGCGGAAGAGGTCTTTGACTCGGAACTTGTGAAGAAAGCACCGCATAAAGGCAAAATCAAATCTGTCACCCGCAATGACGAACTCGGTATCACCGAATGGATCCTCTCCAACGGCATCAAGGTCGTGTTCAAACCCACGGAATTCAAAGCGGACGAGATCCTGATGCGTGCGTTCTCGAAGGGTGGTATGAGCCAGGTGGCTACCGCCGATCTGCCGTCCGCACAAGTGGCTACTTCCATCATCGGTTTCTCCGGTATAGGACGTTTTAACTACACCCAATTGGAGAAAGCCCTGACCGGTAAGAGCGTATCTATTGATCCGCAGATAGCGGAGAATACCGAGCAGTTGGTGGGCTCTTCGGCAGTGAAGGATTTCGAGTCACTCATGCAGTTGACCTATCTCTATTTTACTGCTCCGCGTCGTGACGAGCAGGCATATGAGACCTTCATCTCGCTGATGAAGAACCAGCTTGCAAACCGTGATAAGAATCCCAAGATCACG
This sequence comes from Bacteroidales bacterium UBA3717, assembly GCA_002372695.1. Classification (GTDB taxonomy): domain Bacteria; phylum Bacteroidota; class Bacteroidia; order Bacteroidales; family Paludibacteraceae; genus Colicola. Next base: position 4,378 of record DFHS01000026.1, read on the forward strand.
TTCTCCGATTCGATACAGATGATGAGCACGAATCATTCGGAGCGTACGATCCTCTTCGACACCACGACGCTCAAACAAGTGTCGCTTGACAAGGCTCTGGAGATCTACAAAGCGCGCTTTGCGAACCCGGCGGACTTCACCTTCATCTTTGTGGGTAACATCAACCCCAATGACCCCAAAGTGCAGGAACTGATCTGCCAGTGGCTCGGTGGTATGAAGACCAAAAAGAACAAGTTGGAGCAGGTTATCGACCATCATATCACGGTTGCAAAAGGTCAGCAGAAGAACTATTTCAGCCGCCAGATGGAGACTACTACGGCGTCTAACCGCATCCAATATACGTCCTATGACATCCCGTATTCGATTGCCAATGACCTGAATATGGAGATGATCGGACGTATCTTGAGCACCCGTTACTTGGAGTCGATTCGTGAGCGAGAAGGTGGTTCTTATGGTGTTGGTACGTACGGCTATCTCTCTATCCTGCCGACTCCGAAGGCTGCCCTGATCATGCAATTTGACACCGATCCTAAGAAGCAGGCTCGCCTCATGGAAATCATCCACGAGGAGGTTCAGACTATCATTGAAAATGGCCCGTTGGCGAAAGACCTGCAGAAAGAGAAAGAGTCGATGCTCAAAGATTTCCAGGAAGATTTGGAGAAAAACTCCTATTGGCGTCAGGAGATATACATGTATTACATGTATGGCATCAACAACATCCGCGATTACAAAGCGGCTGTCGAAGGCATCACTGCAGAGACCGTACAAGCTACGCTCAAGAAATTAGTCTCCTCCGGCAATGTGTTTGAAGTAGTCATGTTCCCGGAAAACTAATCGCAGAACACAGGAAACAATGAATATAGTAGTTGTAAATGATGATGGCTGGGGGACGGCAGGAATCCGTCTCTTAGCCAAAGAAATGACCAAATTGGGAAAGGTAACGGTGATAGCGCCGGATAGTGCCAGAAGTGGTTTCGGCGCAGCTATCACCGTCGCCAAACCGATCTATCTCAAACGCATCGAGGAGCATGATCTCAATGGGGCGGAGGTCTATGTGACCAACGGCACCCCGGCGGATTGTGTGAAAATCGCTTTCGAGTACCTCTTTGCCGATCAGAAAATAGACCTCCTTGTCTCCGGTATCAACCATGGAAGCAATGCGGCTATCAACGCCATGTATTCGGGCACGATTGGTGCCTGCCTCGTGGCGGCGGAGAAAGGAATCCCGGCTATCGGGTGGTCTATAGACAGCCATGAGATGGATGTCGATCTCCACTGGTTGCAACCTTTCCTTTGTGAGGTCACGCAACAC